>NZ_QWTZ01000005.1:0-174313 GCF_003576505.1 Brevundimonas sp. LPMIX5
AAAGGCGCGCGCCGCTGGCGGCCAGAATCCGGCCCTGCGCATCCACGATCATGAAGGCGGCTTCGGGGGCCAGGCCGCGCGCATGGTCAAGGGCGGCGGCGGGTTGGGCGGGCGTCTGGTTCAGCGCGCGGGCGCCCGCGCGCAGGGCCAGAGCTGCGCGGTTGGCCTGGGCCTCGACCTGCGACGCGGCCAGGCGGGCTTCGAGGCTTAGCGCTTCGATGCGGGCGGCCTCAGCTTCGCGGCGGGGTCGATCAGCCTCACGCAGGACCAGAAGGGCGTAAGCCACAAGTGCAATGGCGACGGCAAGCGCAAGGATGCGCGCCCAGGGAGCGGATCGCGCGCCCTGTCGGTCCGTGGCCCTGCGGCCCGGCCCATAGCTGCGCCGCTCTATGCCCTGCAAAAGGCGACCTCCTGTGCCGATTCAGCGAAGAATCTAGGCTGTGTCGCCGACTCCTGTCGAGGGTCGGCGGCCGGGAGGCGACATCAAGGCGGAGTCTGGCCGCTAAGCCTCAGTTTCGAAAGGCGCTGCGGTGTCGCCCGACCCCGTTCGCAAGGCTTGGGGCGGAGGGGCGAGAACATCAGTGATCCGGCGAAGCACCGTCTGCGCCCGTCGCGCCAGACGCACCGTCTCGGGTGGAGCGTCATCGGGCGCCTCGGCCACTGAGGCCAGGATTTCACGCGCCAGATCCATCAGTTCGGGCGCGGCGGCGATCAGGCGCGACTGGAACTCGATGCACTGAGGATCGCGGTCGTATTCGGCGCCGGGCACGCGCCAGCCGCCCCAGTCAGCCTTGTCGGTGACGACGACCGGATAGCTGCCGGGAAAGGGATGGTGCGCGCAGTCGGCGACATCCTGCCATTTGTTGCGCGCGCGCAGGATGCGCCAGTCGCCTATGGCCGTGGCCGCGCGGTCCTCTGCGGGCAGTTGCAGTTCGGCGCCGGCGAACTCACGGCCCAGACCCACGTCATAGGTGATGCGGACAGGCTCGTCGAAGCCCTTGGCCCAGACGGGATTGACCTTCTCGACCTGGGCCCAGACGCCGACGCTTTCGACCCAGACCTTCTGGCCCTTCTGGAACTGGGCGCGCGCCATGCCGGTCTCCCCTGAAAATCAAAGAGGCAGCATGGCGCATCAGCTGTTATCGTGGGGTTCCGCGACGTGGTTAGCGGGGCCTTAAGGCTGTCAGCTGGGACGGGAAATCTCTTCCAGCGCTTCTCCCGCGTAGCGTTCCTTGACCCGCGTCGACAGGTCGCCCAGCGACACCACCCCGACCAGGCGGCCGTCCTTGTCCACCACCGGCAGGCGGCGGATCTGACGCGACGACATCAGGTCCAGCGCGACCTTCAGATCATCGTCGGCCCGCACCACAAGGGCGTCGCGCGACAGAACGTCCAGCACCCTCGCCTCCGGCCCGGCGCCCGAGGCCACGCCGCGCACGACGATGTCGCGGTCGGTCAGGGCGCCGATCAGCCGATCGCCGTCGGCCACGGGGATGAAGCCGAAGTCGCCCGCCGCCATCCGTCCGGCGACGGTCTGCAGAGTGTCTTCGGGGCGGGCGACCTGCACGTCCTTGCTCATCACGTCGCGAATCTTCATGGCGTTCTCCCGGTGAAAGGGGCTCCTTGCGGCCCTGCGGGGAAACCCGCGTGCGGGGGACGCAGTTCCGACAGGGGCGCATTTGTCGGCGCAGGCGGAGCGACGGCGCCTCTCGCAATCGACCGCGTTCGCCCCCACTATTAGAAACCAGATCATCAAAGGTGAGCGATGGCCGAGGCTGCGACGGGACTGGACCTGGGCCATGTGGCGGCCCTGCTGGCGGCGGGCGTCGTGGCTGTGCCTGTGTTCCGCAAGCTGGGGCTGGGCTCGGTGCTCGGCTATCTGGCGGCGGGGGTCGCCATCGGTCCTTTCGGTCTGGCCCTGTTCCGTGAGCCTGAAGTCATCCTGCACGTCGCCGAGTTCGGCGTGGTCATCTTCCTGTTCATCATCGGGCTGGAGATGCGGCCCAAGCGCCTGTGGGGGATGCGGCGGGAGATCTTTGGCCTCGGTTCGGCACAGGTCGGGCTGGCGGGGCTGGCCCTGACCGGCGTGGCGATGGCGGCAGGAGTTTCGGCGCCGGTCGCCTTTGTCGGGGCGATGGGCTTCGTCATGTCCTCGACCGCTGTCATCATCCAGATGCTGGAAGAGCGCGGCGACCTGCCCACGCCCGGCGGCCAGAGGGCGGTCAGCATCCTGCTGTTCGAGGATCTGGCCATAGTGCCCCTGCTGGCCATCGTCGCCCTGCTGGGCGCGTCCCTTGGGCATGCAGCCGAGAGCGAGACGCCTCTGTGGCGGTCGATCGGACTGGCGCTGGCGGCCCTGGCGGGGGTCCTGGCGGTCGGGGTCTACGCCATCAATCCGGCGTTCCGATTCCTGGCCCGCAACGGCGGGCGTGAGGTGATGACGGCCGCCGCCCTGCTGGTGGTGGCGGGCACGGCCTGGATCATGGACGAGGTCGGCCTGTCGATGGCCATGGGCGCCTTCCTGGCCGGGGTGCTGCTGTCGGACTCGGCCTTCCGGCACCAGCTGGAAGCCGATGTGGAGCCGTTCCGCGCCATCCTGCTGGGCCTGTTCTTCCTGTCGGTGGGCATGGCGCTGGACATCGGCGTGGTCATCAACGACTGGCGCATCGTCGTCGCCGGGCTGGCCGCCTTCATGGCGGTCAAGGCGCTGGTCATCTATGTCGTCGCCCGCCTGTTCAGGGCCCGCCATCATGAAGCGGTCGAGCGGGCGGCCCTGTTCGCACAGGGCGGCGAGTTCGCCTTCGTCCTGTACGGCGCGGCGGCCAGCGCCGGCGTGATCGACGCCCAGGCCAGCGCGGCCCTGACGGCCATCGTCATACTGTCGATGGCGCTGACTCCGCTGACGACGCTGGCCCTGAAGCGGCTCCTGCCGAAGGAGGCGGGCCTGTCGCCGGAAGAGGCCGAGGGCGTCGATGCCGCCGACGGTCTGGGCGGCCAGGTGCTGATCATCGGCTTCGGCCGTTTCGCTCAGGTGGTGTCCCAGCCCCTGCTGGCGCGCGACGTGGACGTGTCGATCATCGAGAACGACGTGGAGATGATCCAGGCGGCCGGTAACTTCGGCTTCAAGGTCTATTACGGCGACGGCACGCGGCTGGACACGCTGCGGGCCTCGGGCGCGGGGCGGGCCGAAGCGGTGCTGGTCTGCGTCGACAGGCCCGAGACCGCCGACCGCATCGTCCAGCTGGTCAAGTCCGAGTTTCCGGGCGTGAAGCTTCTGGTTCGCGCCTTCGACCGGGGGCATTCGCTGCGCCTGATCCAGGCGGGCGTGGACTATCAGGTGCGCGAGACCTTCGAATCCGCCCTCAAGTTCGGTCAGGCCGTGCTGGAGGAGCTAGGCCTGCCGCAGGACGAAGCTGCTGAGGTCATCGCCGACGTGCGCCGCCGCGACGAGGCGCGGCTGGACCTGGAGGTCACCGGCGGTCTGGGGGCCGGGCGGGCCATGATGCGGGGCAATATGCCGACGCCCAAGCCGACTCCCTATATCAAGCCGCACCGCGAGGGGCGGCTGGTCAATGAGGACGAGGCCCCGGCGGAAGCGGTTCTCGAACCGGCGGAACGAAAGGCGGACTGATCGGGTATGGCGAACATCGACCTGGCCAAGCGGGCCTATGACCACGGCTGGCGTCTGGACCCCATCGTCCGCAGCCTGTTGGACACCGACTTCTACAAGCTGCTGATGTTGCAGCTGATCTGGCGGCGGTTCCGCGACGTGCCGGTGACCTTCTCGGTGATCAACCGCACGACTTCGGTGCGGCTGGCCGAAGAGGTGGACGAGGCCGAACTGCGTGCCCAGCTGGACCACGCCCGGTCACTGCGCTTCACCAACCGCGAGCTGATCTGGCTGGGCGGCAACACCTTCTATGGGGTGAAGCAGATCTTCAGCCCTGATTTCCTGGCGTGGCTGGCCGAGTATCGTCTGCCGGAATACGACCTCTCGCGCAGCGCCGACGGCCAGTATCGGCTCGAGTTTTCGGGAAGCTGGGCCGACGTGACCCTGTGGGAAATCCCCGCCCTGTCGATCCTGAACGAGCTGCGCAGCCGCCGAGCCCTGCGCCGCATGGGGCGGTTCGAACTGGACATCCTCTATTCGCGCGCCAAGACCCGGCTGTGGAGCAAGATCGAGCGGCTGAGAAAGCTGCAGCCGCTGGCCCTGTCTGACTTCGGCACGCGACGCCGCCACGGCTTTCTGTGGCAGGGCTGGTGCGTCGAAGCGCTGAAGGAAGGGCTGGGCGGCGCCTTCATCGGCACCTCCAACGTGCTACTGGCGATGAACAACGACCTTGAGGCCATCGGCACCAACGGCCACGAACTGCCGATGGTCCTGGCGGCGATGGCGGGCGAAGACGAGGCGGCCCTGCGCGCCGCGCCCTATCGGGTGCTGGAGGAATGGCGCGCGGCCTATGACGGCAATCTGCTGATCGCCCTGCCGGACGCCTTCGGCACGCAGGCGTTTCTGGACGACGCGCCTGACTGGCTGGCCGACTGGAAAGGCTTCCGCCCCGATTCCGCCCCGCCGATCGAGGGCGGCGAGATCATCATGAAGTGGTGGGCGTCCAAGGGCCGCGACCCGCGCCAGCGGCTGCTGGTTCTGGCCGATGGATTGGACGTCGACGGCATCGAGGCGGCCCACGCCCACTTCAAGGGCCGGGTGCGCACCAGCTTCGGCTGGGGCACCAATCTGACCAATGATTTCCGCGACTGCGCCCCCGTAGAGGCGCCGGAACTGCTGCCCCTGTCGCTGGTGTGCAAGGTGACGCAGGCGGCGGGCCGTCCGGCGGTCAAACTGTCGGACAACGTCGAAAAGGCCACCGGCGACCGCGCCGAGATCGAACGCTATCTGCGTGTTTTCGGCGAGGCGGGGCGGGGGCGTCAGGCCGTTCGCGTCTGAACGGAACCGCCAAGCTTGGCTGGGCATTGACTCGCCAGCGGCCGTAGACGCCGCCCTCACCCAGCAGGACGCCCCTCATGACCACCTACAACGTCGGCTATATCATCGGCAGCCTGGCCAAGGGCTCGATCAACCGCAAACTGGCCAAGGCCCTGGTTCGGCTGGCGCCGGACAAGCTGAACATGACCGAGATCAGCTTCGCCGATCTGCCGCTCTATTCCTACGATTACGACGCCGACTATCCGGCCGTCGCCAACGACTTCAAGGCGGCGATCAAGGGCTCGGACGCCATCCTGATTGTTACGCCGGAATACAACCGCTCCATCCCTGGCGGGCTGAAGAACGCCATCGACTGGGCCAGCCGCCCCTATGGGACCAATGTCTTCAAGAACAAGCCGACGGCGGTCATCGGCGCCTCCATCGGGGCCATCGGCACGGCGGTCGGACAGCAGGCCCTGCGCCCCATCCTGGGCTTCCTGAACGCACCGCAGATGAACGCGGTCGAGGCCTATATCCAGTTCAAGCCGGACCTGATCGACGATGACGGCAACGTCTCGGTTCCCGACACGGAACAGTTCCTGCGCGACTATATGGAAGCCTTCCACCAGCACATGGCGCGGGTGCTGACCGTCCTGCCGAGAGACGCCTGAGGGGGGCGTCAGGCGTCCAGCGACCAGACCCGCGTGCGCTTGACCTCCTGGTCCTCCAACTCGCGCGTTGTCGGCACCCGGTATTCGGCCAGCAGGCTGAGGCCTTCCTTAGGGAAGTAGGTGCGGCCGGGGTCGCCGACCAGCACGGTTGTCCCGGTCGCTCGCGCCTGTTTCAGCCACGCCAGCATCGCCTGCGCCATCGGCCCCTCATAGAAGACATCCCCTGCGCAGATCAGGTCGAACGACGCGGGCGCGGCCTCCAGCAGATTGTCGGCGGTGAAGGCGATCTGAACGCCGTTGGCCTGCGCGTTCGCGGCGACGGCGGCGGCGCAGAAGGGGTCGATGTCGGCGGCCAGAACCGAGGCCGCGCCCGCCTTCATCGCCGCAATCCCCACCAGACCCGATCCGGCGGCCAGGTCCAGCACCCGGCGCCCGGCAACCGCCTGCGGATGGTCCAGCAACCAGCGCGCCAGCGCCTGTCCCCCCGCCCAGGCGAAGGCCCAGAACGGCGGAGGCAGGCCCATCTCGCCCAGTTCCTCCTCGGTCAGGCGCCAGATCGGCGTGACCTCATCGGCCAGCCACAGGGAGATTTCGGGCGTATGCGAAACGGGTTGAAGGCGGGTGTTATCGCGTATGAAGCGGGCAGGGTCGGCGATGCGCCTAGTCGAGCTCACGGGCGCCCTCGATGACGGCCTGATAGACCAGCGACCGGTCCGGCCCGCGCGTCATGTGCAGCAGCACCCAGGTCGAACCCTTGCGCGCCACGATGACCCGCAACTGATCGTTGAACACGCCGTCGGCGAACCCGGCGGGCGCCACCGTGTCGCTGAGCAGGATCAGGGCGCCCATGCCCGAGCCGCAGCGGGCGATGCCGGTGCAGGAGAAGACGGTCTCATAACCGCCCTCGCGAAGGGCGTCTTCATAGTGCCGGGCCATGTCGATCGACGCGATGGCGGGGCGGACGACGTAGTCCAGATGATTGATCTGACCCTGGATGCGATGGGCGTCTTCGGTGGCGGCGCCTTCGGCCACGGCTGCGGTCGGCAAGGTGATCTCGGCCACCGACAACTGCCGCCAGGCGCGAATACGCGCCCCGTCCAGGCGCGGCAGGTCCCTGTAGTCGCGGGCGCCGCGCACGTCTTCCGCATGGAATGGCGCGGTGGCGGAAGCCAGCGCTGAGAGCGGCGCGGCTGTCGTCAGGAAAGCAGCGACGAGGGCGAGAAGACTACGCATGAGGGCAAGCTAGGGGGCGCTGAAGCTCGTGGCAATAAAGTCAGCACGGGCTGATAAAAGTCAGGTTGACATGACACGACTATGATGTCAGGTTTTCATGACATAAAGTCAGGAGCGCCTGCCATGCTGACCCTTTCCAAGCAATACACCCCGGCGGGACGCCGCTATGTCCTGCGCACCTTCGCCTTCATGATTCCCTACATGTTGATTTGCGTGGCGATGATGACCACGGACGCTTTTGACGAACTGATGGGCAAGCCGGCAGGATGGGCGCTGGCGGCGGCGGTCGCCGCGCCGGTGGTGGGCCAGCTCTGGGCCACCCTGGCCTTGATGCGCGAAAGCGACGAGTTCGTGCGCATGGTCGCTGCCAAGCAGTTCATCATCGCGTCGGGACTGGCGATGGCGGCGGCGACATTCTGGGGCTTCGGCGAGAGTTTCGCCGGGGCGCCGCATCTGCCGGCCTGGCTGATCTATCCGCTGTTCTGGGCTGCGTTCGGCCTGGTGGCGCCTTTCATCCGGTCATCGAACTGATGAAGAACAAGCTGAAGTTGCTGCGCGCCGAGAGGAACTGGACCCAGGAGCAGTTGGGCCAGGCGCTGGGCGTGTCCCGACAAGCGGTCAACGCTCTGGAGACAGAGAAGCACGACCCTTCGCTGGATCTGGCCTATCGCATCGCCGCCCTGTTCGAGCGGCCGGTCGAGGACATCTTCGAGAACCCGCATGCCTGACGTGTAAAGTCAGGAAAACCTTACTCTCCTGTTTCGCTTCATCGCCTTCATCCTCGGGCCTGATCCGAGGGGCGAACCCTGCTGTGCGCTGAACAGCGGGCAGGGCCGACACATAAGGAAACGCCATGACCAAGATCTCCGCTCCCGCCAAGATACTGCGCGCCTTCATCCTGGCCGCCGCCGTCGGCTTCAGCGTCGCCAGTATCGTCTCGCCTGCCCAGGCCGAACCGGCCGTTGCCGAGGCGTCCGCCTTCGTCTCCGACCGCCTGTCGGTCGAGGTGATCGGGCAGGGGCCGGACGTGATCCTGATCCCCGGCTTCGCCTCTTCACGCGAAGTCTGGCGGCCGCTGGCCCGGCGCCTGTCGGCCTCGCATCGCGTTCATCTGGTGCAGCTGGCGGGCTTTGCAGGCGAGCCGTGGGCGCACGGGGACGGCGCCTTCGTTCAGCCGGTCGTCGATGAGTTGGCCCGCTATGCGGCGACCCTCAACAGGCCTGCCGTCATCGGCCATTCGATGGGCGGACTCAGCAGTCTGCTGTTGGCGCAGCAGCATCCCGAGGCGGTCAGTCGCGTGATGAGCGTGGACAGCCTGCCCTTCTTCAGCGCCATGTTCGGCCCGCAGGTCACGCCGCAGACGGCCCAGCCCTTCGCCGATCAGGCCGCCGCCGCCATTCTGAGCGCAGACGAGGCGGCCTTCCGTGTCCAGCAGCAGCAGACGGCCGTGGGCATGATGCGCGACGAGGCCGGGCGCAGCGCCATGGTCGATTGGTCGATGGCCTCCGACTGCCAGGCGATGGCGTCCGCCATCAGCGAAGTGATGACGACCGACGCGCGCCCGGGCCTGGCGGCCATGACCACGCCGGTCTGGGCCGTCTACGCCTCGGACGCGAACGGCGGGGCGCCCGCCGCCCTGGCCGACGCCGTCTGGAGCCGCGAGTACGCCGCCTTGCCGGGCGTGACGCTGAAGCGCGTCGACGACGCCCGGCACTTCATCATGATCGATCAGCCGGAGCGGCTTAACGCCCTGATCGACGCCTTCCTCAAGAGCGAGGACTGACCGCTGATCAGGCGGCCGGCGCCTTCAGCCGCAGGTCGTCGGTCACGTCGCCCGACTTGATCGGAGCGCCCTCGAACTCGCCCGCATATTCCGGCGACAGGGCGCTCTGGAAGGCCGACAGCGGCAGGGTCAGGTAGTAGGCGCCCTCGACGTAGGGACCAACCGCATAGGCGTCGAGCAGGAAGGTCAGGCCCCCCGCCTTGCCCGGCGTGGAGCCCGGCGCCAGCGTCACGGCCACGTCCTTCAGCTTGGGACAGGTCCACATCTCGCCGGTGGTCGAGACGGGCGTGGCGCCGGGACGCTTGGTTTTGGCGGTGTTCACCGCCTGGCACAGGGCGCGCTCCAGATTGGTCTTGTCGGCCTTTTCGGCGAGCAGATCGGCGGCGGCGATGCGACGGCCTTCGGACTTGTCCCACAGCAGGCCCGTGGCCACGGTGTTCGGGTGGGCGCCGCCCGAATAGTCGAAGTCGGTCCGCATCAGGCTGAACAGGCGGCCGGTCTCGATCGGGGCGCCGTAGACGATTGTTTTTTCATAGGGGGGCATGCCTTCCGGCGAACCCGCCTCGGTGCGGTCGGCCTGGGCCCCCTCGGCGTATTCTTTCAGCTTGGCCACCTCGTCGCGGTACAGCGGGGTGTAGAGCGCCGGATAGGACAGCACGGCCTCGGGCAGGCTCAGGCTGACCTTGGCGTATGGCGTGGCGCTGTCGTACTTCAGCGGCCCTTCGACGGCATGGGCGGAGGCGGTCGGCGCAGCAGGGGCCTCCTTCTTCTCATTGCGCTGGCACGCTGCGAGCGAGGCCGCGACGGCGGCGGTGACGAGAAGGACGCGAAGGGGGCGCGAAGGGATCATGCCGGGCTCCTTTGGAACGGTTCGATCAGAAAGCTAGGCCGTTGAACGCGATGGCGGCCAGAAGGATCAACCCCGCATCGCGATTTGATTTGAAAAGACGCAGGGAAAGTTTCGGATCGTCCGGCTGCAGTCGCCGCACCTGCCAGACAAAATGCAGGGCGTAGAGCGCCAGACCGACATAGAAGACCGGCCCCAGACCGGCGACGTAGCCCGCCGCGCCCGCCAGGGCCACGGCCAGGATGTAAAAGACGGCCACGCCTTCCTTCACCTTGCCGCCCAGCGCCCGCGCCGAGGACTTCACCCCGGCCATGACGTCGTCCTCGATGTCCTGAAGCGCGTAGATGGTGTCGTAGCCCAGGGTCCAGAAGACGCCGCCCGCGTAGAGCAGGCCCGCGGACAGGGCGACGTTCCCCATGCGGTTCAGGCCCTCGGCCATCCAGTAGCTGTCGCCGCTGATCTTGACCTGCAGCACATAGAGCCAGCCCAGGGCGAACAGGCCCCCCGTCGCGGCCGCGAACCCCAGCAGGGCGCCCCAGTTGAATGTCAGGCCCAGCCACGCCTGCGGCCACCAGGTGATGCGCTTCATGAAAGGATAGGCGGCCACCAGCCCCAGCGACAGGGCGCCCAGCAGCACCGACATCAGGTTCATCGTCAGCAGGATGCACAGGCTGATGAGCGACAGGCCGCCGACGAAGGCCCAGGCCTGCTTGACGCTGATCTGGCCTGCCGGAATGGGGCGCAGAGCGGTGCGGGCCACCTGGGCGTCGAAGTCGCGGTCGACGATATCGTTCACCGCACAGCCTGCCCCGCGCATCAGGGCGGCCCCGACGGCGAAGCCGATGATCAGCCACACCTCATAGCCGCCGAACGGTCGATCATACTGGTTCAGCGCCAGCATGATCCCCTGCCAGCCGGGCAGCAGCAGCAGCCATGTCCCGATCGGCCGGTCGAAGCGGCCCAGCTTCAGCCAAGGCTTCAGACGCTCGGGCGCATGACGGTCGACCCAGTTCTGGCCGGCGGCGTCGGGAAGCGGGGCTGTGTTCATGCGGGCGGTCTTAACCCCTGTGTCCGCAGCCGGTCCAGCGCTTCGGCGTAACGGCGCGACAGCGGGGCCTCCAGCACGCCCAGCTCCACGGTCCAGTCGCCTGAGCCTTCGGGCCGCAGTCCGGTCATCCTCGCGGCGTTGACCAGCCAGCCCCGGTGCGTCCGCACAAAGCCGAAGCGCGCCAGTTCGCCCTCGACCGCCGACAGGGTGACGCGCATCAGCGGTCTGCGCCCGTCGGCCAGCACGAACTCGACATAGTTGCCCGCCGAGGTCGCGGCCAGAATGTCGTTCAGCGGCGCCCGGATCAGCCGCCCCCCGTCGCGGATGTCGAAGCTGACGGGTCGCAGCGGCGTCTCGCGCGCCTCGCGCAGGCTGCGCGATCCCCAGAAAACGCCGACGAACAGGGCGTAGCTCAGCACATCCTTGCGCAGTTCATAGATGAACTTCTCGATGGGCGGTCCATAGTCATAGACCTCTCCCAGCAGGGCGTAGACCCCGTGCCGCATCCCCACCATCAGCACGACGTGCAGCAGGCTGAACAGGATGGCGGCGCCCAGATGCACGGCCAGAAACCGCCCCCGCGCCCGCCATCCTTCGTGCAACAGCGATGACGGCGCCGCGCCCGACGCCCGCCACGGCAGCCAGATCAAAAGCATCAGCGCAAGGGCGCTGGACCCTTCCCACAGCCACGGCGCCCAGGGGCGCAGGTCCGGCCAGTCCGCCAGAACAGTCAGGGCGTTGACCACCAGAAACGCCAGGGTAACGGCGAGCAGGATCGTCCCGCCGGCCAGCAGGTCGCGTCTGTCCGCGCTTTTCGTCCCGACAGGCGCGCCGTTCGTCACTGACGCCTGCAACCCGGCCCCGGCGTCCGACTGTTCAGCCCCCGCGCCTTGCCGGGCGCGGGGCGCCCGAGGCACGGCCGATGGCGTCGTTTCCGTCATGTCAGGTCGTCCATGTCCTCAGAACCCCTCGCATCCGAAACCCCCGCAGCCCTGCGCCGCCATGACCTGGACTGGATCCGGGTCGGCGCCTTCATGCTGTTGATCCTCTACCACGTCGGCATGTTCTACGTGCCCTGGGACTGGCATGTGAACAGCCCGCAGCCGGTCGAATGGCTGGAGCCGGTCATGCAACTGACCAACCCCTGGCGGCTGACCCTGCTGTTTCTGGTGTCGGGCGCGGCGACCCGTTTCCTGTTCGACAGTCTGGAGGGCGAGGGGAAGGGCGCCGCGCGCCGTTTCGCCGGGTCGCGGACCTGGCGTCTGCTGCCGCCGCTGCTGTTCGCCATGTTCGTGATCGTGCCGCCGCAGTCCTATTACGAGGTGGTCGAGGCGGCTCAGGGGTTGGGCGTGGTCGATCCGGCGCGCTCGCCATGGCTGGCCGACTTCTGGGTGAAGTACGCCACGGCGTCCGGCGGCTGGTGCGACGCCGACGGCTGCCTGACTACGCCGACGTGGAACCATATGTGGTTCGTGGCCTATCTGTTCGTCTACAGCCTCGTGCTGGCGGGCCTGCTGGCGTTCGGGCGGGGTTTGCTGCCTGTGATCCAGTCAGGGCTGGAGCGCGCCCTGAAGGGCTGGGGCCTGCTGATCTGGCCGGTGTTGTGGCTGTTCCTGCTGCGCTGGACCCTGGCGCGGATCTTTCCGACGACCCACGCCCTGACCGATGACTGGTACAACCACGCGGTGTCGTTCAGCGCCTTCCTGTTCGGCTTTCTCAGCGTCCGCTCAGCGGTGCTGAAGGCAACCTATGAACGGCTGCGGCGACCGGCGCTGATCCTGGCCCTGTGCGCCTGGGCGGGATGGGCGACCTATGCCTGGACCTATCGCGACGGCGGAACGCCGCCCGAAGCGCTGAGGGCCGCCATGCGACTCGTCTATGCGCTGGATCAGTGGGCCTTCATCGCCGCGGTGCTGGGCTATGGCGCGCGCTATCTGAACCGGGGCGGACCGTGGCTGCGCTATCTGACGGGCGGCGTCTTCTGCTTCTACATCGTCCACCAGACCCTCACCGTCGTCGCGGCCTATCACCTGTCCAAGCTGGGTCTGCCGCAGGGGCTGGAGGCGGGGCTGCTGATCGCCGTCACCTTCGGCGGTTGCTGGGCGGCCTATGAGACGGCGCGACGCCTGGGACCGCTGGGCCTGGTGCTGGGAGTGAAGCGCAACGCCGGGCTTGCGCCTCGGAGCCGTCCGGTTAGGCTCGAGACCCGAGAACAGCAGCCGGTCAGACAGGACGGATGACGATACGCAGGAAGTCACCATTCCCCTGGCTGCTCGTCCTGACCTGGCTGGTGCTGCTGGGCGCGGCCGTCGGCGGCCTGTTGACGGGGGAGTTCAGCGTCACCTTCGTCGGCGCCGGGACCTTCCTGCTGACGCTTGTCCCGTTCTGGCTGGCGCCGCGCGTCGGGCTGAACCTGCCGATCGGCTTCGTCACCGCCATCGCCGTCTTCCTGTGCGCGACCCTGTTCCTGGGCGAACTGGGCGATTTCTACGAGCGTTACTGGTGGTGGGACGTGGTGCTGCACGGCGGTTCGGCAGTGGCCTTCGGCCTGGTCGGCGCCCTGCTGATGCTGATGCTGGTGCAGGGAAGCCAGCTGAAGGCGGCGCCCCTCACGGTGGCCTTCTTCGCCTTCTGCTTCGCCGTGACCATCGGCGCCCTGTGGGAGATCTGGGAGTTCACCCTGGACCAGGTGTTCGGCCTCAACACCCAGAAGTCCGGCCTGGTGGACACCATGTGGGATCTGATCGTCGACTCAATCGGCGCGCTGATCGGGGCGGGCGCCGGCTGGGCCTATCTGAAGGGGCGCGAAGGCGGGCCGCTGGTGCGGGCCATGCGCGCTTTCATCGACAGGAACCGGCGCCTGTTCGGCGGCTGACGACGCCTATTCCGCCAGCCGCCCCGGCGCCGCATCGGCGGAGAAGACGATCGCAGGGTCCGGCTCGCGGCATTCCAGACCGGGCCGGTCCAGACGGCGCAGGACGTGGCGCAGGATGTTCAGCCGCGCCGTTTTCTTTTTGTCGGTCGCCACCACGGTCCAGGGGGCATAGTCGACATGGGTGCGCTTCAGCATTTCGTCGCGGGCGGCGGAATAGGCGCTCCAGCGGGCCTGGGCCTCGGCGTCCAGGGCTGAGACCTTGAAACGCTTCAGCGGATGGTCGACGCGCTCCTCCAGACGGCGGGCCTGCTCGTCGCGGCTGATGTCCAGCCACAGCTTGATCAGCAAGGTCCCCGACTGGGTCAGCATCCGCTCGAAATGCGGAGCGTCGTGCAGGAACCGCTCATGTTGCTCCGGCGTGCAGAAGCCCATGACGGGCTCGACCCCGGCCCGGTTGTACCAGGAGCGGTTGAAGATCACGATTTCGCCCGCCGCCGGCAGATGGGCGGCGTAGCGCTGGAAATACCATTGGGTCGTCTCGCGCTCGGTGGGCTTGGGCAGGGCGACGACCCGCGTCTGGCGCGGCGCCATATACTCGGTCATCCGCTTGATCGCCCCGTCCTTGCCGGCGGCGTCGCGCCCTTCGAAGACGATGACGACCTTCAGCCCCTGTTCGATGGCCCAGGCCTGAGTCTCGACCATCTGGATCTGCAGGGCTTCGAGGATGTCGGCATAGTCGTCCTTGGCCATCGGCGTGTCCCTGTGTCGTGATGTATCGACCTTGCGATGAAACAGCGGGCGTCGCCAGCCCGAGTTCCAACCTCTTCTCCGGGTCAGCATCCCGAAAAGGAGATTTCGACCTGAACTACCGGAAGTTGTCGTATGCAGCCCTAGAAGGGCGCAGGTTTTTCGTCAGTTCTGCGGCTAATCCTGTTGTCTGTCCGGCGATATGCTGATGTCGGACGATATTGGGGGCGCAGCGGGATGCGGAGGCCCGAGCAGGCGGGGCGCGACCTGTGCGCGCAGGCGCCGAATTAACTGTAAAGCCCGTACGCCCCTATTCGCTTTACAGTTGACCGCTGTGGATAGTCGGGTGACAACATCGCTGCAGTCCGGATTTCACGTGGGGTCCAAACCCGCGTCTTGCTCCTTCGCCTGAACGAGCTTGTCCAGATGGGCTGACGGGCGATCCTGCAAGGACGTCCGCCTGGAAAAGCGCGTTTACGGAGACGCAATATGGCGACCGGCACGGTCAAGTGGTTCAACCCCACCAAGGGCTTCGGCTTCATTCAACCCGACACCGGCGGCTCGGACGTTTTCGTCCACATCACCGCCGTTCAGAAGGCTGGTCTGGTGGGCCTCGATGAAAACGCCAAGGTCGAATACGAGCTGGAAACCCAGCGCGGCAAGACCTCGGCTGTGGACCTCAAGGTTCTCTAAGGCCGCGAATCCTCAAGGATTCTAGGAAGAGACGCGGAGGGCGACCTCCGCGTCTTTTTTGTTGGGCGCTTTTTGCGAGCTTAGAGCGCCAGCTCCGCGCGGAGGCGATCCGGCGTCAGGCCGCCCGCCCGCAACTCGGCCAGGGTGACGGAGCGGTCGCGTTTGGCGTAGCGGCGGCCGTCCGGCCCGGCCAGCAGGCGGTGGTGGCGATAAACGGGCGCGGGCCAGCCCATCAGGGCCTGGATCAACCGCTGGATATGGGTCGCTTCGAACAGGTCCTGACCGCGAATGACATGGCTGACCCCTTGCAGGGCGTCGTCGTGGGTCACCGCCAGATGATAGGCCGTCCCGGCGTCCTTGCGCGCCAGCACCACGTCGCCCGCCGTCTCCGGCCGCGCCTTGATGCGGCCGGTTTCGCCGTCGGGGCCTGAGCCTTCCTCAATGAAGCTCAAGGCGTCCCAGGCGGCGCCGCCCAGCGTCTCCCTGGCGCGATCCAGCGACAGCCGCCAGGCGAAGGGGCGTCCTTCAGCCAGCAGACGCGCTTCTTCTTCGACCGGATGGGGGCCGGGCCGGGCCGCCTCGGCGGGGCCGTGGGGCGCATCGCCGATGGCGTCCAGTATCTCCTTGCGGGTGCGGAAGCAGCGGTAGAGCAGGCCGTGGCGGTCCAGCGCCTCCACCACGGCGGCGTAGTCGGCCAGGTGATCGGACTGACGCCGCACGGGCGTCTCCCAATCCAGCCCCAGCCAGGCCAGATCCTCGAAGATCCCGACCTCGAACTCGGGCCGACACCGCGTCGGGTCGATATCCTCGATCCGCAGCAGGAAGCGCCCGCCCGCACCCTTCGCCGCCCGCCACGCTGTCAGGGCCGAGAAGGCGTGCCCCTTGTGCAAGCGGCCGGTGGGCGAAGGCGCGAAACGGGTGACGAACATGGCGGCGACGAAACGGGTCAGACCCGCTTCAAGGCTCCTGCCTTCTCGGCCTGATCTACGGCGGCGCGGATGTCGGCCTCGGACACGAAGTCGAACTGGGCGATCAGATCTTCGAGGGTGAAGACGTGCTGTGACAGCGCCCAGTGCATGGCGTGGGCCACAGGGCCGGCGTAGGCGGGGGCCATCATGGCGGTGCGGCTGTAGCGGGTCAGCGCTTCACGATGGGGCAGGGTGAAGTGATGGGCGCGCGGCGTCAGCCGTTCCTGCGCCATGGCGATCTCATCGCGGAAAGCAGGCGAGGCGGCCAGTTGCGCTAGCCTCTGGCCCAGCCCGGCCAGGTGCTGTTGCAGGGCGCGGCCGCCGTCTTGACCGGATGGCGGCAGATACGCCCGGAAGGCCGGGTCCTGCATGGCCGCCTGTTCCAGCAGGTTGAAGATGATGCGGCCATGCAGGGAGGCGATGGAGTAAGTGACGTGCAGAGAGGCCGCGTCCTGAGCGAGGGCGTCGTGATAGCAGCCGCGCGGCAGATAGAGCACATCGCCCGGCCGCATCATCACCTCGGCCTGAAGGCGGCCTTTCGTCTGGTCGAGCCAGCGGCGCATGTCGCCGACGTCGGACGGCATCTCGACCGGGGCGTCGGCGCGGTTTTCATAGATGCGCCACAGCTTCTCGCCCTCGGTCTGGACGGCGAAGACATCGGTCAGGTCGAAGTGGGCGCCGAAGGCCTGCACCCCCTTGAATGAGCAATAGACGTTGGCCCCGGCGCTGGCGGCGAAGGTGCGGCTGAGGACGCCGGACAGTTCGGCGATCGGCGGGGTCAGGTCCTGCACGTCGCCAGCGATCAGGCTGGCGCCTTCAGCGACGAACAGCGCCACCTTGGCCGGGTCGGGCCGAAAGGCGGGCCCCGACTGGGTCGAGACGGTGCGGCAATAGCGTTCGGGCGGGACCGGCTCGGTGTTTTGCACCAGTTTGAGGCTTTGCGCCGTCCAGATCGAGGGTTGGTTCAGCAGGCCGTTGAACGTGGTCCAGTCCAGCAGCGACCGCTTGGCGGCGCCTTCTTCCGCGGGGATGTACAGCGGTTTTCGGCCGTGGAATTCCGCAAAGAAACGATCAGGCGTGATCGGGTGTAGAAGATCGTCCAGAGTACGCATGGCGCGATGCTAAAGCGGCGCCGTTTTTCTGTCGATACGATCCCTATGGCCCTAGCTCCGTCTCCCGCCTCCGTCGCCGTCGCCCGCGAGGCTCTGGCCGCCGCCGATCCGGCGTTGGCGCGGGCGCATGCCTCGACGCCCGTGTTTGAATGGCGGTTGAGGCCGGGAGGCTACGAGGGCCTGTTCCGCATGATCGTGGAGCAGCAGGTCTCGGTGGCGGCCGCCGCCTCGATCTGGAAACGGGTGGTCGAAGGGCTGGAGGGGCAGGTGACGCCTGACGCCGTTCTGGCGCGCGATGTCGAGACGCTGCGCACCTTCGGCCTGTCCGGCCAGAAGGCGAAATACGGCCATGAGATCGCCCGCGCCCAGACCGAGGGGCACATCGATTTCGACCATCTGGAGCGGCTGGACGACGCCCAGGCCATCGCCGCCCTTGTGGCCATCAAGGGGGTGGGGCGGTGGACGGCCGAGACCTTCCTGATGTTCTGCGAGGGCCGACTGGATGTCTTTCCCGGCGGCGACGTGGCCCTGCAGGAGGCCATGCGCTGGGCGGACCGCGCCGAGGACCGTCCGAACGAGAAACAGGCCTACGCCCGCGCCGAGATATGGCGGCCGCATCGCGCGGTGGCGGCGCATTTGCTCTGGGGGTGGTATGGTGGCGTTCGGCGCGGCGAAATCGCGCTGGACGAGGGGGCCTGACTCTCGTCTTCACGAAGGCCGGGGGCGACCCCGAAGACGGCGCCGGGCGGCGCCTTGGGGATGATGACGATGTTGGAGCCGATCGCGGGCGCAGACCTGGTTCGTCCGGCTGCTGTGCTGCCGTTGCTGGATTTTGCGGGCGTGGCCGTGTTCGCCGCCACCGGCGCCCTGGCCGCGTCCCGGGCTAAGCACGATGTTCTGACCTTCGCCTTCTTCGCCGCCGTCACCGGCATGGGCGGAGGCACGTTGCGCGACCTTTTGATCGGGGCGCCGGTCTTCTGGGTGCAGGACTGGGTCTATGTGGCGGTCTGTCTGGTGGTGGCGGTCGGCTTCTGGCTGCTGGGCGCACGCTCGTGGCGGTTCCGGGCCTTGCTGTGGCTGGATGCGGTCGGGCTGGCCGCCTATGGCGTCATGGGAGCGGCCAAGGCGGCGTCCTATAATGCGGCGCCGCTGATCTGCATCGTCATGGGGGTGCTGACGGCCTGTTTCGGCGGCATCGTGCGCGACGTGCTGGCGCACCAGCCCTCCATTTTGTTGCGACGCGAGCTGAACATCACGGCGGCGCTGGTGTCCGCCAGCGTCTTTGTCGGCCTGAAGGCGCTGATGGTTGGGACCTGGCCTGCGGTCGGCGCCGGCTTGGCGGCGGGATTCATGCTGCGCGCAGGCGCCTTGCAGTGGGGCTGGAGCCTGCCGGCCTTCCCCAGTTACGGTCGTCGCCCATGACGCCGCCGTCACGAAAACTCCTCATGCCGGTCATGGCGATGCGAGGGAATCAGGCGTAGGGTTTCCTGCATCAGACCAAGGAAGGAGACGTGTCTTCAGTCCTGTCGCGTCGATAACCCCCCGTATCTGCGGGAGGGCCTGATGCAGGTCCTGTCCCGCCCGCCGTCCGGCTTTCCAGCCCTGGTGCTGAACGCCGATTTCAGGCCCTTGTCCTATTTCCCCCTGTCGTTGTGGCCCTGGGAAGAGGTGGTCAAGGCCGTGTGGCAGGACCGCGTCGACGTGGTCGCCACCTATGACAAGGTTGTCCGCAGCCCTTCGCTGGAGATGCAACTGCCCAGCGTGGTCTGCCTGAAGTCCTATGTGGACCAGGACCGCAAACCGGCCTTCACCCGTTTCAACGTCTTCCTGCGCGACGGTTTCGCCTGCCAGTACTGCGGCGAGCCGGGTACGTCCCAGGACCTGACCTTCGACCACGTCATCCCGCGCTCGAGCGGCGGGCGCACGACCTGGCAGAATATCGTCGCCGCCTGCGGACCCTGCAACCTGAGGAAGGGCGGCCGCACGCCCGGCCAGGCGCACATGCCCCTGCGCCGCACCGCCCACCAGCCCAGCGCCTGGCAGCTTCAGCAGGCGGGGCGGCGCTTCCCGCCCCACTTCCTGCACCAGAGCTGGCTCGACTATCTCTATTGGGACATAGAGCTCGAACCTTAGGGTTCTTTTCAGTTGCTCGAAATGGCTCAAACACCCTTGTGGTGGGCAGGTTCAGGGTTCGTTCTTTTACCGCTGATTTCTCGATTATCCTCCGAAATCCTCCCGGCTGGTGACCATGTGGTGACCAAAACCGGGACCAGAAACGGGACCCCTCGTGGGCCCGAGGAGAGATCGAATGGTTCAGAACCCGAGGTCCGGAAAGATCACCAAACGCCTGGTCGACGCCCTGACGTCTGAAGGGGTGCGCTTCACCCTCTGGGACACGCAGCTCAAGGGTTTCGGGGTGCGCGTCGCCGTCAGCGATACCAAAACCTACGTCGTTCGATACAGGACGATCGGCGGCGCTGACCGCCTCCTTCACATCGCTCGCCATGGCGTCGTGACCGCCGAGGAAGCCCGCGAACGAGCGGCCGCTGTACTGGCCGAAGTCGCGTCAGGTGGTGACCCTCAGGGGACCAAAGTCGAACGACGCGAAGAACTGACCATGTCGGAGCTCTGCGACCTCTACATGAAGGAGGGCGTGACGATGAAGAAAGCGACGACCCTTCGGATCGATCGCATCCGCATCGCCCGCCACATCAAACCCCGCCTGGGCAAGATGAAGGTCACCGATATCGGCCGAGCGGACATCGAGCGGCTGATGGTCGATGTCGGGTCGGGACGCATTCGTGGAGAGGCGACGCCGCACACTCGCGGCGGTATTCATGCGGCCTCGCGCACGGTCGGACTGCTGGGCGGTATCTTCACGTTCGCCGTTGAGCGGGAGTTCGTGAAGACCAACCCCACGCGAGGGGTGAAACGCTACAAGGACAACCGTCGGGACCGCTTCCTTTCCCCGGCCGAACTGGCCCGGCTCGGCGATGTCCTGGCGGAGCTCGAGAAGCATGGGGGCGATCCGCGCCACATCAACATCATCCGCCTGCTGGCGCTGACCGGCGCCCGCAAGAACGAGATCGCCAGGCTCAAGTGGTCGGAGATCGACCGCACCATGGGGATGCTCCGGCTGGAGGATTCCAAGACCGGGGCGAAGGTGATCCGTCTCGGGAGCGCGGCGCTGAAGCTGATCGAGGGCCTGCTCTCGAACGGGAGCATCTACGTGTTCCCGGATCGGAAGGATCCCAAGCGTCCGATCGCCAATCTCGACTGGGCCTGGGTCGGCATCCGCAAACGCGCCGGGATGGAAGACCTGCGGATCCATGACCTTCGGCACAGCTTCGCGAGCGCCGGGCTGGCCGGCGGCGAAGGGCTTCAGCTCATCGGCAAGCTGCTCGGCCACAGTCACGTCAGCACCACAAGTCGATACGCCCACCTGGCGGACGACCCGGTCCGTGCCGCCGCCGACAGGATCAGCGAGAGCGTCGCCGCCTCTCTCGCGGGCTGGTCGGTTGAAGACGGACAGACGGCCCATTGAAAGACGGCCGCCCGGCGGGTCGCCGGGCGGCCGAAGTTGTCGCGATGGACTGGGGAGCTAGGCGCCCTCGTGAGCGGCCTCGCCCCAATGTCCGGCCTGGCGAGGCTGGCTCGACGAAGACCGGAGGCCCGAGAGCTGGCTGCGCGCCCACTCGTGCAGCAGGCTCTTGGGGTAGTAGGGGGTCCGCCCGAGGTGGGTGCAGGGCGGTCCGTCAGACCGGGTGCAGAACACCTTCGCCAGTGTCGACGGTGACCGGCGGATGCCCATACGTAGAAGCTCGGTGGACGCTTCCTTGCGGGTCAGCAGCATTTCCTCAGTTCCGTGAAGATGTAGACCGGCCATGTGGCGCTCCTTTCCGTCTGAACCAGAACTGCAACCAAGCAAGCATCGACGGAAATAAACCGCAACCGGCGGACGTAGAGAACTGATGGACGGAATGAATAGGTGACCTGTTCGATCTGTTTCGGCCTGTTCCGATCTGGTTCTGAGTAAGGAAATCGATCACAGCCTTGTGAGATGGGTCGCTTATGAACTTCGGTTTTTCTTGGATCCCGCGGAGAAGCAAGACATCAAGCGGTGGTGAATGAAGGTGGCCTTGGCGTTGCCCTCGAGTGCGGACATAGTCGAGCGGGCTTTTACGCCCATACTGGTGAACCACAGCCGTTCAGGGGAACTGCATGTCTAGCTTCACGGATCGAGCCATGAGCGCCGAGGTATCGCCCGAGCTTTTTGCGGCGTCGTTGGAAGCCATCGGCGAACTGCCTGCGGATCAACGTGGTTCGTTCGAAGGTCGCGCCTTCCGCCTGTTCAGACTACTCGAGGAGCGTGACGAAGCGGATGAGGCAGCGCTTAATGCCTTTGCCATTCAGCTTCGGCTGGAGGCGCTCGCGCGGTTGCATGATGATCGTGGTCTGCGAGCCTGGACGCTTCCGGGGGACGCCGAAGGCGCTGACTACATACATGCCGACGTAGTGGCTGCCGCGGCAGTTGAGCCGCTTCTGGCGATCGATGATCACACAGTCGGATTCGATCTCGAGTCTTTCCGCGCGCGCGTGCTGGCCGACGCGGCTGTGCGCGGACACGCCTAGCCGGGACATCCTTCGTCATGCCAAG
This sequence comes from Brevundimonas sp. LPMIX5, assembly GCF_003576505.1. Classification (NCBI taxonomy): domain Bacteria; kingdom Pseudomonadati; phylum Pseudomonadota; class Alphaproteobacteria; order Caulobacterales; family Caulobacteraceae; genus Brevundimonas; species Brevundimonas sp. LPMIX5. The sequence continues at coordinate 21,562 of NZ_QWTZ01000005.1, forward strand.
GCGCACAAAGTCACTGAAGCGAGGTGCGGCCGGCGACGCGGCCCCCGCAGGAGATATTGCGACGCGCGCCGGCGTGGTCGCCCAGCGCCTGCTCGCGGAGCGCGGCCTCCACTATCTCGAGGATATGTTACCCGACGATGCCCGAGAGTTGCTCCGAGCGGCTTGGCGTGAGGCCGCCGAACAGATGTTCGAAGGGCGTGACCTCGATGTTGTGCAGGCGGAAATCGACATCATGATCGACAGCCTGGATATGACCGAGCCGCCACCGCCCATGCATCGGTCCGAAATGCACTGACGCCTGCGGCATCACCCCTCATCGCGGTGGAGAGACGATGACCTTCACGTCAATCAGGCCGGTCCGTGGTTTAGACAGATCGGACTGGAAGCCTGCAGGGTTTTTCAGGTGGTTGTCGGGATCGTAAACGAGGCAGATGAGCCGGTCGACTTCGCTGTTACCGCCGTAATCGACAAAGTCGTTGGCGAGTTCTTTCTTGATCTTGGTCGTGTCGGACTTGCGGACGTATTTGAGTTCCACCATCGCCCGCAGCGGTTTGAGAAAGAACTCGCACCTCGACGCGCTGCCGGCGACGGATGGGCTCCATTCCTCTTCACGCACATCCGGGAAGTAGGCGGCGAGGATCGAGCGGAACAGGTATTGGCAGTCCCACTCGTCCTTGATGGCATAAACCGCTCCACCGTGCGGGTGGGTCTTCAAAGCAAGGACACTCTCGTGGAAACGGCGGGCAAGTGTGACGATCAGGTCCAGATCCGCGGTTTCGGAACTGACTGTGGCAGCGGGTGGCGAGGGTTTGCGTGCCAAGGTGTAATCAATGGCTCCGAGAACGTGGAAAACCTGCCGGCGGGCGACGTCGACGATGTGTGGTGCGCCGACGATCTTGTGCTTGAGTTCGTAGGCGGCCTGCTCCTCGTCGAGGTCGTCGACCATTGCCTGCACGAAAGCCCGGTACGCTACGAGCCCCTGCTCAAATCGCTCAGGTGAGGCGAACATCTCATTTGGGATCCGGACGTCCGCCACAAACTCCTCGGAGTAGTGGTAGAGATTGGAAATGATATCGCGCGATGTGCCATGCCATGGATCCTTCCAGGACCCTGGGTAGCCCTTCGCATCTTGCATGGCGCCGCGAAACTCATCGTCGATCGCGATGCGGGCTTTACGAAGATACTCCAGGCTCTCGACTGCCCACTCCATCTTGTCCATCAAATAGCCCCGGGGTTGGTCTCGTCCTTAATGCGGAGCTTTAGGATGCCGTAGGCGGCTGGGAAAGTGGTGCGATCTCATGCCTACCGAAAGTCCCGCGTCCTGACTCGAATGCCCTCGAGCGACAGGTCCGGAATGTAGATGTCCCGGGCCTTGGGTGTCCGGGCGTCCGGCTTACTGCCCCGATAGACCTCGTCGCCCCGCCCATGCGGCAACCGGAACTCGCCCCTCCGGCCCAGCGACGCCAAGAGGTCCGAGCCGTCGTGCAGCCGCTCGGCGACGATGTGCACCACCTCGCCTTCGCGCTGCACCCTGCCGTCGACCACCAGCAGGCTGGCGCCCAGCACCACCCGCCGCTGCTGCTCGTAGAGGCTCGGCCAGATCACTAGATTGGCCACACCGGTCTCGTCCTCGATGGTGATGAACATCACCCCCTTGGCCGATCCCGGCTTCTGACGGACCAGAACGAGGCCGGCGACCCGGGTCAGGCGGCGGTCGCGCATGGCCGTCCCGTCGGCGCAGGTCATCACATGCCGGACCTGGAGTTCGTCGCGCAGGAAGGCCAGCGGGTGGTCCCGCAGCGTCACGCCCACATGGGTGTAGTCCTCCACCACCTCCTGACCGGCGGGCATGGCCGGCAGGGCAGCATCAGGCTCATCCACCTCCGGCACGAGTTCGCCGGCCTCCGCCGAGGCCGCCGCGAACAGCGGCAGGGGATCGTCGCGGAGCGCCTTGATCGACCACAGGGCGTCGCGGCGGGACAGGCGGAGCCCCTCCAGAAAGGCGTCGGCCTCGGCCAGTCGCGTCAGGGCCCCGACGGGCGTCATGGCCCGTCGCCACAGATCGTCGATGCCGGCGAAGGGCCGATCCCCGCGGTTCGTCACCAGCCGGGCCGCGTCCCCGTTGGCCAGGCCCCGCACCATGCGCAGTCCCAGCCGCACCGCGAACCGGTCCTCCCGCTCCGTGGGCTCCAGGGTGCAGTCCCAGCGACTGGCATTGACGCAGACCGGCCGCACCTCGACCCCGTGCTCGCGGGCGTCCCGCACGATCTGGGCCGGCGCGTAGAACCCCATCGGCTGGGCGTTGAGCAGGGCGGCGCAGAAGACATCGGGATGCCAGCACTTGAGCCAGGAGGAGGCGTAGGCGATCAGGGCGAACGACGCCGCATGGCTTTCCGGGAAGCCGTAGGATCCGAAGCCTTCCAGCTGGCTGAAGGTCTTCTCCGCGAACTCGGCCGTATAGCCCCGCTCGACCATCCCTCCGACCAGCTTGTCCTTGAAGTGGCTGACCCCGCCGGTGAATTTGAAGGTCGCCATGGCGCGGCGCAGCTGATCGGCTTCCGACGCGGTGAATCCGGCGCATTCGATCGCCACCCGCATCGCCTGCTCCTGGAACAGGGGCACGCCGAGCGTCTTGCCCAGAACCTCCTCCAGTTCCGGCTTGGGAAAGACGACCGGCTCCTTCCCCTCGCGGCGCCGCAGGTAAGGATGGACCATGTCGCCCTGAATGGGGCCCGGTCGCACGATGGCGACCTCGATCACCAGGTCATAGAAGGTGCGCGGCTTGATGCGCGGCAGCATGGCCATCTGCGCGCGGCTTTCGATCTGGAAGACCCCGAGCGTGTCGGCCTTGCGGATCATGGCGTAGGTCTTGGGATCCTCGGCCGGGATGGAGGCCAGGTCCAGATCCATGCCCTTGTGATCGCGCAACAGGTCGAGACCGCGCCGCATGCAGCTGAGCATGCCCAGCGCCAGGACATCGACCTTCATGAACTTCAAGGCGTCGATGTCGTCCTTGTCCCATTCGATCACCTGACGATCCTTCATCGCCGCCGGCTCGATGGGCACGAGATCGTCCAGCCGGTCGTCGGTCAGGACGAACCCGCCGGGATGCTGGGACAGGTGGCGCGGAAACCCGATCAGCTGTCGTGACAGGTCCAGCGCCAACCTCAGACGCCGGTCCTCCAGATTGAGGTTCAGCTCCTCGGCGTGCCGATCCTCGACCCCCTCCGACGAATAGCTCCAGACCTGGGACGAGAGGGTCTTGATCAGGTCTTCGGTCAGGCCCAGCGCCTTGCCGACATCGCGCAGGGCGCCGCGCGAGCGGTAGCGGATGACGGTGGCGCACAGGGCGGACCGGTCCCGCCCATAGGTGTCATAGATCCACTGGATCACCTCCTCGCGGCGCTCGTGCTCGAAGTCGACGTCGATGTCCGGCGGCTCCTTGCGCTCCTGACTGACGAAGCGTTCGAACAGGAGGTCGTTGCGCCCCGGATCGATGGAGGTGACGCCCAGCACGAAGCAGACCGCCGAGTTGGCGGCCGACCCTCGCCCCTGACACAGGATGTCCCGGCTGCGGGCGAAGCGGACGATGGAGTGAACGGTCAGGAAGTAGGGCGCATAGCCCAGGGTCTCGATCAGTCCGAGCTCGTGTTTCAGCGCCGCCCGCACCTTGTCAGGCAAGCCTTCCGGATACCGGTCCGCCGCCCCCGCCCAGGTCAGGGCCTCCAGCGCCTCCTGCGGGGTCTGTCCCGCCGCCGCCTCGCGCGGATACTGGTAGGCCAGCTCGTCCAGGCTGAAGCGGCAGAGATCGGCGATCTCGACCGTGCGCGCTAGGGCCTCCGGATAGCGCGCGAACAGTCGGTGCATCTCGCCCACCGGCTTCAGGTGCCGGTCGGCCGTCCGGCTCCGGCGAAAGCCCACGTCGTCGATGGTGCAGCCTTCCCGGATACAGGTGACGACATCCTGCAGGATCCTGCGGTCGGGATGGTGGAACAGAACGTCGTTGGTCACCACCGTCCGCACCGCCGCGGCCCTCGCGGCTTCGCAGAGCTGATGCAGTCTCATCTGGTCGCGCGGCCGCCGATGCAGGGTCAGGGCCAGATGGGCGTCGTCGCCGAAGACTTCGACCAGATGCACCAGGTTCCGACGCGCCGCCGTCAGGCCGTCGGGGACCAGCACGGCGATCCATCCTTCGCCCCAAGTCTCCAGGTCGTCCCACCCGAGCCGGCATCCGCCCTTGCCCGCCCGCCGCTTGCCCACCGTCAGCAGGCGACAGAGCCGGGCGTAGCCCGCCCGGTCCCGGGGATAGACGAGAATCTCCGCCCCATCCTCCAGCACGAGACGGCAGCCCACGATCAGCCGAACCCCGGTCGCCCGCGCTGCCTCGTGCGCCCGGACGATGCCCGCCAGACTGTTCCGGTCCGTCACCGCCAGCGCGTCGAGCCCACAGGCGGCCGCCTGGGCAAACAGCTCCTCGCAAGAACTCGCCCCTCTCAGGAACGAGAAGTGGGACGCGCATTGGAGTTCGACGTACGACATGGGCCCAACGGGAGGTTTGTTCCCGTTATGTTCACATTCTTCGACGCCAGGAAAGCGAGATCACTTTCTTATTCAGGGGGCGGTGGCGTGTGACCGAGGGCGATGGCCTTCTTTCGCTGGGCAGGACTAAGCGCTGCCCAGAACCTGTGCACGCGTCCAGTGGGCATCGACTGTAAATCGTCGATGTGCTGCTGACGTTTGAGCTCGACCTTGAAGAAGCTGGGCTGGTGGTCGATCCCATTGGTCTTCAGACGCCAGAAGACCACGTTTGCGTATTTCGGCGTCAATGTCCCGTGCCGCTTGTAGTATTCCAACGCGCCTTCAAGGATCGCGTTGTTCTCCGCAGCAGCCAGCTTCTCCAGCGCGGCGATGCAGGCCTTGAGCTGCATCTCATTGGTCAGTTCGGTCAGTCGCCGCTTGGCCTCCTGTGGCGTCAGTCGGCGTCCTTCCTGGACGATGGCGACGTCGAACTTCAGAATGCAGTGTGACCCGACCCAAAGGGTCTCGTCGGTCCGCTCGTTGCCGATCTCGAAGTGGTAGCGGAGCCCTTCCTGACCGCAGAGGCGACAGGTCTCGACCGGCGCGCCGTGGTCCTCGGTCCGCTCGGTGAACCGCCATTCGCGGAACGCCGCAGGCAGGGTTTTGGCGATGGACAGGGGCAGGATGCTGTCGCGCACCCGGCTGGTGTAATGCTCCACGTCCCTCGCTCCCTTCCGGCCCGATCGATAATCTAGACGTGCAACGCAGACCGACGCTATCCCAACTGTCGAGGCTGCCGGGATTAAAAAGTCTTCGTTCCAGCCAGCTATTGGCGTTCTTGCAGGAATCCGTACAACTAACCGCTGTCCGGCGAAGCGGAACGCCGTTGAAGTTAGGGTCGGGGTTGGCGGCGATAAACAACACGGCGGCGCCGCAGGCGGCCGGCTACATCCTTCAACTCGAAAGGGCGCTTCACCATCTGGCCCATGCCGGTGTGGGGGCCGTGATCGCCGTGGAACATCTGGACGACGTGGTCGTCCTCAAGGATGGTAAGGCCGTCGTTCAGGAACAGGACAAGAGCACGGCGACGCCCAGCGCCCGATTGCTCTCTGACCGCAGCAAGGCGATCTGGCGCACGCTGGAAATCTGGTTGCTCCAGCAGGAGACGCCTGAGGCGATCGCCTGCGAGCGATATCTCTTCTTCGTCAATCGGCCTGTGGAGACGGCCATTTCCACCCTCTTGAAGAAGCGCAAGCTTGGCGAGGCGAGCGCGGCGCAGGTGTTGGTCGCCCTGCGAGCCGAAGGCACGGCGCCGTCCAAGAAAACGACCAAGGTCACACAGGCGCAGGCCTTGATCGACCGGGTGCTACAACGCTCCGACGACGAACTGCTCGACCTGATCGGACGCATCGAGATCGTCGAGGCCGGCGACCCGGCAGAGGATCGCGCCGCCATGGCGAACGGCCTCGGTTTGAGCCCCAGGGCGAATGCGGAGGACATTCTGGACGGCCTGCTCGGATGGCTGACGCGGCTGGTGCGTGAGGAATGGAATGCCGGGCGTCCCGGAATGGTGTCGCGTGCCGCGATTCTACTCCAGAAGGATGCCCTCCAGGCTCGCCAGGCGCGGAGCCGCCTTCTTCCGAGGGCGGCCTCGGATGTACGGGTGTCCGACGCCGATCGTGCCGGCGCCTTGTCGCGGACGTTTGTCGAGCACCTCGGCCGGATCGAAGCCCAGGATGAGGATGTTGTCGACGCCGTCGATCATTTCCTGAAGTTCAATGCCGAAAAGCACCGGCTCGTCATCGAGGGCGAGGTCGCCGACGGGGAATGGCGCGATCGGGGTGACCGCCTGCGCACCCGATGGCAGAATTTGATGCGGCGCCGAACCCGGGAGATGAAGCCCAAGCCGCCGACGGAGATCGGACAAGCCGTGCTCGCCGACGCCACTTATGATCACCAGGAACCGCTGGATGGTCAGCCCTGCGGCGAGCTCTACATGACGTCCGGCCACTACCACCGCCTGGCAGACGAGAATCAGGTCTGGTGGGACCCTAACTATTCCCCGGAGCCCTCCGGTGAAGATTGATCACGAGGAACTGCTGGCCAGAAACCCGGCTCTGATGGCCAGCGCCTTCTGGCATGTCGCCCAGCGCCACGCCGGCAAGGCCCATGGCGCGCCGCCGATCCTGCCCATCTTTGTGGTCAGCGCCGCCCTGCTTCTTCACCGCGCGACGGTGGACAAGGTCCACGGCATGAATTTCGACAGCGGGTTCCTCAAAGCCGTCGTGGAGCGGCCCGACTTGCTCGCCGGCCTGCAACGCCGTGTGGAGGCGCATGCCGACACCGCGCTCAAGGCGCTGCAGGTGGGTGTCGCCTCGGGCCTTCTGATCCGCGAAGGCGGAGAAGGCTTTCCTCGCTTCAGGGCGATGAGCGGCGCCGATCTTCCGCAAGCTATCCGGGATCTCGACCCCCCGGTCTCTCACGTCCTGAGCGCCGCCAAGCGGCTCGGGACCTGGTTCGCCATGGACGGCTTTGAAGCCGCCCAGCGACAGCTGAACATCGAGTTCTGACCCATGAAGCTCTTCATCCGCGAAATCATCATCTGGCCGGAAGACGTTCGCTTCGAACCCCGGACGCTGACCTTCGACCCGGGCGCGGTGTCGGTGGTGACCGGATGGAGCGGCACTGGCAAATCCTCGATCGTCAACATCATCGACTATGTGCTCGGGTCGGGCTCCTGCTCGATCGCTGTCGGTGTGATCCGCAACGCGGTTTCTTGGTTCGGACTAACCATCGAAACCGACGCCGGCCTTATGAGGATCGCCCGCCCTAAGCCGGCGGCGCGTCAGGTGTCCGAGGAGATATGGCTGCAACAGGGGCCTGAGGTGGAGCAGCCCCTGCCCATGCGCCCGGCGGCGAACTCCAACGTCGCGCGTCTTAAAGCGCTGCTCGACATCTATTCCGGCCTGTCCAATCTGGCGCTCGATCCGGAGAAGGACAAAGGCTTCGGCGGGCGGGCGAGTTTCCGCGATCTGGCGGCCTTCAACCTTCTGCCACAACATGTCGTGGCCAATCCCTACACGCTCTTCTTCAAGGCGGACTCTTCGGAGCATCGCGAGACCTTGCGCCACGTGCTGCCTCTCGCTTTGGGGATCGTGACCAACGAAGACTTGGTGAGACTCCATCGCCTTCGGCTGCTGCGTGACGAATTACGCAAGGTCGAGACAGAGCTGCGGACCCGGCGCAACGCCATCGACAACTGGAGCGCAAACGCACGCGGCGCCTTCTTCCGCGCCCAGGAGCTCAGTCTCGTGCCGCCCGGAGAGCCGCCCGGAGACCTGCGCGGGCTGCTCTCGGTGCTCGCCGAGGTGGTCGCCGCCGGCGGTCAATCTGTCGCCGCTCCTGGCCGGGTCACGGCTGCGGTGACCCGGCTGGACGACATTCGTCGTCAGGAGCAGGCGCTCGACCAGAAGATCGGCGCCGAACGGCGTCGCCTACGCAAGCTGCGCAGCCTTTCCCGAGCGGTGGTCGACTATGCCGATGTGCTGGCTGAGCAGTCGGCGAGCGTGAAAGGTGTCGGCTGGTTCAAGGCTCATGTCGCGGGAGAGTCCTGCGTTCTGTGTGGATCGGACACCGAAGCGGCGAAAGACGCCCTGGAGGAACTGAACGACCCGATCGCTGAGCTGCAGAGCCTCTCGACTGGCGCGACGACCGCTCGGCCTATGGTTGATCGTGACCTTATCGCTGTTCAGGGCTCCCTGCTTCAGGCGGAAAACGATCTTCAGGCCCTGCAACGCACCCGACGCGAGTTCGAGGCGCAGGTCGATAAGGAACGCGGCCAGTCGCAGAGCCTGGAGAACATCTTCAGATTTATCGGATCGACCGAACAGGCCTTGCGCATGCTCGGGGATATCCAGGGTGACGAGGGTCTGGAGGCCCAGGTCGCCAAACTTCGCGGCGACATCCGGGATATCGAGCGGCAAGGCAACGACGAAGAACGCCGCCGCCGCGCTTCGGACGTCCATGCCCGTATCTCAAGCTACATCGTCCGCTTCATCGAGCATCTCGGGATCGAAGGCGCCGAAGGCCGGCCCATGCTCGATGAGCGCGAGCTGAATCTCCGGTTCGAACGCGAGGGCGCCAAGGGCGCGGATTTTCTCTGGGAAATCGGCAGCGGCGAGAACTGGATGGCCTACCATCTCGCCGCCCTGCTCGCGCTTCACGGGGTCTTCCTCAATCGTCTCCAGAACAATCCGGTGCCGACCTTCCTCGTCATAGATCAGCCGAGCCAGGTCTATTTCCCGAGCGACACCTTCGAACAGATCGTCACCGGCGAAGCCGATCTTGACGAGCCTGGAGAGTCGATTGGCGCCGCTCGTGGGCGCAAAGGTCGGCTCGGCGATCTGGAGAGTACGCGCAAGATTTTCGCGAGCCTCGCTCGCGCGCACGGGTCGTTCAACTCCCGCCTGCAGATCATCGTGCTGGATCATGCGGACCATCATGCATGGGGCGACATCGAGGGCGTCAAAGAGGTGGCCAACTGGCGCGGCGAGGCCGATTTCCTCATCCCCTCGCACTGGTTGGCCGACGAGGCCGCTCCCGACGCGCCCAACGAGGTGACCCCGGATTGACGCGACAATCGATCACCCGAACAGTCCATGGATAAACCAGGCTTGCGACCCCGTCCGACCATCTTCGCCGTCGCCAGCCCGGAACAACCAGAACCGCCGCCCCACCTCATCCTCAACCTGGAAGTAGTCACGAACGGCCCAGACCTCGGCGTCCCGCCGTCGCCATTCTCCGAATATCCTTTCAGGGCCGTCCGCGCGGACTACCCGACGCCGTACGCCTCGCCATGTGAAGTGGGTCGGGGGATTGTCGGGCAGCAGGGCCATGGTCTCGACGGGCTCGGGCCGCTTCAACAGGCGTGCGGGACGCGGCCAATCCGGCGTCCAGTCCAGAACCGGAGCGACAGAAAGGGGCGGCGCCTTGCCGACGGAGCGCTCGGGCACGTCGCTCTCGACCGGGACCAGTCGATACAGGCGCTGGGCGCCGATGCGGTTGGACAGCATATCGACGAGATCCGACAGGTCTGGCCCCTCGGTCTCGCCCAAGGCGCTCTTGCCCCACCGCCAATCGAGGGGTTCGGCCTGGACTGCGGACAGGGTCATGCGCTCGATGCCGAACCCCGGATCGATCTTTTCGATCCGGTCGGTCAGCAGGCGCGACAGCCGGGCCGCATCCCGGGTCGGTCGGGCCAGGCCCACCCTCTGCGCCTCGACCCGGTTGTCGACACGGACGCACAACCAGTCCAGCCGTCTGGCTCCCAGGCTCAGGATCTCCAACGCCGCGCACAGTTCCGAGGCGAGCGCCGTGACATGGCGCTCGAGGGTCTCCGGCGCGCCGATCGGCTCCCCGAACACCCGCGACACCGTCGGGATCTCCGGCGCCTCGACCGGGACGAGCGGCTCGTCCACACGCCCGTAGGCCTGGTCGATGCGACGGCCGAGGTCATGACCGAACCGGAGCGTGAGAGGCGCGCGAGGCCGATGTGCGACGTCGGCGATCCGGTCGAAGCCCATCCGGTGCAGATGCGCGATCAACGCCTCCGGAAGCCGCAGCGCCGCCAGCGGCAATCCTGCGATGGCGGCGTCGACGGCGTCGGGCGCGATCATACGGTGCGCGCGTCGGAAGCGGACCACGGCATGGGCGGAGCCATAGGTCGGACCGATCGCGGCGTCGGCTTCAATGCCTTCCTCCTTCAGGCGTAGGATCATGTCCGCCAGCATGGCGGCCTCCCCGCCCTGAAGGTGGGCGGCCCCGGTGGCGTCGATGGCGAGGCCATCCGGCGGATCGGGCTGGCAGACGGGGGCGTACCGGCGCATGGCCCAGACGGCGAGACGACCGAGCGCGGCCTCGTCGCCCGCCGGATCCGCCACCCGAACGTCGAGGCCGGGGATGAGGGCCTGAGCCTGGGTCGCCGCCATGCCGACGCGTGCGCCCTGGGCCAGCGCCGCCGTGTTGGCGGCGAGCACGATCCGACGGCGCCCGGACCGACCCGCGAGGATCAGGGGAAGCTCAGGCGGCGGCGCGACGTCCGCCAGTCCGCGTCGCAGACGATCGACGGACCAGTTCGGCAGGTAGAGCGAGACGACCCGTCTCATCACAGGCTTCCAAGGTGAAATCCGCGGCCTCGGCGCCGCGACAACGGATGAGTTCGACGAACCAGCGCGCCCGCCCCACGCCGGGCACGGGCAAGGGCGAGGAGGGGGCCGGGCTGATGCGCCAGCGCGTGGCGGAGGCGGTGTGCTGACCGAAGTCGGCGGCTTCCGAAGCCCGTCGCCATCGGCGCACCGCCAGACCCAGGCCGCCCGAGTCTTCGGCGGCCAGTTGCAGCCGTCGGGACGCGACGAGACTGAGGCGGGCGGTCTCGGCCACGACGGCGGCCAGACCGGGATGACGAAGGCCTTCCTCGAAACAGGCGAGAAGGGAAGGCTCGTCCCCGGCCTCGACATAGATCACCCGGTCCGGCCCCAGACCGGCCTGACGCAGGGCCGGTGCGAAGAGGTCGGGGCGGGTTACGCACCACAACACCTGGCCGGGCCGCCGGGCGGCGATGCCTGCGGCGAACAGGGCGGCTGCGGCGCCGTCCACGGCCTCCTCGCCGCCGCCTGCGATCTCATGAACGGCGCCCAGTGAAAGACCGCCGCTGGGGAGATGGCGATCGAGATCTTTCACGCCGAAGGGCAACACCCCGGTGGTGTTCCGGCCGCCCTGTTCAAGGGCGCGGATCCGATCGCGCAGGATGTCGAGCCCGGCAGGCAGGCGGGCGCGCATGAGAAGCCTCCTGTTCCCAAGGCTGATGAATGTTCCTGTAATGTTCTGGTTCTGTATGATGCGAAGAGTCAACCTTCGCTCATCTCTTATCCCCTTCGCCGGACGACCTGTGGACCGCGCGCCAGGACGGCCAGGGACGGTCGCCGCTGGCTTTTTCAGCGAAGTCGGCGATCAATGGGGCGGTAGACGGAGGTCCGCATGTGCAACGAGTATCAGCTCATCCTGCCGTTCGACGAGGTGATCGAGACCTTCAACCGAACCGGCGACCGTCTCGTCTTTCCCGGCGGCATGCCCAACTTCGGACCCATGGCCTCGATCCGTATCGGCGACCGGGCGCCCATCATCACGCGAGGCCCCGATGGCTCGCAGCTGATCGTGTCGCCCTGGGCCTGGAAGTCGCCACAGGGAAGACCCGTGTTCAACTTCCGATCCGACGGTCGATCCTTCGACGGCGTCACCCGCTGCCTGATCCCCACCGACGGCTTCTTCGAGTTCACCGATGCCGAGCCGGGTCAGAAGCGCAAGACCAAGTGGCGGTTCACCATGGCCGACGCGCCGATCTTCTGGGTCGCCGGCCTGGTTCGAGACGGCGCCTTCGCCATGCTGACCACCGAGCCGGGACCGGACATCGCCCCCTACCACGACCGCCAGATCGTCCTGCTGAGACCCGATGCGGCCCTCGATTGGCTGGACCTGCGCAAACCCGAGGCCGAGCTGCTGCGCCCCCTGCCGGAAGGCAGCCTGTCTGTCGAGAAGGTCTTCCCGGAAGCGGCATGAGTTCGGCAAATCGTCACCGACCCAGATCCTGACCCAGATGCTTGCCGCTGAGGACCTGGGCGAAGCCGCGCGCATCGAGCGAAAGCGTGACCGCTTTTCCCACGGTTGGCGGGGTCTCGCCGACACCCAGCCGCCCATAGTGTTCGGAGCCGTCAGCGGCGCGCACCACCACATAGGCGGAGCCGCCCAGTTCGTCGTGGAAGCCGGTCTTCACGACCTTGCCCTGGACCGGCGCCTTGCCCAGCTGTTCCGCCGACCGCGCGCCGTCAAGACGCCGTTGGTTGAGGGTGCGAATGACGTCCTTCGAGAGCTGCAGCCTCCGAAGTCGGGCTTCCATATCCGGGGCCAGCCGGAAGCGCCGCCCTGTTCGTTCGGCGAGGCCCAGGGTCTCCAGATGGCGCAACCGTCCCCGGGTCAGCGCCGTCCAGGCGTCAGTGCCCCCGATCCCGTCATCGACACAGCCGTTGTTGTCCGCAGCTGCCAGGAGACGGCGGTCGAAGGCGGTGAACCGGTCGGCCTCGGTCTCACGCCAGACCCGCCGTTCGGCGTCCTGACGGCTCAGGTCGCCGAGCCGCTCCTGGGCCACTTCCTGGGCCCGGGCGCGAAAGCCGTAGCCGATGTAGTCGCGCGGAATCACGAGGTCCCGGCCGTCGCTTCTCCGGCCGCGCACAAGCACATGGGCGTGCGGCTGGTCGGTGTCGAAATGGCAGACGGCGATCCAGTTCAGACCCGGTTCTCCAAGGTCGTCGGCGACCCTCGACATGACCTCCCTGGCGAAGCCCTGGAGGTCCGAAATCCGATCGCCGTGCTCGGGTGAAATGATGAAGCGAAAATGGTGCCTGTCCTTCGCCCAGCACTCCGTGGCGCCGGTCGGATCGACCCTCTCACGCACCGGTCCGAAAAAGGCCGCGCGCTCGCCGTCCTCGCCCGCGCCCATGCGGCCGAGATAGGCGATATGGGCGGCGAGCGCCGCGCCCCGGGCGAACCCCTTGCCCATGTGCCGGGACACCAGCGCCTTGACCGTGACGCGCTGCCGGACGTCGAGACGGAAGGGACGACCCGAGCGGTTCTGGGCCGCGCGCAGACACCCGGCGCGGTCCCCGTAGGCGAACAGGCGCGAGGCCGCGAGCCTCTGGAACATGGCGATCCGGACGCTGGTCTTGTCCGACTTCAACCTCTGCGGAAGGCGCACTTTCAAGGTCGAGACGTCATCCTTTGACGCTTGGGCGAGGCGTACCTCAATGGCGGTTCGGACCTGCATGATCGGGGCTCCGGCCTGTCGTCGTCGCGGAATCAGGCGTCAACTCAGCGCAAGTCGACGTCGGTCTCCGCAATCCTCGCAAGTGTCTGCCCGGGCTCAGGAAAACAGAAGGCCAAAACCCCTCTTTTATCTTGCCCTAAGCCCTCAATCTGACGATTTCCAACCAGCCTCTCCAACAGTGAACACAGCCGATCAAACCTCGGCAAGACCCAGGCGACCCCGGCGTTCAGACCGCTTCGGGTCCGCCGGATGACAAGAAAAATCCCGCCCGGCCGAAGCCGAGCGGGTCATTGATCCAGATCGTGATGTCTCAGGCGGCCCGGGCCTTGATGGGCACGTGCCGCAGCCCGTTCTCCATCGCCTTCTGGCCGAGGTTGAGCGCCGGTCCGAACGGCCGCTGATCCTCCCGCACCCCGGCCAGCGAATGGACCAGGGTCAGGCAGACCTCCGGCTCCAGCGCGATCAACTCGTCGTTCGCCCGGAAGGGAGCCGCCTTTCCGTTCCTGTCGAAATCCGCCCGGGCGAGGATCAGCTTCACCCCCTTCTGCTGGGCCCATTTGATCGCCAGCTTCTCGGAGCCTTTCGCCCCGGTCGTCGCCAGAGCCATGTCCGGCCACTCCCCCTTAGCCCAGTTGAGGGCGTCGAAGATCCGCCCGGCGTCCTCGGCCGTGTCCGCCATCGGCGCGCCCCGGAAGGCGACGACCGGACCGCCCGGATCGGCCTCTCCGGACCGACGATTCCGGATCGCCCGGATCGCCTGTTTCGCCTCCAGCTGCGCCGCCGTCAGATGGGTGCCGCGCCGTGATCCCCGCCAGGCGGTCCAGACCTCCCCGGTCGCGATCGTCCAGGTTTCGGAGGCCGCATCCCGGATCAGTTCGCAGGCCTGCGTCGCCGCATCTCCGGATCTCGCTTTCGCCGTTGCGTCCTGAAGTTCGACATCGGCCGCTTCCGATCCGTCGAAATCCCGATCCAGGGCGCGCATCGCGTCACGGGCGCGGTCGGCGTCCCGTTCAATCCGTCCCGCGGCCGAGTGGAAGGCGCCGATAAGCGCTTCGCCGAGGATCGTCTGATAGTCCTCCAGAGCGGTGTCGGAGATCACGTCCACGAGCTCGGTCATGAGCGCGCGCCCCAGCTGGATCAGGGCGTCCTCGGTGGGGTGCGGACGCGCATCCCCCAAGGACGCGGTCAGGTCGTCGAAGGCGGAGTCGGTCTTCGAAGAGGCGGAGAAGGCGGTGTTGAAGTGGGTCATCGAACCATTCCTTTGAAAAGAGACTGTCGAAGCGCCCCATGCGCAACGACCCCGGCTTTGGCCACGGCGGGGTCCTCGGCAGTCACCGGAGCGGAGGGCCGCTTGCCCTCCGTGGAGGGGAACGGCGCAGCCGTTGACTTCCGGGGTGCCGTGACAAAGTCGGAGGGCGTTGTGTGGGGGCAAGTCGTCGTCGCCCTTCGCGACGACGACTCCATTCGGCGCCGTCGCGCCGATACGGACGAGAAGGCGTCGATCTTCTCGTCCCTCGACGCCGGCGGGCCGGCGGCGCATCCCCAGGCGAGCGAGCCGTCCTCAAGGCGCCACGCCCGCGAGGCGCATAAGGCCCTCCACCGACAGCGGTGTGGGCCGATAGGCGATCGCTGCATGGGCGGCGCAGAAGGCGCCGCGTTCAGACGGACGACCGCAGAGGCTGAAGGCGGCGTCGCCCGGTTCGCCATACGGCCAACGGCAATCCATCCGCCTCACCGACAGAATGGTCGCAACGCCATCGGGCGGCGGCTCGGGCGCCACGTGATGCGCCGCCTCGCGACGAGTCCGGGCGCCTGTGCGCCCCTCCGAGAGGCCGAGGCGAGCGACCTTGCCGAGGACGGCGTTGCGGGTGAGGCCGCCGCCGAGTTCCAGGGCGATGGTCTCGGCGCTCCGCCCTTCGGGCCACAGGCGCTTCAGCAGATTGATACGGGCTTGGGTCCATGCGGACATGGCGGTCTCCTTCGGCGAGCCCCGATGGCTCGTCCGACCGCGCCCTTCCTCCGGCCTTTCCGTCGCCAGCACGAAGAAGGGCCCGAGGCGCAGCGCGCCCGGGCCCTTCAAATCTCCCCTTCGGATCAGAACGGGATGTCGTCGTTGAGATCGTAGCCGCCGCCCGCCTCGACGCCGCGATCGGCGACGCCGGAGCGGTCTTCGGACGGTTCGCCGACGACGCGCCGGTTCTTCAACCGGATGTCGCTGACGACGAGGCGAAGGTCGTAGTGCTCCACCCCGTCCTTGCCGGTCCAGGTGTCGTTTTCGACATGGCCCTGGATCACGACGCGGCTGCCCTTTCGGGCATAGGGCTGGATGTAGTTTTCAGCCGTCGCCTCGTTGAAGCAGATACAGTTGAAGCCGGTGGTCCGCTCGCCGGGTTCACCGTTGGCGCGCCGGAAGCGGGTGGTTTCCACCACGCGGAAGCTCGCGCGCTTCTTGCCGGAGCCTTGCGCCGACAGGATGGAAGGGTCTGCGGCCAGGTAGCCTTCGAGGGTCAGGGTTTGCATGGTCAGTCTCCTTGAAATCAGGATGAGCGGTTGAGGATCAGGCGGCGGCGCGGTCGTCCGCCGCGTCTGCGCTCGCATCGGCCTGGCGGTCTTCCGCCCAGTCGAGGACGGTGAGCCGATTGATCACCAGCTCCTTGGCCGTCCGCTCCGACCCGTCGCGGGCGGTGTAGGCGGTGTCGATGAAGGCGCCGATCACGACGGCCTCGCACCCTTGCGCCAGCCCGCGCGCGATGACCTTCTCGTTGAGGCCCTTCGACCAGCTGACGCAGTTGACGCCGACCAGCCGGGCCTTGCCGGCATTGTCGGTCCCGCGCTGTTCGAGCAGGCGGAAGACCGCTTTGCCGAAGTCGTCGCTGATCTGGGGGTCGGCCGCGAGGCGGCCCGTGAACACCATGGTCTGCATATCAGTCTCCTGTTGATGCGAAGCCGCCGGGGAGCCGATCTCCCCAATCCCGCTTCGCCCGAGACCTCCCTTCCTCCTCAGCTCCCGGCCGGGCGCTTTCGCCCCGGGCGTGACCGCCTGGACTGTCGCTATCGATCCGCTTTCGCGCGATGCTGGGGCATGTGCGTTCTCACCCTCGCCTGGGATATCCACCCGGACTGGCCGCTCGTGGCGGCCGGCAACCGCGACGAAGAGTACGCTCGACTTTCGGAACCACTGGTGCTCCGCCGGGTCGTTCACCTGACCGATACGGCCAAGGTTGTTTGGAGTGACGGAACGCGAAGGGCCGTCGTCATGCGTGGAGACCGTCACAGTGCGCATGGTTTCCAAGCGCCTCAATCACTCGGCAGTCGGAAATCCGCCCACCTGAGCAACTCGCCGCCTGAATACGGGTGAGTTCGGCGTGCAGCGCCTGAAGCCCGGCGATGCGAGTCTCAACCGCCGCAAGCTGGCGTTCGGCGATCCGGTTGACCTCCGTGCAGGGCTGGTCGGGTTCGTCGGACAGCGCCAGCAGGGCGCGGATGTCGTCGATCTCGAACCCCAGCTGCCGCGCGTGGCGAATGAAGGCGAGCCGCCGCGTCGCAGCGCCGTCGTAAAGGCGTCGGTCGCTCGCGGTGCGGGGCGGCTCCTCCAGCAGTCCGATCTTCTCGTAGAACCGGATCGTCGGAACCTTCACGCCGGTCTCGGCCGAAAGGCGCCCGATCGTCCGGAGCGGGGGAGGGGATGGGTCTCTGGCCATGCTCGAAATATAGGGCTTGATCCTCTAGTGGCTAGAGGATGCATGAAGGGTGCATGACGACGCCCGCTCCGACAGAATCCTGCGCCCCGGCCCGAGGCTGCTGCGGCCATCAGGTCCGGTTCGACGGGGCCTCGCCCGCCTATCGGCGCGTGCTGATGGCCGTCATCGCCCTTAATCTGGGTGGGTTCTTCGCGGTCGCCG
Source organism: Brevundimonas sp. LPMIX5 (assembly GCF_003576505.1). Classification (NCBI taxonomy): domain Bacteria; kingdom Pseudomonadati; phylum Pseudomonadota; class Alphaproteobacteria; order Caulobacterales; family Caulobacteraceae; genus Brevundimonas; species Brevundimonas sp. LPMIX5. Next base: position 38,857 of record NZ_QWTZ01000005.1, read on the forward strand.
CGGGCGGTCTCATGCAGGGATCGGCGGCTCTCGCCGCCAATGCGATGGACTTCCTGGCCGACAGCGCCACCTACGCCGTCAGCCTCTGGGCCATCGGCAAGTCCGTGCGGGTGCGGTCCGGTGCCGCAGTCTTCAAAAGCGCAAGCCTCCTCGTCATGGCCGTGAGCATTCTCGGCTACGCCGTCTGGAGAGCGGTCACGGGGCAGCCGCCCGAAGGCGTCGTCATCACCGGTCTGGGACTGGTCGGCTTCGCCGCGAATCTAATCGCCGCCCTGCTGCTCGTGCGTTTCCGTGACGGTGACGCCAACGTGCGCTCCGTCTGGCTTTGCACACGGAACGATCTGATCCACAGCCTGGGCGTCGCCGCGGCCGGCGGGCTGGTCTGGCTGACTGGATCCCGGTGGCCGGACTTGCTGGCGGGCCTTCTGCTGGGCGGCGTCTTCCTCCAGTCCGCCATTTCGATCTTGGTGCAGGCTAGGGCGGAGAGCCGCGCAGCCCACGCCGCTGCTCGGACTTTGTAACGCATTGCCTAACTTCGAGAACGAAAGTATGCAGCGCGCGATGACCTGGTCGATGACGACATGGGCGAAGCTGATCGTGGCGATGACTCTTGTCTTCGCCGCCTTCTTCTTTGCGCCCGCCGTCGACGCCGCGACCTGTCTGCCGGAACCGCCTGCGGCTCACGCGGTCGTCGATCATGATCAAAGCGAGGGCGACCACAGCGGCAAGAGCGGCGGTCACGGGATCTGCTCGCACGGCCACTGCCACCACACCTCAACGGCGCGCGGTCCTGCCGTGGACGCCTTTGCTCCGTCGTTCGGCGAGCCTCCTCTGCAAAGCGGCCGACAGGATGACTTCCGGGCGTCCATCACGCCTGACGGCCTGAAGCGTCCTCCCAGAGTCTGACCGAAGACCTGCGCCTTAGCGCGCCTCTTCGTCCTCAGAAACTCTGGAAATGAATCATGTCTCCCACATCTCGCAGGCGGCCGCGTTACGCGGTCGGCTGCGCCCTCGCTGCGATCGCGGCGACCCTGGCCAGTCCCGTATGGGCTGACCCAGCTCCGACCTATGCCCAACTCCTCGCTCAACTCGGGAATGCGCCTGCGACCCTTGAGGCGGGCGCCAACTACGACGCAGCGGAAGCCCGTGTCCGTCAGGCACGGGTGCGTCCCAACCCTGTCCTCGGCTTCGATGTCGAGAACGCCTATGGCTCAGGCCCCTATTCGGGTCTGAACAACGCGGACATGACCCTGGCGATCAGTCAGGATCTCGAGCTGTGGGGACGTCGTTCGACGCGCATCGCCGCCGCTCGCGCCGAGGCCGGCGCAGTGGGCCTTCAACGAGACCTTGCGGTCATCGACGCCGCAGGCCGCCTGGCCCTGATCTATGCCGAAGCGGAGGCCGCGCAGAGGCGAGCCACGCTCGCGGAAGAAACCCTCACGCTGACCGTCGCGGATGCCCGCGCGGCCCTGACCCTCGTGGAGGAAGGTCGCGAACCTCTCCTCCGCGGCATTCAGGGGGAGGCCGAGGCTGCCTCGGCGCGCGCGACGCGGGATGAAGCTGTCGCGGAACGCGACGCGGCCTATGCCCGTCTCACGGCTGTCGCCATGATCCCGGTTCCGGTCACGCAGATCGAAGACAGCCTTCTCGACGAGGCGCCGACGACGATCGGATCCGTGATCGAGGATGCGCCGACGGTCCGCGTCGCCGAAGCCCAACGGTCCGCCGCCGAACGACGCATCGATGTTCAACGGGTTCAGGCCCGCCCCGACATCAACGCCAGTATCGGCATCCGCCGCTTCGAGGCGGAAGATGCGACGGCGCTGACTTTCGGCGTCAGCATGCCGCTGCCGTTGTTCGACCGGAACCGGGGAAACATCGAAGCGGCGCAAGCCGAGTTTCGCGCTGCCGACGCCCGGCTGATGAGTGCGCGGCAGGAAGCCCAGGCGGACCGCGCTGCCGCGGTCGCTCGCCTTTCGGCCTCGGTCAGTCGCGTCAACGCTGCTGACGGCGGCGTCACCGCCGCAGAGGAAGCCTATCGCCTGTCCCGCATCGGCTTTGAGTCCGGCCGCATTTCCCAGGTCGAACTGCGGGTGACCCGCACCGCCCTCGTCAACGCCCGGTCTGCAGCGGTCGACGCGCGTCTCGCGCGCGTCCGAGCCGAGATCGATCTCGCGCGCCTTGATGGCCGCGCCCCCTTCGAAGGAGCCCAGTGATGCGCAAGCGCACATCGAACAAGACCCTGCTGATCGGCGGCGTCGCCGCCCTGGTCATTCTCGGAGGCGGCGGCCTCTGGTTGGCCACCCGGTCCTCCGAACCCGCCGCGCCGGCTGCCGCCGAAGGCGAAGCCGGCCATGCCGAGGAAGAGGGGGGACACGCCGAGGGGGAGGCCGCCGGGGCAGAGACCGAAGGTCGGATTGAACTCACCACAGCAGAGATCCAGGCAGCGGGCATCACGGTCGTCGGCGTCGGCGGCGGAGGAGGAGGGGAGACCCGGCTCGCCGGCCGCGTAGAGCCGATGGTCGATTCTCGCGCTGCCGTGGGCGCTGCCGTCGGAGGTCGCGTCGAGCGCGTTCTCGTCGCGCCGGGTCAGTCGGTCCGCGCCGGTCAGCCGCTTGTGAGCCTTGTCAGCGGCGAGGCGGCGACCTTCCGCGCGGACGCCGACGCGGCCGGGGCATCCGCTGAAGCGGCGCGCCAGGCCTATGAGCGAAATCGCAGTCTGGCGGATCAGGGCATCGTCGCGCGGCAGGAGGTCGAAGCGTCACGCGCCCAGTTCCTGAGCGCCGAGGCGGCGACCCGCGCCGCTCGCGCCCGCTCGGCGGCCGCTGGCTCTCCGAACGCTTCGGGCAGGCTCAGCGTGACCAGTCCGATCTCGGGCGTGGTCAGCAGCGTCCAGGTCGGTCCGGGCGGGTTCGTCGCCCAGGGCGGCGTGGTGGCGGAAGTCAGCAATCCTGCTCGTGTCGAGATGGTCTTCAACGCACCGCCTGCCCTTGCGGCCAATGTGCGTGCCGGTGCGCCAATGCGCGTGACCGGGCCGAACGGCGAGTTCGACGCCGTCGTCACCGGCGTCGCCGCCGACGCCGGTCTCAGCGAAAGCGGCGCGACCGTGATCCGGGCCCGACCCTCTGGCGCGTCTCTGCCGCCAGCCGGTTCGGCCGTCACTGGCGCCATCGTGACCGGCGAGGCGACTGGCGGGATGACCGTGCCCACCGAGGCGGTCCAGACCGTCGATGGAAACACCGTGGTCTTCGTGCAGGTCGAGGGCGGCTTCCAAGCCGTGCAAGTGCTCGCAGGCCGCCAGGCCGCGGGCCGCACCGAGATCCTGCGCGGGCTCACCGGATCTGAACGCGTGGCGTCCGCCAACGCCTTCCTGCTCAAGGCCGAAATGGCCAAGGGCGAAGCCGAGCACGGGCACTAGGGGGCGTCATGTTCAAAGCACTTATCGAAGCCTCGGTCCGCTTCCGATGGTTCGTGGTCCTGGCGACGGCGATCGTCGCCGCCTTCGGCCTCTACAACCTGACGCAGCTACCCATCGACGCCGTGCCGGACATCACCAACCGGCAGGTTCAGATCAACACCATCGCGCCAGCGCTCGCGCCCGAGCAGATGGAACGTCAGGTCACCTATCCGCTCGAAACCGCGATGGCGGGTATTCCTGGCATCCAGACCACGCGGTCGCTGAGCCGAAACGGCTTCAGCCAGGTCACGGTCATCTTCTCCGACAACACGGACATCTACTTCGCCCGCCAGCAGGTGGCCGAACGGATGGCCCAGGCGCGCGAACGGTTGCCCGAAGGCGTGGAGCCGGCGCTTGCGCCCATCACCACGGGACTGGGCGAGGTGCTGATGTGGACGGTCGACTTCAAGCCGTTCAACAGCGCCAACCTCGCCAAACCGGGTGAGCCCGGCTGGCAGGCGGGCGGCGCCTATCTGACGCCCGAAGGCGAACTCCTGACCACGCCCCAGGCCCGCGCAACCTATCTCCGCACGGTTCAGGACTGGATCATCGCCCCGCGCATGCGGACCGCGAAGGGACTGGCCGGCGTTGATGTGAACGGCGGCTATGTGAAGGAGTATGCGGTCCGACCCGACGCCGCGCGTCTGGCGGGTTACGGTCTGAGCCTGAACGATCTCGTCGTCGCGCTGGAACGGGCTAACACCCAGGCTGGCGCTGGCTATGTCCAGCGGTCCGGCGAAGCCTTGACCGTGCGGACCGACGCCTTGGCGCAGACCATCCCGGATCTCGCCCAGGCCCCCGTCGTCAACCGCAACGGACTGGTCGTCCGGGTCGCCGACGTCGCCACCGTCGAGATTGGCCAGGCGCCGCGTCTCGGCGGCGCCAGCCGCGACGGCCACGAGGCCGTGGTTGGTACGGCGCTGATGCTGGCCGGCGGCAACAGCCGGACGGTGGCCCAAGCCGCAGCCGAACGTCTCGAGGAGGTTTCCGCGAGCCTGCCGCCGAGCGTTGTCGCCGAACCGGTCCTGAACCGCAGCTCGCTGGTCAACAAGACCATCTCAACCGTCGCCAAGAACCTGATCGAAGGCGCTCTGCTGGTGATCGTGGTGCTGTTCCTGCTGCTCGGCAACATCCGTGCGGCCTCGATCACCGCCCTGATGATCCCGATCAGCTTCCTGTTCGCGGTCATCGGCATGAACCGCTTTGGCATCAGCGGAAACCTGATGAGCCTCGGCGCGCTGGACTTCGGCCTTCTGGTCGACGGCGCGGTCGTGGTGGTCGAGAATACCCTGCTGATGCTCAGCCAGCGGCGGGCCGAAGCCGGTCGAATGCTGACACGCCGGGAGCGGCTCGAGGTTGCTGGAGCCGCGGCGCGTCAGATGGTCAAACCGGCTGCTTTTGGCCAGCTGATCATCCTCCTGGTCTTCACGCCGCTGCTGATGCTTGAGGGCGTGGAGGGCAAGACCTTCATCCCCATGGGCGCAACGGTGATGCTGGCCCTCGTCGGCGCCTTCATCTTCTCCTTCACCTTCGTGCCGGCGATGACGGCCCTGCTGGTCCGGGATCCGAAGAAGGTCGAGGTCGATGAGCACGGCCACGCCCACGAGCACGAGACCTTCATCCTCCGATACGCGCGGCGCTGGATCGAACCGGCGATCCGCGCCGCCGTCGACCGGCCCAAAGTCGTCCTGGCGTCCGCGCTCGGCGCCCTCGTCATTGGCGGCATCGCCTTCAGTTCTTTGGGGCGGGAGTTCATTCCGACCCTGGATGAAGGCGATATCGCCATGCAGGCGTTGCGCGTGCCGTCCGCCTCGCTGGAACAATCGCTGGCGATGCAGATGGCCCTCGAACGCGTCATCAAGGCCCAGCCCGAGGTGAAGACTGTCTTCGCCCGGACCGGGACGGCGGAGGCGGCGGTGGACCCGATGCCGCCGAACATTTCGGACGCGGTCATCGTCCTGAAAGACCGCAAGGAGTGGCCCGATCCGAACCTTCCGAAAGAGGAGCTGATCGAACGGTTCGAAGAGCTCGCCGCCGGACAACTCGGCAACAGCTTCGAGTTCAGCCAGCCCATCGAGCTGCGCTTCAACGAGCTGATCTCGGGGGTTCGGACCGACCTCGCCGTGATGGTCTATGGCGACGACTTCACCCAGCTGCAGGCCACTGCGGACCGGGTCGCCGCCGCCCTGCGCGCAACGCCCGGATCTGCCGACGTTCGCGTCGAACAGGCGTCCGGGCTGCCCACCCTGACCGTCAGCGTGGATCGTTTCGCGGCCGCCAACTACGGCTTGTCGGCCGCCGATGTCTCCGAGGCGGTTTCGGCCGCGGTCGGCGGCGCCGAGGCCGGGCAAATCTTCGAAGGCGATCGTCGCTTCAGCGTCGTCGTCCGTCTCGCGGATGATGCACGGAATGATCCGGCGGCCCTTGCGGCTCTGCCGGTAACGACCGCCACAGGCGTGACCGTGCCGCTCTCCTCCGTCGCCCGGATTCAGGTCGCGGAAGGACAGAACCAGATCAGCCGCAATGACGGCAGCCGGCGGATGGTGGTGCAGGCCAACGTTCGCGGGCGCGACCTGGGCGGCTTCGTCACCGAGGCCCAGGCCAAGGTGGAGGCCGACGTCGATCTTCCGACCGGCTACTCCCTGACCTGGGGTGGCCAGTTCGAGAACCTGAAGCGGGCCGAACAGCGTCTGGGGCTGGTCATTCCGATCGTCTTCATCCTGATCGGGGTCTTGCTTTTCATGGCTCTGGGATCCTTCGCCGAGGCGGGCCTGGTGTTCGCGTGCGTTCCGTTGGCTCTGGTCGGCGGCGCCCTGGCGCTTGTCCTCAGGGGGATGCCGTTCTCGGTTTCCGCAGCGGTCGGCTTCATCGCCGTGTCCGGCGTCGCGACCTTGAACGGTCTCGTGCTGATGCAGGCCATTCGGGAGCGTCTCACGGGCGGAGCGGCGCCGCGTCTTGCCGCCATCGAAGGCGCGACAAGCCGGCTTCGCGCCGTCCTGACGACGGCTCTCGTCGCCATCGTCGGGTTTATCCCGATGGCATTCGCTCACGGCGCCGGCGCCGAAGTGCAGAAGCCGCTGGCCACCGTGGTCATCGGAGGCCTGCTCACGGCCACCGCGCTGACGCTCCTTGTCCTTCCGACCTTCGCGGCCAAGGCCGTGAAACACCGGAAGGCGGAAGGGATCGAGGAATGAGCGGGGCCCACGAAACAGAGCAGGTCCAGCGCCGCACCCTCCTGGTGGTGCTGTTCCTGAACGCTCTGCTGTTCGTGGGCCTGGGAGTCGGCGGCCTCGCCGCCGACTCCAGCGCTCTGCTCGCGAACGCCGTCGACAACGGCTCCGACGCGGCCGTCTATCTGATCAGCTTCCTCGCCGTCGGGCGCGCGCTGATCTGGAAGACGCGGGCGGCTCAGGTCTCCGGCGTGATGCTGCTGATCTTCTCGGTCCTCGTCCTGCTCGACGCCCTGCGCCGGACGCTGACGGGAACCGAGCCGGTCGGACCGACCATGATGGTGCTCGCTGTCGTAGCGGCGGTTATCAATCTGATCTGCCTGCTGTTGATCCGTCGTCAGCAGAGCAGCGACGTCAACATGAAGGCGGCCGAGACATTCAGCCTGAACGATTTCGCCTCGAACGGCGGCATCCTCGTCGCAGGCGGCCTGGTGATGTGGTTGGACCAGTCGTGGCCCGACCTGCTGGTGGGGGTGCTGGTCGCCGCCATAGCCGCCAAGGGCGGCTTCGACATTCTACGCGATGCGCGCCTTGCGCGACGCGACGCGGAGAGCTCGGTGACATGAGCCCGCCGTTGATCGACATCGCCTCCGTCCAGCGCTGGCGCAAACTCTTCATCGCCGCCGGGTTGTTCGCCCTGCTGGCCTGGACCGCTCTCGTGAAGGCCCAGCCACAGCTCGAGCATCCCGTCGAACATCTCGGGCTGATCGCCATCATGGTTTGCGTCTTGGGGCGCGCCTGGTGCTCGCTCTACATCGGCGGCCGAAAGAAGCAGGAGATCGTCACCAGCGGGCCTTATTCGCTGTGTCGAAACCCGCTTTATGTTTTCAGCTTCATCGGCGCATTCGGGATCGGCGCACAGACGGGCAGCCTGACCGTCGGCGCCACCTTCGCCGTCGCCTGCTGGATCGTGTTCCGCATCGTCGCGAGCCGAGAGGAAAGCTTCCTGACGTCGGCCTTCGGCGACACCTACCGCAGCTACGTCGTGCGCACCCCCCGCTTCGTTCCGAACCTGCGCCTCTGGCGTGATGAGGCGGAACTGTCCGTCCGGCCGGCCTTCTTCCTCCGGACTGTCCGCGACGGCCTTGTCTTCCTTCTGGCGTTGCCCGTGTTCGAGGGACTGGAGCACCTCCAGAACCTCGGCTGGCTCGACGCTCTCATCGCCCTACCGTGAGGTCGAGATGAACCGCAAGCGACTGGTCATCCTCCTGAGTGCGGCTTTGGCGATCGCCGCCTTCGTCGCTGGAGCCGTCGCCCAGCGCGCCGGGATGTTCGTGCCTGACCGCTCGATCCCTACCCGTGATGTCTCCTGAGGAGCCCGATCATGCCCAAGACCCTCCGCCTCAACATTCCCGTCCTCCTGCCTCATGCGCCCGATGTGCAGGACGGCTGCGTTGGACGGCTGATCGCGCTGTTGCGGGCCGAACCCGGCGTCTCTGAGGCGCATGTCGCCGAAGGCGAGGGAGGCCCAGAGCTTTGCATCCATTACGACCCCGACCAGCTGTCGCTGGCTCAGGTCCGTCGCCGTGCGCGTCAGGCCGGAGCCGAGGTCAGTGAGCGTTTCGGGCATCTCGTCGGGCGAGTGGAGGGTGTCCGCCACGCCCGGCACGCCCGCACGCTCGCGGCCGCGCTCGGCGAAGAAGCCGGCGTGATCGAGGCGGTGCTGGATCCGGCTGGCGCTCTGCGCCTGGAGTTCGACCGGCAGATCACGAACCGTGAGACGCTTGTCGATCGCCTTGCGAGCCACGGCCTCGCACTGGTCGGAGCGACGGAGGACGCTGCTTCAGCCACTGCAAAGCGCCCTGATGCGCAGCCGACTGCGCCATCCGATGACGAGGCCAGTCATACGCCCGATGACGGTCACGGCCATGGCCACTTCGATGGCGATGGCCATGACCACGGACATTCCGAAGGCGACGGGCACGACCATGGTCATGGCGGCTTCCTCGGACCCAACACGGAGCTCATTTTCGCGGTCGGCAGCGGTGTCGCGCTCACGATTGGTTGGCTGATCGAGAAATTCATTCCGGGCGTGCCGGGATGGCTGCCCTTCGGCCTTTTCCTGATCGCCTATGCCTTGGGCGGCTGGTTCACGGTCGGCGAGGCTGTCGGGAATCTGCGGCGCAAGCGTTTCGAGATCGACACCCTGATGCTGGTGGCCGCAGCCGGCGCCGCGGCGCTCGGAGCCTGGGCGGAAGGGGCGCTGCTACTGTTCCTGTTCAGCCTCGGGCACGCCCTCGAACACTTCGCGATGGGTCGCGCCAAGAAGGCGATCGAGGCTCTGGCCGCCTTGGCCCCGCGCACCGCTCATGTGCGGCGAGGAGAGGCCGTCGTCGAACTTCCGGTCGAAGAGCTGGAAGTCGGCGACCTCGTCGTCGTCCGGCCGAACGAGCGTCTCCCGGCCGACGGCTTCGTCGTGAAGGGAACATCCAGCGTGAACCAGGCTCCCGTGACAGGGGAGAGCATTCCGGTGGACAAGCAGCCTGTCCTGAACCCCGAGGAGGCCCGCGCCAAGCCGGCGAATGTCTCGGCGGCGTCGGTGGTCTTCGCCGGCACCATTAACGGCGGCGGCGCCATCGAGATCGAAACGACGCGTCGATCCAACGACACCACCTTGGCCAAGGTCGTCCGGATGGTGAGTGAGGCCGAGACCCAAAAGTCGCCGACCCAGCGCTTCACCGATCGCTTCGAGCGCGTCTTCGTGCCCCTCGTGCTCGGTCTGGCCTTCGTCCTCCTGTTTGCATGGGTTGTCGTCGACGAGCCGTTCCGCGACAGCTTCTATCGGGCGATGGCCGTGCTGGTGGCCGCCAGTCCGTGCGCTCTCGCGATCGCCACGCCGAGCGCGGTGTTGTCCGGGGTCGCCCGGGCGGCCCGCGCCGGGGTTCTCGTCAAGGGTGGCGCGCCGCTCGAAAACCTGGGAGCGCTCGACGCCATCGCGTTTGACAAGACCGGGACGCTGACCGAGGGGCGGCCGCGGATCACCGATGTCGTTCCGTTCGGCCAGACGACAGAGAGCGAGCTCCTGGAGATTGCTGTCGCGGTCGAACGGCTCAGCGATCACCCCTTGGCGGAAGCGATCGTCCGCGACGGAAGCCAGCGGTTGGTCGCCGCCCCCGTTCGAACCGCAACGGATTTGCGTAGCCTGACTGGCAAGGGCGTCACGGCACGCCTGGACGACCAGGATGTTTGGATCGGCAAACCGGAGATGTTCGGTTCGGACGCCATCGCTCCGCTCGCACCGGACACCGAGATCGCCGTCGCGGGCCTTCGAAACCAGGGACGGACGCTCATGGTGGTTCGCCGCGGGACAAAGGATCTCGGGGTCATCGGCCTTCTCGACACGCCTCGGGCCAAGGCGCGCGAGACCCTTACCGCGCTCCGCGCGCTCGGCATTCGCCGCATGATCATGATCTCGGGCGACCACCAGAAGGCGGCCCAGGCGGTGGCCGGTCAGGTCGGGCTGACCGAGGCGTGGGGCGACCTGATGCCGGAGGACAAGGTCGACGCCATCAAGAAACTCCGGGCGGAGACCAAGGTCGCCATGGTCGGCGATGGCGTCAACGATGCTCCGGCGATGGCCACCGCGACGGTCGGCGTCGCCATGGGTGCGGCGGGATCGGACGTCGCCCTGGAGACCGCCGACGTAGCCTTGATGGCGGATGATTTGTCGAAGTTGCCCTTCACCGTGGGTCTCAGCCGTCAAACCCGCCGCATCATCCGCCAGAACCTGTTCGTCAGCCTCGGGGTCGTGGCGTTCCTCGTCCCGGCGACGATCCTCGGTCTCGGCATCGGCCCTGCCGTCGCCCTCCACGAGGGTTCCACCCTGCTGGTCGTCTTCAACGCGCTTCGCCTTCTGGCGTGGCGCGGTCCGCGCGGCGTCGAATGACCCGCCTTCAGGAAAGCAAAGGATAGTCCAATGAAACGTCTCGGCTGGGTTGGCGTCATCGCCGCCTTTCTCCTGATCTCGGTCTTCGGCTTCGGGATGCTCTCGCGGCAGGGTCGCCCGGCGCCGGAGCCGACGGCAGTCGATGCACGCCCGATCGACCAGCATGCCGGGCACGGCGATGCCGCCTCGGATAATCCCGCCACCCGTTCCTACAAGGAGGCGAACGAGCGGATGCACGCCGCTATGAACATCGACTACAGCGGCGACGCCGATGTCGACTTCATGCGCGGGATGATCGCCCACCACGAGGGGGCGGTCGCCATGGCAAGGATTGCGCTCGACCAAGGTTCGGATCCCGAGGTCAAGGGCCTCGCGGAGGAGATCATTCGGACTCAGGAAGCTGAAATTGTCCGTATGCGGGTGTGGCTGGCCAACCGCGCGGCTCGCCCGGCGGACGCGCAGGGCTGAAGCCATGGGGGGCAAGCGATCCCCGATCCGGAGCAAGGCTCCTCGATGGCGTCCAGGGCGCTACAAGGGGCGCGGCCGGTCCAAGCTATACGGGAGGCCAGAGCCGTTCCGGCCGGTGCAGGACACACTGATCGCGATTGGCGCGAGCCTCGTCGCCGGCGCGATCGTCGTCTGTCTCGCCGTACCGCTGGCGGCGACCTACCGCATCCCGGTGTTCGTGTCCTTCGGCGTTCTCATGTCGCTCCTGGCGATCATGACCTATCGTCTCGGGCGGAAGGGGCAGGCTGGACGGGTCATGACCGCCGCCATGGCGACTGTATGTCTCTTGGGGTTCGGCCTTCTTGTTCTGACGCGAGATCAGTTGCAGTTCGGTCCGCGTCATCACGATCACCCCGGAGTGGCCGAAGCGGCACGGCCTTGAGACTGCAGCGCAGACCGCCAGGCCGCAGCCGGTCTGGGTTTCGCGGGACGGTGTCGCTCTTCCCATTTGGTAATCGTCGGCGCGCTGCCGCTGTTGATTCCAGTCGCCGGACTTGTCGGTATCGCGCCCGGCGACCCGCAGTGAGCCGGCAAGCGTAAGTCGCTGTTTCGCTAGGCTGCGGCACCCTCCAGGATCGACTGGACCGGATGGCGGCGCAGCACCCCCTCCACGACATCGGGCCGGTCCACCGGAACGAAGACCCGTGGGGCATAGGCGATGATCTCGACGAAGCAGCCGAGCGAGACCAGGGCGTCACGGTCGGTGCGGCCCCCGACCACTTCCAGCCGCCAGCGGTCCATGACCCGCGATCGCTTGAGCCACAGGCCGCCCGAAAGGGCGAGCTGGACATTGCGGTCGAGTACGGCCGCAGCGGTGCGCCCGCCATCGGCCCAGGCGTCGCCGACCTCGGTCAGGCCCAGCGCCGTCTTCAGGCTGGCGGCCTGAACCTCGTCCAGCACGCGGCCCAGCCAACGCCGACCGTCCGGCGCGCGTACGCGGCGAACCGAACAGCCCTTGGACGGCAGCCTTCCCCAGATTGGCAACAGAAGGCCGGTCGCCAGGGTCAGGCGGCGCGTCCGCCACGGATCGGTCGCGGCGACTTCGGCGTCCCAGACCGCCCGCCACGCCGCCTCATCGGTCTGGGCCCAGGCCGACTCCTCGAACGTCTTCTCCGGCGTGACCTGATGCTGGTCAGGCCGCAAGAGGCGCACCGCCGGAACAAGCCGGTCGTCATCGGTCGTGGTGGTCAACCCGAACTCGGCCAGGGCGGCGCGGCCGGAACGGTCGTTGACGACCAGGCGGAAGGCCGAGCCTTCAGCGCCTGCCAACGCCGCGTCCGAGCTGACGAGTTCACGCCGCACCTTGAGTTCGAAGGTGACGAGTGCGGTTTCCGCCCCGGTCGAGACGTCGGTCCGGATGGTCTCCTCCTCCACCACGGCCAACTCCTCAGCCTCGATGTCCTCCAGCCCGCGGTCCAGGTCGGCCGAGGCGGCGGCCCTTTCGAGAATGCCTGAAAGGATGCCGTCGAAGTCGGCGAACAGGGCGTTCTGGTCGGCGATGCGCAACGCCAGCAGCCGGTTCAGGAAGGTGTGGATCGGCGGCAGGTCGTCGGAGAGCTTGAGCCCCCCGTCGGCGTCGCGCAGCTTCAGGCCGGTCCTGGTCTCGAAGTCCTCCAGCGTCATGGACGACAGCTCGCCAAAGCCGAGCGCGCCATAGAAGACGAGCAAGGCGCGTCGCGCCCACGGGCTTTCCAGATTGTCCTCGGCCCGGAACAGACCGGCCCCGGCCGTTCGGCGTTCGCCGCGCGTCAGGGCTCCCAGCGAATCCAGCCGTCGAGCGATGGTCGAGGTGAACCGCTTCTCGCCGTGGATGTCGGTGGTGACCGGGCGGAACAGCGGCGGACAGGCCTGATGGGTGCGATGACTGCGCCCCAGACCCTGGATGGCGGCATCCGCCCGCCAGCCCGGTTCGACCAGGTAGTGCGAGCGGCGCTGCTGGTTCGGCGCCGAGAGGTCGGAGTGGTAGCTGCGTCCTGTGCCGCCTGCGTCCGAGAAGACCAGGATACGCTTGCGGCCGGACATGAAGGCGTCGGTCTCCGACCGCGCGGCCGAGGCGCCGCGGCGCTCGACGAGCCGGCGTCCGTCGCGCGCGACGACGCGACGCGACCGTCCCGTGATCTCTGCGACCGCCTCTGTTCCGAAGGTGTCCAGAAGGGCGTCCAGAACGCCGGGCACGGCGGGCAGGAGCGCCATCTTCTCGATCAGGTCTTCGCGCCGGCGCAACGCCTCCTGGCTCACGGCGGGCCGGCCGTCGACCATGACCGGGACCAGCGTCACCGAGCCGTCGTCACCCTCGATCGCCTCCATGAGATTCACCGGGAAAGCCTCGCGCAGATAGTCGAGGACATATTCGCGCGGCGTCAGGTCAATGGAGAGGTTGTTCCATTCCTCCGGCGGGATGGACGCCAGTCTTCGCTCCATCACCGCCTCGTTCGTCGAAACGATCTGGATCACGGCGGAACGCCCTTCGGTCAGGTCCGCCCGGATCGACGCCGCAAGCGTCGGCGCCTTCAATCCCGCGAGGAGGTGGCCGAAGAAGCGCAGCTTGGCGCCTTCAAACGCGGAATGGACGGCTGAGGCGGCCAGGCCGCTCTTGGCCTTGCCTTCCTCATCATTGAAGCCGGTCGCTTTCAGCGCCTCGCCCAGATTGGCGTGGATCAGCTGGAAGGCGTCGGCCCAGGCGTCCCAGATGCTGATGTCGTCCTCGGTCAGGGCGTGGAAGAGCGGCTCGTACTCGACGCCCTCGAACGACAACGACCGCGCCACATAGAGGCCGAGCGCCTTGAGCTCGCGCGCGACGAGCTCCATGGCGGCGACCCCGCCCTTGTCCATGGCGTCGAGGAAGTCGTCGCGGGTGACGAAGGGCGCCTCCGGCCCGCCCCAAAGACCCAGACGGGCCGCGTAAGCCAGATTCTCCGCGGTGGTGGCGCCGGTCGCCGAGACATAGAGCACCCGGGCGTTCGGCAGCCGGTTCTGAAGCGCCAGGCCGGCCATCCCCTGCAGGGAGGCCTTCTTCGTTCCCCGCGCCCCCTTGCCGCCCCCCGCGGCGTTGGCCATGGCGTGGGCCTCGTCGAAGGCGATGACCCCGTCGAAATCCTCGCCCAGCCAGGCGACGATCTGGTCGAGCCGCGACATCTTCTGGCCGCGCGCAGGCTGACGCAGGGTGGCGTAGGTGGTGAAGACAATCCCGCGATCCAGCCGCACGCCATCTCCCAACTTCCAGCTGTTGAGCGGCACGATGTCGTGGGCCCCGCCGCCGATGGCGGCCCAATCGCGCCGGGCGTCGTCCAGCAGGGAGTCGTTCTTCGACAACCACAGGGCCTTGGTCCGCCCCTGGGCCATGTTGTCGGCGATGACGGCGGCGATCTCCCGGCCCTTGCCGCAGCCGGTGCCGTCGCCAAGGAAGAAGCCGCGCCGGAGCTGGACGGAACCCTCATCCTCCTCCCGCGACAACCTGAGCTGACGAGCCGACTCTTCCGGCGTCCACCAGGCGGGCAGCATGCCGGCGTGAGCCTCGCCGGCGTAGATGACCGTCTCCAGCTGGGCGTCGGAGATCCGGCCGTCGAGACGCACCGCCGCCGGAAGGACCGGCCGGTATGACGGGGCGGGCGGGGCGACCGAGGCCATCGGACCGGACTCGACCAGGGCTGACGGGTGGGGCGTCTGCGCCGTCAGGGCGATCCGCGCCAGCCGGTGCGCCTGGTAGAGGCCGACATCGCGGCCCTCGCCCGTCCAGGCGAGGGTCTGATAGGTGATGGGGGACGCTCCCGCGAGGAAGCCGAGACGCCCGGACGGCAGGGCGAGTGACCGGTCCCGGGGCGCCAGCAAGGTCTGCGCCCCGAGTTCGAGGCGAACCCTCGGCCTCGCCTTGACGCGCTCGGGCACAGCCGAGGCCAGGGCGGCACAGGCGGCGAGATCATCACCGTTCGCGAGCGCAGCGACCGCGGCGCCGCCCTCGAGCCGGTCCAGAACCAGCAACCCGGTCTCCACGCTGGTGCCGTGCCTGGAGAAGGCGCGTGGCGGAAAGCCGATCCGGGCGACGACACGCCCCCTGGCGCTCAACCGACGCATCAGACCCTCGTCGATGAGGGCGGTGATCGGCACGACGGCGGCCAGGCGCCCGCCATCGGCCAGGGCCGAGAAGGCCCCGGTCAGATGCGCCTCCAGATCGGTGAAGGGCGGATTGCAGACCGCGACGTCGAACCCGCCCGCGCCCGGCAACAGGTTCTGGACGCGTCGTCCATCAAGACGTGACCGCGTCGCCGAAACGAAGAGGCCGTCGAGCAGGACGGCGCGACCCTCGGCCAGTTCGTTCAGCGTCAGAACTCCGCCGCAGGCCTCGGCCACGATAGCGATCAGCCCGGTGCCCGCCGAAGGCTCCAGCACTTGGTCACCCGGGCGAACCTGACCGGCCAGCACCACGAGCGCCGCCAGTTCCGGCGGCGTGGAGAACTGGTCCAGCGCGATCTGATCTTCGCTGCGTCGGCTGTGGGTCAGACCCAGGGCGCCGACCGTCGCCAGAAGGACGGCGATGGCGGCCGGCGCGTCCTCGAGCCGCGACACCTGGGGCGCCAGCCGGCGGATCTGCAAAACGGTCGCCGCCTCGATGGCCTCATAGGCGTCCCGCCAGTTCCACAAGCCCTCGGCGTCCGACCCGCCGAAGCCGGTGGTCATGACGCTGGAGACCAGTTTGCGGTGCAGCGGGCGGGACCGGGCCAGGTGGGTGGCGAGCACCCGGGCTGCGGCCATGAGGTTGGCGGCGCGGTCGCACGGGCGTGGTGCGCTGAAGAGCGAGAGGCTGGCGGTCTGAGGCGGTGTCTGCGCGGCGGTCATGGGAAGGGCTCCGTCGCCTGGAGCGGCGGGCTCATCCCTCCGGTCCTCCAGGCTCGCGCCCAGCCGCCCTTCCTCCCGCCTTCCATGACGAAGGCCCGCCGCGACGATGTCGCGACGGGCCTCGTCGTCTTCACGCCTGGATCAGGCGGCGTCGTCGAGCGCCGCCTCGCCTTCAGCGGTGACCTCGAAGGCGCCGACGCCGTCGTCAGCATCGCCTTCGCTCTCTTCCGCCGTATCGCTCTCCGGACCGTCAGCGTCCGACGCCGCGACCTCGTCGACGTCGGGCGGTGTGGTCCAGGACAGGCTGGCCGGCGCCCATCCCTTCTCGGCCGCATTCTCCTCGACCCAGGGGATCAGATCGGCCTTCTTCAGCAGGGCCGCTCTCACATCGGCCCGGTCCATCTCTTCCAGCATCTTCAGCAGCAGGGTTTTGGAATGCGGCTTCAGGAACTCGGCGTCCGGGGTCCAGTGCAGACTGATGTCCGCGCCGCAAAGCTCGGCGAGTTCAGCGGCTTCGGCCCGGGCCGACTTGCGGATCAGTGTGGTCCGCTCCTCCCGAACATCCAGGGAGAGGGCGGTGAGCTCGGCCAGCAAACCCATCTTGTCGCCATGGGCGAGACCATGCACCCAGGCGATCACCGTCTGGCCCGACGCCTCCCACGCGGCGCGTCGATCGTCGAGCCTCTGGCGGACCTCGCCGTCCAACGCCTCGATGACGCGACCGCCGGTCGGCTTGAAGGCGGACGCGGTCAGGGCGAGGGCGGACTCGGACCTCTGGCCGGAGGTCCTGACGGCCAGCTGATTGAACAGGCGGGCGATCAGCGCCGTGAAGGCGACGCCGGGATCGTCGGCGAGGGCGCGGATCAGACCGCGGGTGGCCACGTCGGTGCGCACGGCGTGAAGGGCGTGGTTGACGCCCTCGGTCTCGGGTTCCGGCGTATCGACCTCGGGCGGCCGGTAGACGGGAGCGGCAGCGATGCCCCCCGCGGAGGCGGGCGCCTCATCGTCGGTCTCGTCCTCGACTTCCGGTTCCACGGGCGTGAAGCACCGGACTTCGATCCCGGTGCGTAGTGCAGGACGCAGGACCAGGGTCGTGGCTGCCCGGCCGCTCCATCCCGCCTGATCCATGGCCAGGCGGTCGCGGATCATGACGTCGAGCGCGGCGTCCACCGCCTCGGCGTCGGTCGTCTCCGTCAGGACCGCCTCGACCCCTTCGACGGCGGCGTTGAAGGCGTCTCGCTTGTCGCGGTAGGCCGCCATCTCCGTGGCCGGAAGCATGCCGCCGTAGACGTAACCGGCGGCTTCCAGATCGTCCGGCAGGTCCGGTTCGGGGCCCGCCGTGACGTGGACCGCCAGGCCCTCGGCCTCGTAGATCAGGGCGATCTCCCGTGCACGTCGGGTCCAGGCCTCCGTGAGAATGGCCGGGTCCAGCAGCACCGGCGGCAGCTCGCCGAACAGATCGGTCTCGGAGCGGCCGCCGGCCTCGGCGTATCGCTCCGGGCCGATGAGGGCGCAGCGAGGGTCGCGCGCGGTGACGCGAGCCTCGTCGAGCTTTTCGGTCACGCGCCAATCCTGGAAACCGTGACCGTCGAGGGTCATCCGGGCCAGCTCCGCCTGCTCGTCGGGGTCGGAGAGCCTGGCGAGCAGGCGCGCCTGGCGCAGGTTCAGCCGGCCGAGCCGCAGCGCCTGCAGCGCGACATCCGGCAGGGCGGCAAGGGCCGCGAGACGTTTGATGTCGATTTCCGCGTATCCCAGCGCCTTGGCGATCGTGGGCACGCCGAGCTTGCGTTTCAGCATCCGGCCGATCGCCGCGATGATGTCGGCGACATGGACCGGCACGGCCGTGTTGGTGAGCAGGACGGCCGCGGCCTGGCGGGCGGGATCCGTCTCGACGAAGACATCGACGAGGAAGCTGTCGTCGATACGTCCCTGTTCGACCAGAAGACGAAGCGCCAGCAAGCGCCGCCTGCCGTCGAGCGCCATGTTGGCGGCTTCCTTCTTTCGACCGGGCCGGACGGTCAGGGGCTGCAGCTGACCGGCGGCGAACAGAGTCTCGGCAAGCAGCGGAATGTCATCGTCGGAGGGCTCGCCGAAGCGAAGGTTCTCCGGGGCGATGTCGAGATCACGGAGATGGACCAGCGGGCGGTTACGGGTCGACGCGACCTGGAAGGGGGTGGCGACGACGGCGACGGCGGTGGAACGGGACATGAGGGCTCTCCTGCCGTAGGCGAGGTCCATCCCCGCCTTTACGGCGCCCGTCCGCGCCCTTCCTTTCCCGCTTTCTGATGGTCTCGAGCGGCCTCGTTCCAGTCGCCGAACGGGGCTGGGGGAAAGGCGACGATCGCTTCCACGCCATCGCGCTCGAGCCGCCTGGCCAGCCGCATCGCGGCGATCTCCCCGGCTTCGCCCCGGTCTCCGGCGATTAGAACCGTCGAAACATGGTGGGGTGCATGCCACCGCGAGAGGTTTCCGGCTGACATGAGCGCCCAGCCCGGCAGGTCGAAGCGGACCATGGCGGACAGGGTGGTGACGACGCCTTCGGCCACCAGCATCCGCGCCGCCGCGGGACGCAGCCGTACGGCCGATCCCGGCGGGACTTGGCCCACGGTCTTGCGGGGAACGCTCAGACCCGATGCGACCTGCCCGTTGGTCGCGAGATAGGTGAGCTCGACGGCCGTGAGATCCCCCGAGGGCGACCGGATCCCGGTCATCATCGCGCGTCCGACGCGCCGCCCCGGCCGGTAGACCGAGAGGGGCGCGCGGGGATGTTCGAGCAGGTCGTCGAGGTCTTCCCGCCAAGCGACGCCGCGCACGGCGAGGTGACGTGCGACCACGCCGGTCCGGGCGGGCCTTACCCCATCCTGCCAGAGCGCACCCGCGACCGCCCGCCGTCGGGGGTGGTCGATCACGGGCCTGTCCGGCGTGTCCGCGACACCCATGAGCCGACCGCCGTGATCGACCAGTCCGCGACGCCGCAGGTCGTCGCGCACCTCCCGCCAATCGGCCGCGCCGAAGGTGTGGATGACGACACGGCCGCCATCGAGCAGGAGCGAGACGGAACGGTCCGCCTTCCCATGGCCGGGCGCCGGCACATTGGCGCGCAAGCCGTTCTGGTAGAGGTCTCCGCCGAGGATCGCCACGATCTGGCGCAGGCTCACCGGAAGTGCCCGAGGGTGCGCAGGCTGGCCGTACCGTCCCTCCCGACGACCAGATGATCGTGAACCTGGATGTCGAAGACCTTGGCGGCGTCGACGATCTTCCGCGTCATCTCGATGTCGGCGCGGGACGGCTCGGGATCGCCCGAAGGGTGATTGTGCACGAGGATGATGGACGCGGCCGACCCCTCCAGCGCCCGCCGCACGACCTCGCGCGGATAGACGGGGGCATGGTCGATCGTGCCCTGGGCGACCAGTTCGTCGCTCAGGAGCCGGTTGCGCTTGTCGAGGAACAGGGCCCGGAACTGCTCGCGGGGTTCCTCGGCCAATGCGACCCGAACATAGGCGAGCAAGGCCGTCCAGCTGGTGATGACGGGCCGTCTCGAAGCCTCGGCGCGGACCAGCCGTTCGCTGAGCACACGAAGCAGTTTCAGGTCGGTGAGAGCCGCTGGTCCCAGTCCGCTGGCGCGCGCCAGTTCCGGCACATCGGCGGAAGCAATGGCGGCGATGTCGCCGAACCGGTCGAACAGGGCGTCCACGGCGGGCATTGATGTCTGTCGCATGCTGCGGCCCAGCAGAAGCGCGAGGAGGGCGCGGTCGTCGAGGTTGGCGAGGGAACTCGTGTCGGGCGAACGCCCAGCCGCGGCGATCGCGGGTTCGAGGTCAGGAAGCGGGCGCATGGCGGTCTCCAGCAAGGCTCCCAAGCGGAGCATTCCCGGCCGCCCTTCCTTTCTTCCCGATCGCGCTTTTCGATCCGACCGGATCGGCCCAGGTTGATCCGATGAAATGGTGGCTCATCCTCCCGCTCCTCGCCGCGCCCGCGATCGCCCATGCCGATCCGTGCGAGGGGCGACTGCCAGATCGCGCCGGACAGGTTTTCTCGGGGCAAACCCGCTATGTCGGCGATGGCGACGGGCTCTGCGTCGGCGACAGCACGAACCCCTCCACCTGGATCGAGGTGAGGCTCGCGGACTTCAATGCCCCGGAGCTCAACGCACCGGGCGGACGCGCCGCCCGGGACCAGTTGCGCCGTCTGGTGATGGGCCGACGCCTCGAATGCGTGGCGACGCGAGGACGTAGCGGCCGGGTGATCGTCTATGATCGGGTGATCGCGACCTGCCGGCTCGACGGTCGTCGTGTCGGCGACCTCCTGAGGGCCGCCGGGGTGCGCGAAGGCGGCAACTGACCCGTCACGGCTCGGAGACGAGCCGACAGCGAGAATATATTGCGGTCCGGCCGGATCGGGCAAAACGGCTCACCCGCGTGACACGCCTCTATATCGGCGTCGACGGCGCCCGAGGACCGGATTTGCGGCCAGAAAGTCGCCTCAAACGGCCCTCTCCCTCGAAGTCTCGATGGTCTTCGAACGGATGGTCGTCATGCCGCCAGCACGCCTCGCCGGTCTTGTCGCCGCACTACTAGTCGCGCTTCAGGCGTCCACCCAGACCTTCGCCTGGCTTTATCGCTATCATGTGACGCTGGGGCCGGCGCTCCGGCTGGACGAGACAGGCGTCTACTGGCCCTGGATGATCCTCGTCTGGCGCCAGAGGTTCGGGGCGGCGGAGGGGGACGCCTTCGCCCTGCCGCTCTCGGTCTTCATGCTCGTGATGGCCGCGGGCGCCGGGGGCCTGCTTCTGTTCGACGGCGGCGCCGTGAAGCGAACGCGCGGGTGGGGCGGCCTGGCGGAGGCTCGCCGTGCGGGCCTGAGGCACGACGCGGGGTGCGTCCTCGGGCGGTTGCAGGGCCGTCTTCTGGCGACGACCGACCTGCGCCCGACGCTCGTGACGGGCGGGACCCGCGCGGGGAAGGGACGGGGCCATGTCGTCCCCACCCTGTTGAGCTGGACCGACAGCGTCCTGGTCCATGATCCCAAGGGGGAGCTGTGGCGGGTGACCGCCGGTTGGCGCGCCCAGCACAGTCATGCGCTCTACTTCAACCCGCGAGACCCGGCGTCCGCGCGCTTCAATCCTCTGGCGGAGATCAGACCGGGGCCCCAGGAACTGGCGCAGGTCCAGCGGCTGGTCGCCATCCTCAGCGATCCGGGAGGCGCACGGGACGACGAGGCCATCTGGGACAAGGCGGCGTCCGAGATTCTCGAAGCCGTGATCCTGCACGTCCTCTACACGGCGCCGGACGCGGACAAGACGTTGTTGACGGTGAGAACGATCCTCGCCGATCTGGACGCCGCCGCCGACGTCATGGTCCGGACCCTTCATCGTCTGGGTCCCGAGGGCGTCCCCGAGGTCCATCCGTTCATCTCCACGGCGGTGAAGGGCTACGCGGCGATGCACGACCGCTTTCGCACCTCGGTGCAGGGCACGGCGCGCAGCTATCTCAAATGGCTGGCCGGCGACGATCTGGTTCGGGCGATGTCGGCATCGGATTTCGCGCTCGGCGATCTGATGTGCGCCGAGGCGCCGGTCTCCCTCTATGTGCAGGTCGCTCCGGCCGACGCCGTCGCCTTGCGACCGGTGATCCGGCTTCTCTTCTACGCGGCGGCCCAGGCCCTGACCGCCGCAGAGCACGCCGACGACGCGGGCCGCGAGAAGCGCCGGCGCCTTTTGATGCTCATGGACGAGTTCCCGCTGCTGGGCCGACTGGCCTTCTTCGAGAAGTCCCTGCGCCTGATGAGCGGCTACGGCATCAAGACAATGTTCGTCGCCCAGTCCCTGAACGACATCGTCGAGACCTATGGGGCCAACAACACCATCCTCGACAACTGCCATGTCTACACCGCCTTCAGCGCTCTCGATCCGCTAACACAGGACAAGGTGTCCAAGCTCACCGGCACCGTGCTGGAGCGGAAGACCAGCCGCAGCGGTCCGGCGGGGCTGGGCGCCGGCCGGAGCTCGGTGTCCCGCTCCGAGATCGAACGGCCCCTGCTGGAGCCGGGCGAAGTCCGGGCGCTGCCGGACGAGGTGCAGCTGACCTTTGCGGCAGGGCACAGACCGCTGCGGACACGCAAGGTCCTCTACGACAGGGAGCGGCCCTTCCGGACGCGCGCGGACCTGCCGCCGCCGGATCAGGCGGCTGGCGTCGACACGCCTGGCGCACCGGTTCACCCATGGGCGGGACGACGGGGGCTGGGCGAGGATCCGGAGGCGGCCCTGCCGCTGTTCAAAGAGGTGGAGGCGGCGATCCATGACCGACGCGTCGCCGCCAGGGCGGCCGAGACCTACGAGCGGATTTCGACCGCCTTCGCGGCGGAACAGGCGGTGCTTGACGGGTTGCAGGGAGGCGGGGATGGGCGGGCGTGAGACCGGGGCGACGCGGGTTCAGGTCTATCTCACCGACCCCCGCGTGGTCGCCGCCCTGCAGCGGGAAGCGCGCTCGGCCAATATTCCGATCAGCCAGGCCGCCGGACGCTCGCTTGCGAAGGGCCTGGCCAGAAGCCTCCCCGCCGATCCGGACGACCGTCTGCTTCAGCTCGACCGCGCGCTAAGAGACCACATGCGGTCGACGGCGCGAGACGTGCAAATCATCCAGGAGCTGGTCATCGAGGTCGCCCGCGCCTTCTTCATGCGTTTGCCGGACGCCGTCACGGATCAGGATCCTGTCGCCCGCGCCGCAGTGGACCGCCGGATCGAACAGCTTCTCGATGACACGGCCGCCCGGTTGATCTCGGGCGGCAGGCCGCAGCGCGGGACGGCCGAATGAGCGTCCATCCTATCGTCGGCGAACGGAAGCTGGAGGCGCTTCGCCACGCGCTGGGGCCCGACATCCTGGAGGCGCTCACCGATCCGCTTGTGGTCGAAGTCCTCGTCAACCCGGATGGGCGCCTGGTCCTGGATCGCGTCGGGACCGGGCGCGCCGATACCGGCCACGAGTTGGAGTCAGAAGCCCGGGAACGGGTCATCCGGTTGATCGCGGACTATGTCGGGGATCCGGTCACCCGGGAGAATCCACGTCTGGCAGGGGTACTTCCGGTCACCGGGGAGCGGTTCCAGGGGTTTCTCCCGCCGGTAACCGCCGCGCCTGCCTTTTCGATCCGGAAACGACCCGCCGTGATCTGGACCCTGGATGACTATGTCCGTGACGGCGTGGTGACGGAGGGGCAGGCCGAGGTCCTGCGCGCCGCGGTGCGGGATCGCCGGAATCTGCTGATCTCGGGCGGTACGGGTTCGGGGAAGACGACGCTGGCCAATGCGCTGCTCGCAGAGCCGGCGTTTGCGAACGACCGTGTCTTCCTGATTGAAGATACGCCCGAACTTCAATGTTCCGCGTGGGATCTCGTCGCCACCCTCACACGCCGCCACCCTGTGCCGATCGGGGTCGTCGACCTGGTCCGTGACGCTTTGCGCATGCGACCTGATCGGATCGTCGTTGGAGAAATGCGCGAAGGGTCGGCGGCGCTCGAAACCCTCAAGGCCTGGAACACCGGGCATCCGGGCGGCCTTTCGACGATCCACGCGAATTCCGCCCGCGAGGCTGTGTCCCGGATCGAGGATCTGATCGCCGAGGTCGGGCCAGCGATCCCGCACCGTATGATCACCCAGTCCATCGACATCATCGTCCACATCCGCCGGACCCGGACGGGCCGGGTCGTCGATGACCTGCTGCCCCTTGAAAGCTGACGAGGGTACCGCGCGCTGGAGCTGAGAGGCAGCTCCCCCATAGGCCTGAAATATCCGCGTGATTGCAAATCGTGCGGATGTGTGGTTCGTATTCGACGAAAATATCGACGAATACGATCACAAGGATGCTCATTCGTGACTCAGAAACGCGAAAAATTCCGTGAACTGGCGGAAGGTCGCACCACCAAGGCGCTCGATGCGATCGCCCGGATCGGCAACCTGTCGAACCGGCAGGTCTATGAGTACGAGGACGTGGAGGTGAAGAAGATCATGCGGGCGCTGCGTGACGCCGTCGCGGAGGTCGAGGCCCGCTTCGAGGCTCCCCGGACCCGCAAGTCCGGCTTCAAGCTGTAGGCCGCCATGACCCAGTCCAGCATCACCCCGATCCTTATCGACGATGTCGATTTCCTCGTCTCGACCACCATCGAGCGTTGCCCGCGCACCATGATGGTGCGGGAGTTGGCCAAGAACGCAATGGAGGCCGCGTCCCTCGCGCCCGAAGGCAGTCGTCAGGTCATCTTCCGCACTGTGACGTTCAACGACACGCCCAAGCTTGCGATCTGGAACACCGGACCGGGGATGGACGCCGCCGAGCTCTACCGGATGTGCGATCTAGCCTCGTCCATCCGCAAGCAGAAGGGCCTGGACGCGAACTTCGGGATGGGCGCGAAGGTGGCGTCCCTGCCGTCCAACCGACTGGGGATGGTCTATCGCTCCTGCAAATCCGGCGCGGTCAATGAGGTGATCCTCTGCGAGCGCGACGGGCGGTACGGGCGTCTTCGGCGAACGCTGGAGAACGGCGACCTCGTCGAGGTCATCGATGTGACCGAGCTGGCCGCCGAGGAAGGATACGACCTGACGGAGGACTGGACGGAAGTTCGCCTGCTGGGGAACGAGGCGGATCAGGAGACCGCCCGTGCGCCTTACAACGGCGATCCGGTGGTCGATGCGCAGTGGCTGGCCACCTACTTGTATCACCGGTTCTACCGCCTGCCTGAAGGCGTGCGCGTGACCCTGCTGGCTGGAACGCACAAGCTCGGAGACGGGACCCGGGCTTTCGAGCCCCTGCCGCGACGCGCCGCCGCCGGAGCCTTTGAGCGGACCGAGACGGTCGAGGCGCCGGGCGGCGTGAAGATTCACTATTTCTACGACCCGCCCTATGAGAAGTCGCCGAGCCATAACCGCTCGATCAGCGGCGCCATCCAGTCGGCCCTGAGTCTCGCCGGCGTCGTCTATCGCGACGAGCTTTATGATGTGAAAACCGGGCGCGGCTGGTCCATCAACGCCCCCCTGTTCGGCATCCCCTTCGGATCGAAGCACATCTCTGTCCATATCGAACTGCCGGACGACGCAGACGTGCTGCCGGAGGCCTACCGTCAGTTCCTGCGATACCAGGCTGGTGAGCAGGACACCGTTCAAGCCGCCCATTTCGGCGACCTCGTCGCCCAGCATCGCCCCCAGTGGCTCATCGACGTCATTCGGTCGTTCGCGCCGGAGAGCACCTCCAGCGACGACATCCGTGACGAACTTCAGAAGCTGCTCGACGACCTGCGGGTTCGCCGGGTCTCCCCGAGGCCGACGACCACGGGAATCCGTCTGGTCGATACAGCGAGCGGCGTGGGCGCCCAACCCCAGCGTGACGGCGAGGGCGGAGCCGGCGGGGCCTCCAGGCCGAAGACAAAGCATATCGATCTGAACCTTGCCCCGCAGGGGTCGAAGGCGGCCGATCTCTGGAAAGACCGCGAACGCGCGCCCGAGATCGTCCTGCTGAGGACAGCCGAGGAGATCGAGGAGAAGCAGCTGAAGGGGCGGGCCGGTCGGTATTATGAGAACGGCCAGCTGTTTCTCAACATGCTCTATCCGTCGATCGGCGAGATGAAGGATGCGCTCGAGGCCTCCTATGCGACCGTCGCCGACCTCGACACCATGCGTGAAGCCGCCGTTAGACAGGCGGAGAAGAGCATGGTCCTGCGCGTCGGTCGGGCGGTGGTGTTCGCCCTGGCCAAGCAGCTCAACAAGGAATGGGATCCCGACGCCGTGCGTCACGCCCTCGCGCCGGAAAGCCTGAGCCTGGCGGCCGACGATTTCTACGACTCCATCCAGAGCGCCCGTCGAAGCATGGGGCGTCAGTTCCGTCCCAACCGACAGGGGGAGGAGGCGCAGGTCGAGGACGAGGACGACTTCCTGCGCGAGACCGCCTGACTCGGCTCAGAGACTGTCGGCGCGATCGTCGACATCGATGGACGACCGCCTCGACCGCGTGTCCGCCGTCTTCCAGGCGGTCGCGGACGTCTTGGCGGGCCCCTGTTTAAGGGGCCGCCGGCATCCGCCGGTCCCATGCTGATCCGTCGCAGGCCACGCCCGACAATATTCGGCGGTCCGACAAGCTTCTGACGTCATGCGCTTCGCGCTTTCGGGAGGCCTGGCGTCGATCCGATTCTCTCGTCGGCGCCCTGTCGCGCATTCCGGCGAAATCCGGACGCATTGAGGTCTGAAGTCAATGATGACGGGCCCTCCGGGTGAATCGAAGAAAGTCGCGGACGACTTGCGCCGTTGCAAGACTTTGATGGACGGTCGCTGGATTTCGAGGGCGATCTAGAAGCAAGACTCCGCCGTAAAAATATATTCACAGGCCGCGTTGACAGGCTGTGGATGGTTTTGCTTGCTGTGGATCGTCAACGCCGACCTTCCGGCCCGACCACAGGAACTCAAACCATGCGACGTTTACTTCAACGTGGCCTTTCGGCCGCGACGGTGACTTGCGGCCTGTTCTTTGCCGGACAGGCCCTGGCGGGCGGATCCGGGATGCCCTGGGAGGGACCGCTCCAGCAGATCGTGGAATCGATCACCGGGCCGGTCGTCCAGGCCGCCGCCGTCGTGGCGGTGGTGTTGTTCGGCGCCGGGGTCGCCATGAGCGAGAACGGATCGTCCATGCGGCGAGGGCTCGGGATACTCTTCGGCCTCTCGATCGCCTTCGCCGCCTCGACCTTCTTCCTGCAGTTCTTCGGCTTCGCCGGCGGGGCGGAGATCGCCTGATGTCCGAGACGTCGTCCGATCACCGCCCGCCAGGCTGGGATCTTCCGGTCGCGGCAGCCCTGACCGAGCCGGTCACCCTGGCGGGGATGCCTCGCGACTACGCCATCCTGATGGGCACCGTGGCGGTTGTGTTGGGGCTGGCGCTGCGGATCTGGTGGCTGGGCCTCCTGTGGTGGGCGGTCGCCCACGCGATCGGACTCTACGCCGCACGGGCTGACAAGCGGTTCTTCGACGTCCTTCGCCGCCATCTGGCCCTGCCGGGCCATCTCGATGCGTGAGACCTGAGCATGCGCTTTCTGGATGAACATCGCCGCCGGCCCGCGCTTCTGGCCGATCATCTGCCCTGGGCGGCCATGGTCGCTCCCGGGGTGGTGCTGAACAAGGACGGCTCCTTCACCTGCGGCCTGCGGTTCCGGGGGCCGGATCTGGAGTCAGCCTCCGACCTGGAGCTGATGTCGGTTCGAGCGCGGCTCAACAACGCCCTGAAGCGTCTGGGCAGCGGATGGTGCCTCCATGTCGAGGCCCGTCGCCGCCCCGCCCAGCCCTATCCCACGAGTGAGTTCGAGATCGCCGCGGCCTGGCTGGTCGACGCCGAGCGCCGCTCCCTCTTCGAGACCAGCGAGCCGGCCTACGAGACCGACTATCGGGCGGCCCTGACCTGGCTTCCGCCGGCGGACCAGACCCGCCGGGTGGAGCGCGTCCTGTTCGACGGCGCAGATCCGGCGAGCCGGGACTGGCGCACCGCCCTGGACGCCTTCGCCCGCGAGACCGCGCAGATCGTCGACCTTCTGGCCGACGCCCTTCCGGAAGTCGCGATGCTCGACGACGTGGAGATCCTGACCTGGCTGCACGACTGCGTGTCTCCGAGGTCGGTCCGGCTCGCGCTGCCCGCGACGCCGATGTTCCTCGACGCCTGGCTGGCGGACGCGCCCCTGCTCGGCGGCGTGTCTCCGACACTGGACGGCCAGACGCTCAAGGTGGTCTCGGTGCGGGGGCTTCCGGCGAGCACGCGGCCGGGACTGCTCGACGCCCTCGGGGCCTTGCCCTTCCCCTATCGCTGGAGCGCGCGCTGGATCGGTCTGGACAAGGCGGACGCCGAGGTGGAGCTCGTCAAGTTGCGCAAGCGCTGGTTCGCCAAGCGCAAGGGGGTCGGGGTTCTCCTGCGCGAGGCCATCACCAAGGAGGAGGTCCCGCTCCTCGATACGGATGCGGCGGCCAAGACCGACGAGTGCGACGGCGCGCTCGAAGCCCTCGGCTCGGACGCCTGCGCCTACGGCTATCTGACCACGACGATCACGGTGATGGCGCGCGATCCCGAACGGGCGGCGGAACAGGCCCGGGCGATCGAGGCGACGCTCAACGCCCAGGGTTTCGTCGCCCGCACCGAGGACCTGAACGCCGTG
Source organism: Brevundimonas sp. LPMIX5 (assembly GCF_003576505.1). Taxonomy (NCBI): domain Bacteria; kingdom Pseudomonadati; phylum Pseudomonadota; class Alphaproteobacteria; order Caulobacterales; family Caulobacteraceae; genus Brevundimonas; species Brevundimonas sp. LPMIX5. The sequence goes on from NZ_QWTZ01000005.1 coordinate 66,938, forward strand.
GAGGCCTGGCTGGGCTCCCTGCCGGGCGAGCCCTATGCGGATGTGCGTCGGCCTCTGGTCTCCACCCTGAACCTCGCCGACCTCCTGCCGGTCTCGGCGGTCTGGGCCGGACCGACATCGGACCCGCGCCTGCAGGGGCCGCCGCTCGCGGTCGCGAGGACCAGTGGATCGACGCCGTTCCGGCTGGCCCTGCATGTGGGCGACGTCGGCCATGCGATGGTCGTTGGGCCGACCGGCTCGGGCAAGAGCGCGCTGCTCGCCTTCCTCGCCCTTCAATGGTTCCGCTATCCCGAGGGGCGGGTCGTGGTTTTCGACAAGGGCCGCAGCGCGCGGGCCGCGGCCCTGGCGGTCGGCGGGCGCTGGCATCCGCTCCAGCCCGGCGGCGCGTTCACCCTCCAGCCCCTGGCGCGCATCGAGGATGACGGCGAACGGGCCTGGGCCTCGGAGTGGCTGGCGGATGCCGTCCGGCTCGCGGGCCTCGAGCCGACGCCGCGCATTCGCGAGGAGATCTGGGCCGCGCTCGGCGCCCTGGCCCAGGCCCCCGTGGCGCAGCGGACGCTGACCGTCTTCACGGCCCTGGTCCAGGACAAGGCCGTGGCCGCGGCTCTCGAGCCCCTGACGCTCAAGGGGCCTCATGGCGCCCTGATCGACGGCGTCGCTCCGGAAGACGAGACGCTCGCCGCCTTCGAATGCTTCGAGCTCGAGAGCCTGATGGCGACCCCGTCGGCGGTCGCGCCTGTACTCGCGGCGCTGTTCCACGAGATCGAGCGCGGCTTCGACGGCCGGCCGACCCTGTTGATCCTCGACGAGGCCTGGCTGTTCCTCGGCGAGACGGCGTTCGCCGCCCGTATCCGCGAGTGGCTGAAGACGCTCCGCAAGAAGGGCGTGGCGGTGGTCTTCGCCACCCAGTCGCTCGACGACGTCGTGCGCTCGTCGATCGCCTCGGCCCTGATCGAAAGCTGCCCGACCCAGATCTTCCTGCCCAACCCCCGCGCGCTCGAGCCGGCCTCGGCGGACCTCTACCGGATGTTCGGTCTCAACCGCCGCCAGCTGGAGCTGATCGCCTGGGCCACCCCCAAGCGCACCTACTACCTGCGTCAGCCCGAAGGGCGGCGGCTTTTCGACCTCAAGCTCAGCGGAGCCGGGCTCGCCCTCTGCGGCGCCTCGTCTCCCGAGGACCAGACTCTCATCGAGAGCGTGCTGGCGGCTCTCGATCCGGCCGATCCGCGGCCTGACCGCTTCGCCCGCGAATTCCTCAAAGCCAAGGGAGTCCATCATGTCGACAACGTCTTCGACAGCTTCGATCCGGCCGTCGCCCATCGTCTCGCGGCCGAATAGCCGACGCTGGCTCTGCGGGCTTGCAGCGCTTTCGCTGACCCTTGCGGCGGCGCCCCAGCCGGCGAGCGCGCAATGGGCGGTGTATGACGCCAAGGCCGATGTCGAGGCGATGCTCTCGGCCGCCAGGCAGATCGAGAGCCTCGCCAATGAGGCTCGCACTCTGGCCAATCAGGCCCGCAGCCTCGCCGCTTCGCCCTACAGCCATCTCGCGGGATCGTCTGAGACCCTGCGCGACATCGGCGAGCTGGCGCGCACGGTCCGGGGGACGGCCTCGACCCTCGATGGCGTTCAGCGGCAGTTCGCGGATCTGTATCCGGACGATCTCTCCCTCTCGGACCTCACGGCCCTCGGCGCCGATCGGTCCACGACCGCGCGCCGGACCGCCGAGGACCTGGCGCGCACGGCGGCCGAGCTGGAGCGACTGGCCCAGAGCCGCGACGGCCGCCTGCGCGGGGCCATGGCCGCGAGCGAGGCGGCGGAGGGCGAGACGGCCGCGATCCAGTCCTCGACCCAGATGCTGTCCGTTCTGGCCGAGGATCTGGCCAGCATGCGGACCGTGCTTCTGGCCCAGTCCCGGCTGATGGCCGAGGGCGCGGCGCGTCAGGCCGCCGACCGCGAAGCCGCGATCGAGGCGCGCCGCCGCTTCTGGGAACGGGGGACCGCCACGCCGGCCGCTCCGTCCTTCAACCCCTTGCCCCACGCCCGGGACTGAGGAGCGCTGTCATGGCCGGCCCCGGAATGGAGACCCCGAACGAGCTGATGGTGGTGTTTTCCAACACCGTCACCGCCGGCTTCGACGCCCTGTCCGGGTCGGTCAACGGTGTCTTCGGTCTGCTGATCGCGCTCGTCGTGGCCCTGACAGGGATCCAGTGGGCGCTCTCGCCCAACAGGGAGGTCCTGGCGTCCGGCTTCGGAAAGGTCCTGCTGATCGGCGCCTTCGCCTGGATCATCAACGACTGGCAGGCCCTGTCCGAGACCCTCTACGCCGGGTTTCTGGAGCTGGGTCTGACGGCCGGGGGAGGCTCGCTGTCGCGCGAGGAGTTCCTCAACCCTGGAGCCATCCTTCAGCAGGGCTGGGAGATCGTGAAGGCCCTGGGAGAGACGCCGGCCCCGGTCGAGAACCCGCTCGACGTCATGGGCAATATGGCCGACGCCCTGATTCTCGGTCTGGCGATGATCGGCATCATGCTGGCCTTCGCCATCCTGGCCCTGCAGATCATCGTCTCCCTGCTCGAGTTCAAGATCGTCACCCTGGGCGGCTTCGTCCTCCTGCCGTTCGGCATCTGGAACAAGACCGCCTTCCTGGCCGAACGACCGCTCGGCTATGTCGTCTCCTCGGGGCTCAAGGTGCTGGCCCTGGCCATCGTCGTCTCCGGCGCGCGGACGATCTTCGACCAGCTTCAGCCCTCCGCCAATCCCGACATCTATGAAGCCCTCACGATCCTGGTCGCTGCCCTGCTGCTGGCGATGTTGGCGATCTTCATCCCCAACCTGGCCTCGGCCCTGGTGACCGGCGGCCCCGCCCTCGGGGCGGGCGCGGCCCTGACCAGCGGGCTCGCCGTCGCCGGGGCGGGAGCCCTCGTCGCCGGCGGGGTCGCGGGCGTCGGCGCCATGGCCGGACGGGCCGCGGCGATCGGCGGGTCGTCGCGATCCGCCGCCGGGGCCGCGTCCGCGGCGCGACCATCGGGACCCGGCCCTTCCTCGGGAGGCGCGCCCTCGGGCGGCGGACCGCGGCCATCACCGGGCCCTGGACCCGGATTGGGGCCCGCCGGGCGCACGCGAGATCCGGCGCCCTCCACCGGCGGCGCCGCGCCGACCTCGGGCGCTGCGGCGGCCCCGAGTTCTCCCACCCCGGCGCCGTCGGAGGCGCCGCCCCCTCAGCCGGATTCGTCCGGGCCGCCTCCGGGCCAGGCCGGGCCCCAGGCTGAGACCCGTTCCCGGCCGTCCCTGTCCGAGGACCGGTCGTTGGGCGGGGGCGCGAAGGGGGGACGCGCCGCCGGCCGATCCGCCGCCCTCCAGGCCTTCTTTATCGCCAACTCCGGTCGCGCCCTGATGCCGGCCGGCGAGAACAGCGGCGCCCTCAAGCCCACCGTCAGATCCGAGGATTGAGCATGCATCCCTTCTTCAAGCCCAAGCGCGCCCTGACTGCGTCGCCCGAGGCCACTCCCTACCAGAGGGCAGGCCAGGTCTGGGACGACCGGATGGGGCTCTCCATCGCCCATGCCCGCAACTGGCGCCGTATCGCCCTGGCCAACCTCGCGCTGGCGGCCTTTCTCGGCGCCGGCTGGTGGGTCCAGGCCGATCGGGCGGTGGTGCGGCCCTTCGTCGTGGAGGTGTCCGACTGGGGGCAGACCCAGAGGATCACGGCCCTGGACGGCCGGTACGAACCGACCGAGGCCCAGACCGGTTATGCCCTCGCGCAATGGATCCGGGACGTTCGGTCGAAATCGATCGATCCGATCGTGATCCGGCAGAACTGGCTGCGCGCCTACGACCTCCTCACGCCGAAGGCCTCGGCCTTTCTGAACGACTGGGCCCAGGCCAATGATCCGTTCGCGGAGGCCGGCCGCGAGGCGGTCAATGTCGAGGTGCTGAACGTGGTCCGCCGCAGCGACCGCACCTTCGACCTGCAATGGCGTGAGACCCGGTTCGTGAACGGCCAGCAGGCCGGGGCCGAGCGTTGGCGCGCCCTGATCACCGTCGCCCATCAGCCGCCGCGCAACGAGGCCGAGCTGATGCGCAATCCCCTTGGCCTCAAGATCGAGGATGTCTCATGGACCCCCGACGCTTCCTGAGCGTGACCGCCCTTTCGGCGTTCGCCGCTATCGCGCTCTCCGGCTGCGCCCTGCTGCGAGGGCCGGACGCCGACCCCGTCATTTTGGCCGAGGCGATCACGCCCGAGGTCCCGACCCCCGAAGTCGCGCCCGAGCCCGTCCTTTCGTCTGAGGCGGACCCGGCTCCGCCTCCCGTAGAGCCGGACTCCACCGCACGACCCTACCTCGAGGCGGTCGCCCAGGCGGAGCCGCCGCGTCGACGTCGTGCCGAGACGCCGCCGCCGGAGACGCCGTCCGGACGCGCCGCGATCGCACAAGCCAATCGATCCGCTCGCGCCGCCTCCAGCGCCGACGGCTTCGTGGGCGGAGTCCAGGTGTTCGGCTGGTCCGACGGTCGGGTCTACGAGGTCTGGACCGCCCCCCTGCGGGTCACGACCCTCACCCTGGCGCCGGGCGAGACGGTCACGGCCAAGGCGGCCGGGGATACGGTGCGCTGGCAGATCGGCGAGAGCCAGTCGGGCGCCGGCGCCTCCGCCCGGACCCATGTCCTGATCAAACCCCTGCAGGCGGGTCTGGAGACCAACCTCGTCCTGACCACCAGCCAGCGGGTCTATCTCCTGACCTTGCGCAGCGGCGCCGCCGACGCCTTCAACGCCGCCATCGCCTGGGATTATGGCTTCGCCGCCTCGAGCCGCCCGGTCGCCGACCCGCTGTCGGGCCTGCCGCCGGTCGATGTGCAGGCGGCGACGCCTCAGGGGCCCCTCGACGCCCGCTACAGGATCGAGGCGCGAGGCCGCTCCCCGCGCTGGGCTCCGACCGCCGTCTTCAATGACGGCGCACGGACCTTCATCACCCTGTCGCCGGGAGCCTCGATCGATGAGGCGCCGGCCCTCTTCGTCCGGGCCGGCGAGGAACTCCAGCTGGTCAACTACCGGCAGGCAGACGGCGTCCTGATCGTCGACAGGCTGTTCGACGAAGCCGAGCTCCGGCTCGGAGACCGTCGTCCGCAAATCGTCCGCATCCGTCGCATTCCGGGAGCCGCCCGATGACCGATCCCAATCTCTCTCCAGACACCCCTCGCGACGACGTCGCCCCGCCTCCGTCCACCCCGACAGCGACGCCCAAGGCGCCTCCGCCGCCCCTGATGGGCCGGGCGCCGCGGCCGGGCGCCGTCCGCATCCGCAAGCTCGTCGTCCAGGGCGCGGTGATGGTCGCCGCCCTGCTTGTGTCCGGCTCGCTCGCCTGGGCCTTCGTCGTCCAGCCGCAGATGACGCGTCAGGCCCGGGACGCCGCCGAGGCCGGTGGCGCGGGCGAGGCCCGGGGCAGCGTTCGACCCTCGGAGCGGGTGACCGACCAGCCCGCGAGCTATGACCGGCTCGCCCGGGCGGACGCCTTGCCGGAGCGCCGGGGCGCCACGCCGGAAGATGAACCTCCCGTCGCCTCGCCGCCGCCCGCTCGCGTGCCGGCGCCCTCATACGCCGCGACGCCCAGAGGGCCGCGACCGGTGGAGCAGGCGGCGGCGTCCGGGCTGTTCTTCGGAGGCCCGTCGAGCGGGGCCGCCGCTCCGGCCGGAGGCGGGCGATCGGATGCGCCGCCGTCCCCGGCGATGCGGGACTATGGCGCGATCTACAGTCCCCACGGCCTCCTGGCGCCGGTTTCCCCCTATGAGCTGAAGGCCGGCGCCATCATCCCGGGCGTGCTGCTGACGGCCGTGGACACCTCGCGTCCCGGCCCGGTCGTGGCCACGGTCAGCCAGAATGTGTTCGACTCCATCACCGGTCGCCATCTCGTCGTCCCGCAGGGGACGCGCCTGATCGGACGCCACGAAGGCGAGAGCGCCCACGGCGACCGTCGGGCCTTCCTGGTCTGGGATCGGCTGATCCTTCCCAACGGCAAGAGCCTGATCCTGTCCGAAGAACCGGGCGTGGACGCGCAGGGCGCGGTCGGCGTGCGGGGAGAGGTGGATCGAAGGCTTCTGCCGCTCGGCGTGGCGACCCTGTTCGCGGGCGCCATCACGACCCTGGGCGAACTGGCGCGCGGCGGATCCGAGGACCGCTCGTTCGCCGCCAGTGCGGGGAGCGCAGCCTCGATCGAGGCCTCCCAGGTCGGCGGACGGCTCGTCGATCGCGAGCTCGGCGTCCAGCCGTCCATAAGGGTCCGGGCGGGGGCTCCGGTTCGGGTGATGATCACCCGCGACCTCATTCTGGAGCCGTACCGCCGATGACCCGTCTTCGTTGTCTTCTCGTGGCGGCCGTCGCGCCCGCCGTCGGCCTCTTCGCCGTCGGCGGGGTCGCGGCGCAGCGGCCCGCCGTCGCCCTGATCAATGAGAGCCCGAGCCTGCCTCGGGGCGTCTATGTCCGCGCCGACGCCCGGGACATCGAGCGCGGCGCGGTGGTCGCCATTCGTCAGCCCGAGATCGTGCGGCCCTATCTCTCGCGCCAGGGGATGCCCGGCGAGGTGCGGCTGATCAAACGGGTGGCGGCGACGGGCGGCGAGATGGTGTGTTCGGACGGCCGGTGGCTGATCGCGCCGATGCGCACCGTCCGCATCCACGCCCGGGATAGCGCGGGCGTCGCGCTTCCGGCCTGGCGAGGCTGTCGCAGGCTCGCCGCCGACGAACGACTTCTGCTCGGCGATACGCCGTCCAGCCTGGACAGCCGGTACTTCGGGCCGGTGAGGACCGCCCAGATCGAGGGCGTCTATCGGGAGACCCTGACATGGTGAGCCACCTTCTTCCTCTTGCCGCCGTCATCGCCATGGCGGCGACGCCGGTCGCGGCCCAGACCCGCGTCGACTGGCGTCCGGCCGGCGGCGACCTGTTCGTGGGCGTCGTTCCGGAAGCACCCGCACCGGAGGCCGCTGGCCTCGAGGCCGTTCGTCTGGCGGACCTTGACCAGCCCTTCGCCGACGCCATCGCCGAAGCGGCCGACCGGCATGGTCTGGATCGCAAGCTGCTCCATGCCCTGGTCGTGGTGGAAAGCGCCTATCGCGCCCAGGCCTGCTCTCACGCCGGCGCCTGCGGCCTGACCCAGCTGATGCCGGGCACCGCCGCGGATCTCGACGTGCGCGACCGTTTCGATCCCTATGAGAATCTGCGGGGAGGGGCCGACTATCTGGCCCGGCAGATCCTCCGCTTCGGCGACCTCCGCCTTGCCCTCGCGGCCTATAATTCGGGACCGGATCGGGTCGCCCGGCTGGGCCGGATCCCGAACATCACCGAGACCCAGAATTACGTCGTCTCGGTGATCAACTGCTACCTGGCGCTCACGGCGGGGCGCGGGGTGCGATCGTCGCGGGAATGCGTCCCGGCGGAGGCCGGGCTGTGACCTTCGCGACGGCCCCTCATGACGGCGCGGAGGCGGCCGCGTCGTCGCCCCGGGAGACGCTCCTGACCCGCGCGGAGGCGTCCGTATTCCTGGAGGGCAAAGGCATCCGGATGAAGCCGACGACCCTGGCGCGCGCCTATTCGACCGGGTCGGGCGGCCCGCCGTGCCGGCACATCCGAAACAAGCCCTACTACCCGCTGGACTTGCTGGAGACCTGGGCCGAGGCCCAGATCACGGCGCCCGCCGCCTCATCCAGCGAGCGCCAGCGGCTGCGGCGGGAGGCCCGGCGTCGGGAGGCGACCCCATGACGACCACCCGCCCCAGTCTCGAGACCCTGATGAACGATCCGACGGTCAGCTATCCGCTCAAGGCCGTGCTGCTGGTCTGGTGGAGCCGGGATCCCCTGGACGCGGCCAACGATGCGGCGGCGCTCGCCTCGGTCATGGGGGATCGCGCGACGGCGCTTCTGGAGCAGCGTCATGGCCCATGACGACGGGCTCGAGCGGTTCCTGGGCTGGCGGCAGGTCCGGGACCTGACGGGCCTCGGCCGCACGACCGCCTGGCGCATGCGTCAGGCCGGAGACTTTCCGGAGCCGGTGTCGATCTCGCCCGGACGGGTGGCCTGGCGCGAGCGCGATATCGCCCGCTGGAACGAGAGCCGCGGTTCCACGGCACCGGAACCCCAGCCGGCGACACGACCGATCAGGCCGACGCCGCCCCGTCCTCGCGAAGACCGCGTCATCGCGACGCCGACGGCAAAGCCGAACCCGTCGCCGTCACCGCGAGGAAGCAAGCCGAAGTCGCGCCCCCGGCGTCGGAGCGGCCCTGTCATTGCAGAGGGTCAGCTTGGCTTCGACTTCTAGCGCCTTGGGTCTAGTGCGGGGTTCAGCTTGCCCCGAGCGCCCTGATCCTGGCTTCGGATCGGGAGTGCCGCCGCACGCCGAGCACGTCGCCGATGCGCCAGGCCGTCGCGCCGAAAACCTCGTCGCCGGCCTGCGTGAGGATGCGGACATCGCCCGAGAGCGAGGCGCCCCGTTGGAGCAATCTGACGCGAGCGCCGTGCAGATCGAGCTGGCGCAGCACCCCGGGCGCTGTCTCTCCCTGGCCGTACTCGATGACGCACTGTTCGGCGCACCGGCGGCGCGCGAGAATGCGGCGATCGGGTCTGGCGACGGGGAAGCTCATTCCCGACACCTAGTGCGAGGCGCTGAAGGCTCGTTTAAGCGTCGCCGTTAACGGCCCCATTCACCCTGTTTCTTATCGCCAGCGGGACGTAGCGGGGCGGGACCCCGTGCCCGCCGACCGTATTCCCGCTATGGCGATCCGAATGGCCCAATACAAACTCGTCCTGTTCGACTTCGACGGCGTGCTCGCCGACAGCGCGGCATGGTTCATCGCCCAGCTGCCGAGCCTCGCCGAGGCTCATCGTTTCCGGTCTCCCGATGTGGCGGAGATCGAACGTCTTCGGGGCCTGCCGACCCGAGACGTCGTCAAGGCGTTGGGCGTGTCGCCGCTCCGCCTGCCGGGGATCGCCGCCGATTTGCGCAAGCGAATGGCCGATGAGGCGCACCAGATCGCGCTGTTCGAAGGCGTCCCCGATCTTCTGCGGCGGCTGCATGACGGCGGCGTCCGGTCTGCCGTGGTCAGCTCCAACAGCGAAGAGAACGTCCGCGCGGTGCTCGGGCCATCGGCGGCGTTGATCTCCGCCTTTAGCTGCGGCGCGTCGCTGTTCGGCAAGGGGGCGCGCTTCTCTTCCCTGATCCGTAAACTGGATGTCGAACCGGCCCGCGTCTGCGCCGTCGGCGACGAGGTGCGGGACATCGAAGCGGCGCACCACGTTCATGTGGCCGCCATGGCCGTGTCCTGGGGATACGGAGCGGCCTCGGCTCTCAGCGCCGCCGTGCCGGACTACATGGTCCATACGCCGGCCGAGGCTGCCGCTGTGCTCTTGGCCTGACGACGGTTCACGATCGCCGCGACCTACCTGTCGGCCTGTCTCTACGTTAGAATGGCGCCGCCCGGTGCGGCTCACGCGTATGTACAGGCTTCGGCTAAAGGCGTGAGCGCATGCGAATCTCACATGTTCTCAACGCCCGGCGCACCTCCACAGCGCGCTTTAAAGCGTGCGGCTTGTCGTGAAGGCGGTTTGCGCCTAAATAGTACGCAGGTTTTTGCGTTATCCTAATTCGCACCTGAGCCATTTTTGGTGGAAGTGCACGGGACTGACGAGGGGATAACACCTCTCTCGCCGTCGCCGAGGATCTTGGATCCGTTGAAACCGGGCACTGGGGACATAGGGCCTTGGAGCTTTGGGGCCGACGCAGTTGAGACCTCAACTGAATCGGCGGTAAACGAAGATAACGCGACTATGTATCGGGCGGGTGCACCAGCACCCGCCCTTTACTCATTCTGGGCGTCTTCGATCCGGTGTGCGGTGATCATGTCGCTGCCGAAGACGTTGGCGTGATCCCCAAACACATGCACCGGGCCGCGATCGATGCAGAACATGCGCTCCCGGACCAGAGGGGTGCCGAACTCCCTCTGAACATCGTGCTGAAAGCCGGGGGGCTGAAGCGGGGTCCCGAACCGGAAGCGGCTTTCAAGTTCCCGACGCAGCCTGGCCGCGGTCAGGTCCTCTTCGGCGTCCGCAGGGATATCGTGGACCCCTCCGTCCTGGCCCACATGAGCCTTCGCAAAGACGAGGTCGCGTCGGTCGATTGCGAAGCTCTTATTCTGCCCGCCTGTCTTGGCGTAGAATTTCGGCAGATGCTTGAACGGGAACTTGCGGCGCTCGACGTCCTCGTCGATCGCGGCGATGTCCGCAGGTGCGATCCCGCTCTCCAGCAGGGCGAGGAAGCGGTCATGAAACACCGCATTTCGGGCCAGCTCGAAGTTTCGGGCCGGCAGAAGCAACGGATCGTCGCGACGATGGGCTTCGAGCCTTCGCCGGGTGCCGTTCACCTCCTCACTTTCGGCGGTGACGCGTGCGCGGTTCACGGCTGCATGCACGGCATCAGCGTCAAAACGCCATGGGCGACCGTCCGGCCACTCCCAGCCAGGGTCCGCCATGCGTATCGGGAAGACGGCGCTGCCGAAGACCTCCCATAACGGTTGGGTCCACTCATCGTCGACATAGGCGAGAACGATGCGGGTCGGGTTCACCGGGTTCTCTTCGCCCTGATAGTTCTCCCTGGCATAGGCGAGAACCTGAGCAGCGAGCTCCTCGACGGCTGCGACGTCGTAAACGGGGTCGCGATCCGGGAAGGCGACCGTAGTCGCCCGCCAAGGCGTCCTTCCGTCGTTGTTGATCGTGTTCGCGGCGGCGGCGGCGCTGGCTTGCGGCAAGCCCGCGAGCACAAGCAGCGGCGCTCGGCCGGCGACGCCGCGTGTCTTCGCTCGCGAAACAGGCTTCGCCTTGGTCTTGACCTTCCCCGCCACGCCTAGCTCCGCCGAAGAAGCATCTCTGCGATATCGGCCGGAATGACGATGCGGCCGATAATGTCCGAAGGCTGGGCGGCGAGGAACCGGGCCAGGGCGTTGCTGTCTTTCTTGGCGGCCTGGAAGGTCGCAGGGTCGAGCTGCTCCTGCTGGGCCCAGGCGAGGAACTGTCGCCACAAAGCCTGCTTGTCCTGGACGGTGGCTGAAGCGAGGGCGAGACCGGGCTTGCGATATTCTTCCGCGATGATGCGGAAGCCGGGCCGAACCATTTCACCGGCCTTGATGCGTTTGTAGTCGTAGGGCGAGGTCACACGAAGGGTGACGACTTCCCCGGCCTCGGTCCGAACACAGAAGGCGATCTGAACGGACTTCGGAAGACTGTCGAAACTGGAGCCGGCCGCCCGCGCCGTCGCAGACAGTTGCTGCACCTCATTGCCGATATCGGCGGCCCGGTCCGCCGGCGCGATGACCTCCCGCCCGGGGCGGGTGTCGGCGATCCTGAGGCGGTCCTCGCCGGCGGCCCGGACGGCAGCCAGCAGTCCGCCATAGGCGCCCTTCAGGTCGTTCAGGAGGGCCTTGTTGCTATGCCCAAAGCGCGATGCGAGCAGCGGCGGCGCCTCGGGGGCGGCGTAGTGCGCCTCTACCGTTTCGACCAGTTGATTGAGGAGCGCCTCTGTCACTGCGTGACCTTCCGAACATTCAGGTGGGGCAACTGTAGGAACACGGCCGAGCGCCGTCCATGGCGGGAACGCGATCGCCGGGCTGTCACGACGATGGCTTGGGGTGCGAGATGCGGAACGCCGGGCCGTCGGACAGGCGGACCCTGCGTGCCCACTCAAGACGCAGGGAGGCCGACCACGGATTCGCCGCATCCGGCTCCAGCGTCAGTTTCGTCAGACCCTCTTCGCCGAAGGATTGGAACGTCAGCCGATCCAGCCGCTCCACGCCGAACACCCATGTGGCTCCGTTCGCGGCTCTCGACGAGTAGACGGGCGTACCGTTGAGATGGAAGTCGTAGCTGTCGTCTTCATTCGGCTGGCGCACGAAGGCGAAGTCCGATGGGCGATCGCCGCTGCCGTGGGTCCAGTCCCAGAGACATTTAGGGTCCTGCCGATGAGGCCGGATCACCACGGGTGATTGCCCGGTCGCGCGCACGGCCTCGAGCGCTTCGGACAGAGCCTTCCAATAGGTCGCTGCGCTGCGCGGGGATCGTCGCGACGGGGTGGAGGCCTCGAGCACATCGAGAAGCACGATCTCGCCCACGCGACCCACGAGTTCGTGCGCCCACCACTCTCCCTCGCTGCCCATCCGGTCGTCCATCGGGGGCAAGACGTAGCTTCCTCGGCGGACGTGCGTCTGGCGATAGACCCTAGGCTTCAGAGCGTCGGAGGATTGATCGATCACGGCGAAGGCCGATACCGGGAAGGCCCCTTCTGCCTTGGAGAAGCCCTTGGTTTGGGCGGCGTCGGAAATCGCCCTCAGCGCGGCGGTGTCGACTGGAGCGGACAACAGGACCTGCTCACGCGCGACGTGGATGAGCGAAAGGCATTCCTCCAACCACTCCCGCACCCGGTCCAGACGTGTCTCGAGCTCGGGCACATCGATCACGGATGCGGTCAGTGCGGACGCTATCCCCGCTCCGTGGACACGATCGATCCCGGGCAATGCATCGCGGATTCCCTCCAGATGCCGGATGATCGCTCGTCGCGCTTCATCGGAGGCTGGCAGAAGAAGGGTTCTGATCGTGCCCGACACGCCGATCTTGCCCGTTCTTCCGGCGGGCAGTGTATTCAGGCTGGCGGCGATCAGCAGGCCATGGGTCGTGTTCTGACCCCAGAGAGACGCCTCTCCCGACCACCCATAGACCCGACCGGAGATGTAGTTCGGCCCCTCCAGGCGGCTGATTTGCTCGGCGAGCTCCTCGATGGACCGCCCGTAGGCTGCGTCGTCACGACCGGACTCGCCGACGAGGCGGAGGATCGAGCGCAGGATTTCCTCCGTGACCAGCGGGGCGGAACGCGGGTGATAGGAGGCGCCGGCGTCGAACTCCCGATTCTGGAACAGGGCGCAGGCGGCCATGGCCGCGCCGTCATTCACCACGCCGGGAGCGGGAGAAACGGAGCGTCCGATCAGGCTGCAGACGAGCACCAGAAGGGTGTCTCGCCAGGCGTTCTCGATCGCCGCGTCGAAGACATCGATCGGTTCTGCGGGGCGATCGTCGTGACGGTAGAGAGAGGCGGGCACGGCCTCCCATTCCCGGGACGTCAGCTCCAGAGTAGGCAGTGCGCGCCCGACGGCCCAACCCTGGCTTGACGTCGGCCAGATCCGCCGATTGCGCTCGTCCCATTTGAGCATGAGATCGATGGTCCAGCGGATGGCGATGGTCTCGCCGGATTGAGCCGCCACGGCGACCATCATCGCCGTGTCGCGCAGATGTCGCGCCAAACCCGGCGCCAGGGCCCGGATCTGGGGCCATCCTGGCGCCGGCTTGCTGGTCCCGAGCGGAGCGAGAGCTTCGGCGAAGGTCTCCCAGCCCCCGACAACATCTTGCCAGGCGCGGGTATAGGCGTCCGCCTTCGGACCCGAGAACGCGAAGGTCGGCTCGGGCGTCGTCCCTGGCGACAGGGTTCGACTGCGCGTCGCGGTGAGGAGCAGGCCGCGCACCAGATACATGGTCGGGAAGAACAATGCGCGGGTCGCTTCGTGCGGAGCGCTCCCAACACGGTGCTGAAGCCGGGCGGCAAGCGAGGCCGCGCTCTCCAGAAACTTGGGGTCGCTGCTCAGCCGTTCCGCAAGACGGTCCAGCAAGGGGATGTAGGCGCGCACCCATTCCATCGCGAGCGATTGGAAACCGGCGTCCATGGCGCCGTAGTTGAAGGGTGGGTCGCCGGGGTTCTGGGGCGTTTGCGCCAGCTGATAGTAGAGCGCGTGCTGTTCGAGCAGTTCCCTCAGGCGCGCCTTGAAATCATCGAGCCGACCAGCATCGAACAGCGAGACGAGATCGGCGGCGCCCTCCGCCAGAAGGCCCTCGGTCGTCGGGATTGGGTCCGCGTGTGAGACGGGACCGAACCGGAAGGCGGCGAGGAATAGCCGGCGTTCGGACCAGCTCGCTTCACCCACGCCTCGAACCAGGACCGCGCGGCTGGCGTAGTCCTGACCGGGCCATCCCGCTAACGTCGTGCGGATTTCCTTGTCCTCGGCCGAAGCGCGCTTCGTTCTGGCTTTGAGGGCCACGGACAGTACGCCGAAGCGGATGTCACGCAGCCGGCGTGGGCTGGAGAATTCGCGGGCGACGAGGTCGGCGTCGCTGATGAAAGGCGTGATGGTGAACTCGGACTCGGCCGCGTCCTCGGGCAGATATTTGTACCTCGCGGCGTTCACCCAGCGGTTCGCGAGCATCAGGCCGCGCAACTGATCGCGCCAGGCGATGTTGGCGATGTAGCTCCGCGTCAGTCGAACGCGGCGGGTCGGCTGGATGAAATCCAGGCTTCTCAGAACAAAGAAGGCCAGGCCCAGGAGATTGATGGCGAACCAGATCACGTTGAGCACGGTGATCGCGCCGACGACCTTGAGCTCGAGCTGGGCGTAGAGGAGCGACTGCAGGGCCACGAAGGCGATGTAGGTCAGCGCCAGGCCGCCTACGGAAGCCGCCTCGGTCTCGGAGAAATAGATCTGAAGCCGGTGGCCGGTCGAGGACCGCGTCTCAAACAGCATTCCGACCAAGGCGATCACCAGGGGATAGACCAGGCCCAGCAAGGTCGCCTGCGCGCCCAGCAGGGCCAGGTTGATGGTCTGGAGATCGCGGAAATAGTCGGCCAGATCGCCCGGTATTTGCGGTCCGTAATCGGTGGGCGGCACAAGGGCGGTGATCGTGCCGACAACGCCGTAGAGGGCGATCGCCACAAGGAGCGACACCCGCCAGTGTCGACGGACGAACGCGAGCATGCGACGGCCCGATCCATGCCGCAGCCCGGCGGACGCGACGTTCCGCCGGAGATGCTCGCGGTGGAGCCGTGTCGTGATCCGCTGGAGCGACGGCTTTCGAAGTGCGGCCAGTCCTTGGGTGAGGTTGGCGAGGTGGGCGAAGACTCGAAGAATGCGCGGCTCCCTGGCGACGGCCTCTGTGGCGCGAGGGGCAGGTTCTAGGGTGGTTTTCAGCGATGATCCCACCGGCGTGACCGCCGCTCTCGGAGTGAGACTAACGGTTGTGCGGCCTCCAGCCTAGCTTCGTGGGTATCTGTGCCGGTCGGCCAAAATATATCCGGCAGAACGCGAATTTCTCGCTAGAGTCATCGCGATGAAAACGACCCTCGACCATCTCCCCGAACGTCAGCAGCAGGAGCTGGCGCACGTCCGCGCGACCCTGCTGACGGAGTTCGAAGCGGCGCTCCGGAAAGGCGCGGGCGGCACGTCGGATTGGCGCAAGGGCGGCAAGGTCCTCAAGATCATCCTGTTCGGCAGCTACGCCCGCACCGACTGGGTGGACGAACCGGACAACGGCTACCTCTCGGACTTTGATCTGCTGGTCATCGTCAGCCACCCCAAGCTGACCGACATCGCCGACTACTGGTGGGAGGCCGAGAATAAGATCCTCCACGACCCGTCGGTTGGCCGGATCGTCAACATCATCGTGCACGACCTCGCCGAGGTGAACCAGGCTCTCGGACGCGGCGAATACTTCTGGACCGACATCGCCCGCGACGGGGTCATGCTCTACGAGCTGCCGGGCCATCCGTTGGCGACTCCCAAGCCGATGACGCCGGCTGACGCCTTGGAGATGGCGCAGCGGTACTTCGATACGAAGCAGGCGGACATTGAAGTCTGGCTCGACACCGTCGCGCACCTGCTGGCGCAGGAGTCGACGCTTTCGAGGCGTAAGAACGCAGCGTTCCAACTCCACCAGACTGTGGAGGCGGCTTACATCTGTTTCCTGCTCGTCCACACGTTCTATTTCCCGCGGTCCCACAACATCAAGTTCCTGAGGTCGCTGGCCGAGGACATCGACAAGCGCCTTGTCGAGGCGTGGCCGCGTGAGCAGCGGGCCGAACGGCGGCGGTTCGAGACGCTGAAGCGCGCCTATGTCGAGGCCCGCTATTCGGACCAGTACGATGTCAGCCGGGAAGACCTCGAAATGCTGGCGATTTCGGCCCGCCGCCTCGGGGCCGTCGTCGCCGAAGTCTGCCGCGAGCGCCTCAATCAGCTTCGAGGCGCAGCAAGCTGATCACGCTCGGCTGGCATCTCAGTGCCAGCTCCGCTCCTCGACCTCGTCATCTTCGCGCTTCGCCCGCCCGTCGTAGATATCGGCGATGTCATTCAGTAGCCGGGCGGTGACGGGGTAGTCTGACGCCATCGCCGACGAGTGATCTCTGTAGCGGTCAGACAGCGTCCGCTCCTTGCGACCGCCTTCCCTCAGGTCACGGGTGATCACTCCGCGCGATGAATACGCACCCGAGACGAAAGCATCCTCCAGGGTCTCTGATCCTGCGCTCTCGAGAATCTCGCGGATGGCGATGGGAGGCCAAACCTCGCCGGCTGGTTTTGCGCTCATCCCGAGGATGCGGCCGATCCGGAGGTCAGCCGGCAGGCTGCGTCCCAGTTCCGACGCGCGGCGGCGCACTTCCGTGACCCACCGCTCGAGTTCGGCGCCGTCGATCCGCCCCTTGTCGTCTGCGCCGGGGATGCGGTTCCAAGCATCCAGCACATCGTAGCCGTGCCGGGCCATGGCGGCCCGCTGTTCCGGCGTCGCGGGTCCGCCCGGGAGGTCCTCGTCTGCGCCGCCGCCGTCGTCGTCCCGCAGGAAGACCATGGTCAGCACCTGGAGGAAGAAGTCCGGGTTCCTCGCCAGTTCGCGGTGTAAAGCCGGGCTGGGTCGCTCGGAGTACCGCAGCATGTGGAAGTAGTACCACTCGAGCAGGACCAAGGTTTCGTCCGACACCTCGGGATGGTTTTCGAGGTGGGCGAGGATCCGCGTGAGGTAGTGGAGCCGCATCACCGGCTCGTTCGTGTCCTCGCTCGCCTGGTTCATCGTCTTCAGCGCCAAGTGGAGCGTCTCGACGATCAGCTTTGGATCGAGGTCGACTTCAAGGCGGCTTCCGATCAGATGGAGAGAGTCACGAGCGCGATCGACGACGTTGAAGCGCCGGATCGCGTGCTCGGTTTCCTCTTTGGTCTCAGCCACCGCCCACCCCGCGAGAGTACGCCAGTAGCGATCTTCTGACGAGAGGCCGTAGGCCGCGACCGCCGACCAGGTCTCGGGGCGCGCCGGGAGGAAGTGGAGCAGGCGTCCGACCACGCGTTCGTCCAGTTGGGGGGCCGGCGCCGGCAGCAGGCGGGTGACGAAATCGGCGCCGCCTTCCTTCTCGCGTAGAAGGCCGATCGCTTCGGCTGCGGCCTGCCAGAGCGGCCCGTCATCGGAGGCCAGTCCGCGTTCGATGAAGTCTGACCGCCAGGACGCTGCGGCGGGCGAGTGCGCTACCGCCTCTCCCACCCACCGGGGTTGATCGCATCGGTCGAGGAGGGCCAGCGCGCCGTCGATTCCGCGCACCTCGACGATCTCCTCGAAGGCCGCCGCACGGGCGGCGGTCGCTTCGTCCAGCGACTGACGCCACTCGCGCACGGAACCCATCCAGCCGGTGCCGTTGGAAAACAGCCAGGCATGCCTCCAGAGGACATCCTCGGGTTTGAACCGCTCGAGGGTGGTCTGGAAGACCGTCAATTCATCCGCCGGGATCGACCAGTCCGCGTCCTGGAATTCCAGGTGGCGAGCCAGGACCTTCCGAAGGGCCGTGCGCGTGAAGTCGCGATCCTCTTCGCCGATGATCGTCGGCTCCGCCTCCAGCAACTTCTGGCCGATCCCAGCCCGAGCGTCGGGCAGAAGGAGCTCCATGGCCTTGAGCAGAGCCTTCCAACGCTTTGGCCGATTGCCGACATCCTCGATCAGCCGGTCTGAGACCTCTACGACGCAGTCGTGGACGACCGTCTCAGGCGACGCCTCGCGGTCGGTTGGCGCGGCCTTGCGCCAATGCGGAGACGACGTCGGCATCGTGATCGCGTGCGAGCGCGGCAGGAGTGAGATCATGAGATCCCAGGCGATGTCTCCATGTCGTTTGCGCAGGCCGTCGATGACGGCCAGCCGCTGCTTCAGCGTCGCGTGGGTTTGAGGAGACCACGACAGGAAGATCGTGGTGAGAACCTGCTTCGGACGGGCGACGTTGTTGCCGCCCCCATCCAGCGCATCGAGCCGCGCCAGGACGTCGGCGACCCGAGGCAGAAGAGCCGGATCCCAGGCCAGTCTTTCCAAGGCCCACATCAGCTGGGGAAGCCGCGTGACGGTGTGGGTCGACGTCTCGGGCTCGAAGAAGGCGATCAGTGGGCTGGGCGTCGGGCCGAGCGCACGTTCGATGCCGCCAAGGAAGGCCGAAGGCGCGACCTCCGCCAGCTTCGGCAGGACGGGTCCGAGGGACCACCAGATCGCCTCCGTGGCGCCGTCCAGAATTGTGGTGAGGGACCTGGCGACTTTCGCCTCGACGCCGTCCACCAGACCCGCCCGGTCGCCGTACAACGACAGAAGCGCCATCGTTTCCGTCATCGACTGTTTCAGGAATGACGAGAAACGCGGGTGGATGTTCCGAATGGGAGCCAGCCAGCGCTCGTCCGGCGCCATGTCCCATGTCGGATCGATCTCGGCGCAGACTTCGCAATAGACGGACAGGAAGCGGTCGATGTCCGGAGCCGTCAGACTATGCGCGAGGAGGGTCCAGGCGTCGCGAGGCGATTTCAGTCGCCACGCGTCTTCGCGCTTGCGCAGAGGCCCGTCCAGAGCGGTCGCGTATGGCCCGAGCGCTCTGACGGCCTCTTCGTACGGGACGCCGGCCAGCTGTTCGATGACGGCCTTGTCGCCGTCCAGCGTCTCGAGCCATCCGCCGGCGAGAAGCGCACCCAGCATCGGACGAGGCGGCTGCGGGATCGACCAGGATGGACGGCTGCCCGGTGCCGCAGGCATGAGACGGCGAAGGACGGCGAGGCTACGGCCGGCGTCGAGCGAGAGATTCTGCGCCTGGCCGTACTCGAGGCCCATCCGCTCCAACACTTGCTGCAGCTGGTTCCGGGTCGGCTTCGCCAACCGACGCGCTGAGTCAGGCGCCTCCGAGTTCGGGCCCAGGGCGACGTAGATATAATGGCCCTTTCGAGAGAGCCGCTGAGCGACGCCGGCTTCCGTCTCGTTGAGGATGAGGATGAGCGGCGTCAGGCCGTCGGCAAGCTCCGCCGCCGCTGCCGATGTTTCCGGCGCCAGGACGCGGGTTTCCACGGCGCGATAGTACCGATCAGGCAACATCTCGATCGTCGCATGGAAAAAGGCCGCCGCCTCTTCGACGGACTCGGCCTGAACGAACAGCGGCTCTGAGGCGGGGGCCGAAAGCCACCGCAGGACGACCGCAGCATCCTCGTCGCGTCCGATGCATGTAAGCTCTCCGCTCAACGGAACCTGGGTCGCGCCCGACCAGTCCGCCCAGAGGTCCGCGAGTGACTTCAGATCTCTAGGGCGCTTGCCAAGGCGGACTGCGAGCCACTGGCCGACGCCGGGATGGCACTCGATCCAGTCCACCAGGTCGTCGGCGTCATAGGCCAGGACGTTCTTCCAGATGCGCTTGGCGCGCTGCGCCTTGGCCCAGACGTCCTTCTGCTTTGCCCAACGACGGGGCGTTACGAAGACGAACGTCGTATCCGCCGGGTCGAGGTCGCCGTGATCCGTCGTTCGGGCCTCTATGTCTCCATCGGCTTTTGACTTCTTGTTCTGGTCGGTCCCGGTTTCCCACCCCGACTGGCCATCCGGAATCCTGACCGACGCGCCGACAACGCGGACCTCGCCGTCCCAGCCATGTTGAGCGACGCTGTCGCCGGACGGGAATCGAACTCTGGCGGCGACCCCGCGCTCGGCGCGGATCAAACGGCTCAGAAGCTCGGGCATGCCAGCCTGGCCGTCGCGGCTGTCGGCCCAGACGACGAGGTCGGAAGCCTCGATCAAGCGGGTCGGGTTCCCGCCGGAGAAGGGGGTCGGCGCAGCGGGATCTTCAATGAGGCTGAGGCCTTGATCGTCGTTCCGGACGCCGGCGTCTGCGATCGCCTCAGTCATGGCCTCGATGGCGGCAGGCCTGACCTCACGCCGATCGAGCTCGAAGTCAGCGACCTCGCTGGGGTGAATATTCGCCGCCTTGGCCAGGTCAGCTTGCGACCACGCCAACAAGGCGCGGGCCCCGACCATGTCCTTCGCGCTGAACCCTTGCTGCGTCATCCCGCCGAATAGTCCCTCCCCGTGCGCCCTGGGCGTGAATCCTAGGTAGGGAGAGACGACCCTTGCCTTCAAGACGGGACGACCGTGTTATCCGCAGCATGACGACTTTCAACGAAGCAGGCTTTCTGTCGACGGCGATCTCGGACCGCATCCAGGCCAGGCGGAACGGCAACGCCCTCGGGTTCGAACTCGTCGAAGCCCTCAATGCCTGCCTTCAGAAGGCCGCCACCGCGGCCTGCGAAACCGTGCGGGGCATGCCGTTCGACCGCGAGCCGATGGCCCTGCTTCTCCTGCATCGGTCCTGCGCCCAGTTGCAGGGAGCGGTGCTGATGGCCGAACGCGGCATGGATGTTGAGGCGCGGACACTGGCGCGCGGACTGCTGGAGAACACCCTGCTGATGGCCGCGCTTCACGACAATCCGGACAAGGCGCGCGCGGTGATGATCGAGGATGCCGCCGCCGCCAAGAAGGGGCAGGCGAAAACGATCCTCCGCAGCGGTATGTCCGCGGACGCCGCGATGCTTCAGGATGTTGTGGACAGCATCGGATCCGTGTCGAACCTGAACATCTCGAAGCTCGCGGAGCTCGGCCCTCTGGGACACCTGTACCTCCTTTATCGCGTGATGTCGGACGATGCCGTTCACCCCTCCGGCAAGTCCCTGCAGCGGCACATGAGGATGGCTGACGACGGTGAGAGCTGGAACGGCTATCTGGTCGGTCCCGAGGATCCCGAGCGGATCGCCGACACGCTCGATCGCATCCTGATGATCGGGATCGCCCTGGGAGTCGCCTTCACCCAGATCGTCGGCGATGAGGAGAACAACACTCGCCTCGGGGAAATCTCGGCCGACTATGGGCCTTTCAGGGCGTCACAGGATGCGGCTGCCGAAGTGCGCATCGCCCGCAAGCGCGAGGCGATCGGATGAAAGGTCTCACCTCGTCTGACGTGATCGCCATCGCGACCGGTCTCGTCTCCCTCGCCGCCTTTGTCGTTGCGATCATGAGCTGGATCACTGCGCACCGCGCTCAGCGACTGGCGGAGCGGCAGGAAGCCCGTCGCGCGCCCCGGCTGGATCTCCGCCTCATCGACTCCAAGGTCTCTGACATCGACGGGAAGAGATCGTTCGCCATCCACCTCCAGATCGCCAACCCAACCGACACAGCCAACAGTGTCGCCGGGCTGGAACTGTGCATCCGCCACCGCCGCGAGATTCCGTTGACCTTGTTGGCGCCGGCGATCCCCAATGCCGACGAGAGCGTGCCGATGCTCCTGATGCCGTTGCGCATCGACGCCCATCACACCGTCGAAGGTTGGGTGCGGTTCGCGGTCGCCGCCGACCTTTTGAAGGGCTCGACCATCGAGGGCTACGAGCTGGTCGCGACCGATACGCATCAGGAGAAGACGACGCTCGAGACCCACATGCTGACCTGGAGTCTCCGATGATCGGAGCGTTCCGCAAGGCGATGATCGCCCTGAACCATAGCCACGAGAAGCTGATCGCGCCGATCATCGCCGACGGATCGCTCGCCACCGTGGGGGTGGGCGACGGTCGGATGTTTCCCCTGGTCATCCTCGACACCACGGAGCGTCCCGATATCGACGCGGCGATCGCAGCTCACGACCATGGGCCGCCGGGAGACGTCCGGGTCCAGTGGGGTAGGCTTCCGCACCGTGAGGAGACGGTGACCCTCATCCTGACCCTTCTTCGCCCGGTGGAAGCAGTGGTGATGGTGGAATTCGATCTCAACAAGAACCATGGGGTCATCGTGGAGCAGATCCTCCAGAATCGCGGCCTCTATGTGCAACCTGGCCGGCCAGGGGATCGTCTCAAGGACGATCCACAGAAGCCGAAGATCATCGTCGAGGTGGCGGACACGGGCTTCAAGGCGACCTGGGACCGGCTCTTCCTCGCCCACACCGCCCTGAAGCTGCGCCGAAAGGGCATGAAACGAGGGGAGGCCAAGCGAGCGGCGAAGGAGGTCGTCGATCGGATACGCAAGGTCGCATCGATGAGACCGTTCACCGCCTGAAGACCGCGACAGCGAATTCAGACAAGACGCGCGTGTCCCGATGGGGCGCTTAGGCGCGGTGAGGCTCGCGCGGCTGGCTTGTCGTGGATGACATGCGCACCCAATGCGCCACCGCTTGCAAACCCCGCCGCCATGATTCAAGCTTTGAGTGCGTCGCCTTCGGGCGGCGCCGAGGCGTGAGAACCTCGCTTGAGACGATATCTGGAGGCGAGCCCGTGTCGGATCGAACTGGAGGTGTGGGAGACAAGGAGGCCGATCACGGCCTTCACGATCTCTATCGCGCCTATTCCGGTTGGCTCACGGCGCGGCTGAGGCAGCGCTTCGGCGACGAAACCGAGGACCTCGCCCAGGAGGCCTGGATCCGGGCCGCGCCATACAGTCGCAAGGGTCTGATCGAGCATCCCAAGGCGCTGCTTTTGAAGATCGTCGACAACCTGATCATTGATAAGGCCAGGCGGCGGGGGCCAGCGCCTCTCGGGGCCAACGATCGGCTGGACCCTGATCCGCTCGTGGATCCCGCCTCTCAGATCGACATGGTCCTTCTCAAGCAGATCGTTATGACGATGCCGCCCCGACTAAGGGACGTGTTCGTCTTGAGCCGTTTCGCGCATCTGGAGTATCAAGAGATAGGCGAGCGGCTGAACATCCCCGTGACCACGGTCCAATGGCGGATGATCAAGGCGCTCGAGTACTGCGCAGCCCAGTTGCGGCTGTAGCCGATGGGGAACGCCATGAGCGACCCGCAGAGCGCGACAGGCGTTGCGGACCGTGAAGCGGTCGAGTGGCATGTCCGACTCGGGGAACGCCCCGTGTCCGCCGACACGCTCCATGCGTTCAAGACGTGGCGCGAGACCGCTGGCAACGTGGAGGCCTATCACAAGGTCGAGCGTCTTTGGCGGAGCACGGGATCCCTCTCGTCGGATGGCGACATCCAGAACCTGACCCAGGCCACCTTGCGGACCTCAAGGCCAAGGACGAAACGCGAATGGTCCAGACGGCTCTTCCCGGTCGCGGTCGTCCTCGTCCCCGTGGCCGCCCTGGCGCTAGCGCTGGTCTTCTGGTTGCCCACGCGAGGCCTGTACGAAACGGAGATCGGCGGCCAACGGGTCGTCGCGCTCGACGACGGGACCCAGGTCCGGCTGGATACGGACACGCGGATCAGGGTGCGGTTCGCCTCTGGCGAACGGCGGATCGTGCTCGAACAGGGTCAGGCGTTGTTCACCGTCGCCCACGATGCGACCCGCCCCTTCAGGGTCGAGGCCGGGGGCACGGAGGTCACGGCCCTGGGCACCGTCTTCGACGTCCGGCGCGAATCCACCGGGGCGCGTGTGACCCTCGTCGAGGGATCGGTCGCGGTCACCGATGTCCAGGCCGAGACCCGCAACTGGCGCCTGACCCCGGGGCAACAGGTCCAGACATCGCGTCGTGACCCTGCGCCGGTTGCTGTCGATGCGACGGTCGAGACGAGTTGGTCGCAGGGTCACCTGGTCTTCCGGGGCACGCCGCTGCGCGACGCCGTCGCCGAGGTCAATCGCTACCTTCCGGACAAGATTGTCCTGGCGGCCGGGCCTGCATCGGAGGTCGCGGTCAACGGCTCCTTCGCCACGGGTGACAGGGACGCCTTCGTCGCGGCCGTCTCGGATCTCTTCGGTCTGACCGCCCAGCCGCAGGCCGACGGCGGCGTCCGCCTCACCGCGCGATCCGTCGGCGGATAAAAATTTCAGGCTCCAACTCAGATGAGATGACGGCCCTGCGTCTCCTGTTCGACGCGCCGTTGCGTCAGAGAGGACCTAACTCATGACCATCTGCACCCGAAGCCTGCTTGCCGGCGTCGCGCTCGTGCCCATCGCCGCCGTGGCCTTCGCCACCGACGTGCAGGCCCAAGAGGCCCGCGAGTTCAATATTTCCAGCGGCTCGCTGGACGCGGCGCTCATCGCCTACGCCCGGCAGGCCAATGTGCAGATGCTCTATACCGCCGACCTCGTGGCCGGCCTTCGGACACCGGGACTGAGCGGACGGCATGCGCCGGACACGGCGCTGGATCGCCTGCTCGCCGGAAGCGGCGTCGTCTGGTCGCGCAGTCGGCCGGGCGTGATAGTTCTGCGCCGGGCTTCGGCGCAGCAGGCGGCGACCGACGACGCCACCGTCATCGACGAGGTTGTCGTCACTGGGACGCTTTTGAGAGGCCCCGGGGAATCGCCGTCCCCCGTGACCGTGATCTCGCGCTCGGACCTCGACCGGCGCGGCGACGCCACGGTCGCCGACGCCCTCGTTCGGCTGCCTCAGTCCTATTCGGGCAACGCGACACCCAACAGCCTGCTGCTGGGCGCCGACTCGCTAGGAAGCAACACCTCGACGGCGACGGGCGTGAACCTCCGAGGGCTCGGGGCGGACGCGACGCTCGTTCTGGTCAATGGGCGGCGCCTGGCGGGGACCGGAATGAAGGGGGAGTTCGCCGATGTCTCGGCGATCCCGGGTGGAGCGGTCGAGCGCGTGGACGTGCTGCTCGACGGCGCCTCGGCCCTGTATGGATCTGACGCGGTGGCCGGCGTGGTGAACGTCATCCTGCGGCGGAGCTATGAGGGTCAGGAAACCCGGCTGCGCGCCTCTGCGGCGCAAGGCGGGGGCGAGGACCTGCTGGCGTCCCACCTGTTCGGGACGCGGTGGGAGACCGGCTCGGCGCTCCTGTCCTACGAGTATCAGCATCAATCGGCGCTCAACTCGGCGGACCGCGACTACACCGCCACCGGCGATCTGAGGCCCTGGGGCGGCACGGATCGCCGCAGCTTCTACGGGCCGCCCGGCAGCATCGTTGTGTTCGACGCGTCTCGCGGCGCCTATCGCAGCACCTATGCGATCCGACCCGGTCCCGACGGCACGGCGCGCACGCCGTCGGACTTCGAGGCAGGCGGCGCCAACCTCGGCAACCGGCGGGCCGACGTCGACATCCTCCCGCTCCAGGAGCGCCACAGCGCTTATGCGAGCGTCCGCCAAGACCTCGGTTCGCACATCGAAGTGTCCGCCGACGCCCGCTTCAGCCGGCGGACGTTCGAATACGCCAACCTCGCGCCCGTGAGCATTCTCACCATCGGACGCAACAACCCCTTCTTCGTATCGCCGACCGGTTCGGCCTCCCACCTGATCGCCTACAATTTCATCGGCGACCTCGGTCCGACCGAGAGCTACGGCATGTCGCGCAGCCTCGGCGGGACCGCCGGGATCGAGATCGCGCTGCCGAGGGACTGGACGCTGGAAGCCTACGGCGCCTTCGCCGAGGAGCTCAGCGAAGGCGGCACGAACAACCAGCTTAACAGCACCTTCCTCGCCGAAGCGCTGGGCAACGCCGTCGACAATCCGGCGACCTCCTACAACGCAGCCCGGGACGGATACTTCAATCCCTTCGGGTCGGGCGGGGCCAACGGCGACGCGGTTCTGGATTTTATCTCGCAGGGCTACACCTGGTCCCGCTACCGCAGCCGTATCAGCTCCGCCAATCTGATGCTGGACGGCTCACCCCTGAGACTGCCGGGCGGGGACCTCCGGATTGCGATCGGCGCGTCGTTCCGGCGCGAGGAGTTCAACCGTCGCAGCCAGAACTTCGCTTCGGGCGTGGCTCCGGTCATCACCATCGGCGACCCCCAGGTCCGCGACATCGGCGCCGTCTTCATGGAGGTGCGGGCGCCGCTGGTGGGCGAGGCCAATGCAATGCCCGGGATCAAGCGTCTGGAGCTTACCCTGGCGGGGCGCGCCGAGGACTATGACGACGTCGGCACGACCTCCAATCCCAAGATCGGCCTGATCTGGCAGCCCTCGGACCCGTTCACGGTTCGCGCCAGCTGGGGGACGTCCTTTCGCGCCCCCGCCCTCACCGAAGTCTTCGATCGGGTCCAGCTCGGTCCCCTGACCGTGTCCGACTCCGGGGTCAGCCGCGTGGCGATCCTGCAGTCCGGCGGGAATACCGACCTCGAACCGGAAACGGCCGATAGCCTCACCCTCGGGGTCGAATGGGCGCCCCGGCCCGGCATGCGGTTCAGCGCGGGCTATTTTGACATCCGTTTCGAGAACAAGATCGGTCGACCGGCGCTGGAGAACATCACCAGCATCCTCGTCGATCCGAGCCTGTCGCCGTTCGTCACCCGTCTCACGCCCGGGAATGCGGCCGATCTGGCTCGCGTCCAGGCTTTCCTCGCCGACCCGCGCTTCGTCTCGCCAACCCTTTATCCGGCGTCGTCCTACTCGGTGATCCTCGACGGCCGATGGGCCAACACCGGCGAACTGAACGTCGAGGGGATCGATCTGGCGGGCAGCTACGACTTCGACGTAGGAGACAACGCTTTCGGTCTCTCCCTCTCGGCATCCTACCTGCTGGACTACAGCCGTCGGGTGACCCCGGTGGCCGTTCGCGAGGACGTTCTCGGGTTGGTGGGCTTCCCCGTCGATCTCCGCGCCCAGGCCGCCGCAACCTGGACGCGCGGGGACTGGTCGACGCGGATCGGCGTCAACCATGCCGCCGACTACCGCGACGCGGCGGGGCGGACCATCGACGCCTTCACGACCGCCGATCTTCAGCTGCGCTGGGCGGGGGTCGGAACCGGATTGGCCGAGGGCGTCGAGGTGGCCCTGACGATCCAGAACGTCTTCGACGCGGACCCGCCCTTCTATGACTCCCCGCAAGGCTTCGGCTTCGATCCGGGGCAGGCGGGTCCGCTTGGCCGGGTCGCGGCGTTCCAGCTGATCAAGCGCTGGTAGGCCGTCATGCCCCGAGCTGCTTCGAGCGTACGCCAGACGGCGTCCGCAGGACGCCGCGCGCGTTCGCGCGCATTTGTCGCCGCCTCGGCCTTCATCCTACTGTCGGGCGCGGGATGGGGTGCTGCCGCGCAGATCCCACAGAACGCTCCGGCGGGAGTTGAGGTCGCCACCGGATCTCCCTCGCCCGCAACACCGGGTCGTCCCTATCGCACGGATGACATGCTCGCGGCGGAGTCCTTCGGCAACGCCACCATCGATCCGACGGGGCGGTGGGCGGTGTTTGAACAACGCGCGCCCTACGACCAGGCGACGTCGTTCGAGTTCGGTCTCCGCAACCCATGGACCGTGAGCCGTCTGAAAGTGGTGGATCTGGCCTCGGGCCGGCCTGCTGAGAGCCTCCTTCGGCCGGAGGAGAGAGACGGCCACGTCCTGGGGCCCTGGTCGCCGTCCGGGCGCAGACTCCTGATCTTCCGTCTCAGAGATCACCGGTGGCAGGCCGGGGTCGTGGAAATGTCGGATCGGACGGTCCACTGGTTTTCCCTGTCGCCGGAGCTCTCTGTCTTCGGGGAGGCGGCGCAATGGCGTTCGGACGACGAGCTCCTGCTGCTGGTGAGACCCGATGGATCGTTGCCGCAATGGTTGGCCAGCGGTGCGCGAGGCAGGCGAGCGCTCGAGGCGCGCTGGCGTGCGACGGACGCCGGTGGACCGGCGCAGCGGACCTCCCTCGGCAGCGGCGCCTTCGCCGGCGACATGCCCCAGCCTCCGCAGAACCAGGCGGTCAGACTCGACGTTCGTTCAGGCATCGCCACCCCGCTCGCCGCAGGCTGGTTCTACGACCTCGAACTCTCCCCGGACGGAGATCGCCTGGCGCTGGTCGAGACCGCCACGGCGGCGACCTTCGACCCGACAACAGCGTTCGAGCCGCAGGCCATTGATCGGGAGCGAAGGCTTCGCATTGCCGACCTGCGGACGGGCGCCGTGACCTCGCCGCTGGGCGACGCCGATATCGCCCCGAGCCTGCTGGCCTGGTCGCCGGCCTCGGATCGTCTGCTGGTGTGGGCGCGCGGCGCCGAAGGATGGGAGGCCGGCGACCTTCTCGGCGTCGACCCGGACGGTGACGCCGTGCAGCGCTACGATCTCGGCGGTCTCAGGCCCTACACCGGCGGCGGGGTGGCCACATTCAACAGCGTCTATGCGGACTGGCTGGGAGACTGGCCTGTCCTCTTCGCCCACACCGCGACGGGCGAGCGCAACGACTGGCACCGGCTCGGACGCCAGGGCGCCGTCAACCTGACGGCGGCGCTCAGTCCGCCGTCCGTCGACATCGGGGCCATCGACGGGGAGCGGCTATTGCTGGTCGCCGGAGGCCGCCCTTGGGCCGTGACCGTCTCTGGCGAAGCCGCGCCGATGGTCGCTCCGACCGGCGTCGTGACCGGCTTCGACGGCGCAGGCTATCTGGAGTCGCAGCGACGCCAGCGGAACTCTCCACCCCGGCGGGGCTGGATGGCGGTGCGCCTGTCCGATGGTGCGATCGCCCGCCCGGACCTCGATCCTGACGTGATGGCGACGGGCGACGCCTTCGTCTCCGGCGTCTACGCCGGCGCCGACGGCGTCATCGTCCGCACCGTGGAAAACGGGGTCCAGACCTTGCGCCTTCAGCAGCCGGGTCGCCCCGACCGGACACTGTCGATGATCAACGCATGGATGGGAGAGATCGACTTCCCCGAGCCCGAACGGGTCCGCCATCGGGGGGCGGACGGCGTAGAGCGGTTCAGTTGGCTCTATCGCCCCCGGCAGTGGCGGGGGGAGAAGACGCCTCTGGTCGTTCTCTCCTACCCAGGCGGCCCTGCGGCCGCGCCGTCGGAACCCGCCGCGCTCAACGCCTGGGCCAACCCCCAGCTTGTCGTCTCCGGCGGATATGCAGTGCTGATCCCGATCGTGCCTCTCGACCGGGAGAAGGAGCCCGCGGAGGACTACGCTGAGGATGTCCTGGCGGTGGTCGACGCCGCCCTCGCGCAGTACCCGGATCTGGATCCGGACCGCGTCGCGCACTGGGGACACAGTTTCGGCGGCTATGCTGGGTTGGTCGCCGCCACGCAGACGGACCGGTTCAAGGCCATCATCTCCGTTGCGGGCCTGTCAGATCTTGCGACCGCCTGGGGCGAGTTTTCTCCCGCCAACCGGGACAATCCGGAGTTCGGACTCTCCTTGCGCCAGCGCATCGGATGGGCCGAGGAAAGCCAGGGGCGAATGCGCGCGCCGCCCTGGACCGCGCCTGACCTCTATGTCCGGAACAGTCCCCTGTTCGGCGCGGACCGGATCTCGGCACCGGTTCTTCTCGTCCACGGTGACCGCGATCTTCTGCCGAGCACCCAGTCCGAGATCATGTTCTCGGCGCTCTGGCGACAGAACAAGGATGCACGGCTTCTCACCTACTGGGGCGAGGGCCATCACCTCTGGAGCCCGGACAATATCCGGGATCTTTACACGGAGATCGTGGCCTTCCTCGACCGCACCCTCAGCTCGGGCGAGGTCCCGCCGGTACTCAGACCCCAGCCCCGATCGCCTCCCAGCGCCGGACCCAGCTCTCCATCACTGCCGCCATCGTGAAGTCCGGGACGCTGCCTTTCCAGAGCAGACGGTCAGGGTCGAGGAGGGCTTCCGTACGACCCCGGTCGATAAGTCCGCGCGCAGCGAGGCGACCCCCGAGCAGGTGGTCTCTCAGGAACGGAATGCTCGCGGCCGCCTGGCGCCCGAAGTAGGCGGTCATCTCACCCTTGGATCGCCTGTGCAGGATTTCGGGCGGCAGTCTGTCGGCGAAGGCCGCGCGCGCCAGCCTTCGATCGGCCCGACCGTCGTCGGTGAGGAGGGGAACGGACAGTCCGAGCGCCAGTTCGACAACGGGCTGAGCCAGAAGCGGATGGATCAGGTCGGCAGCCTCCGTTCGGCGGCACTGGCTCTGATAGGCCAGGCCCGCCGCCACGGATTCGATCTGGAGACGTTTGGCCGGCGGGACCGTTTCCAGCCCGCGTAGCCACGGATGCAGATCCCTTTCTGCATCGTGCGAAACGCTCTCCGGATTGAAGATGGACAGTCTGCGTGCCGACCGGTCGAGCGGAGCGCGTCGCGGTGTGCTCAGGGCGGTGCGCAGAAGGGACCAGGTCGATCGGCGTGTCCACCGCGCCAGTTGCGGTAGTGCGGGGCTGAACACAGCGCCGAGACCCCGCTCGCGAAGGACGTCGGTGAAGATGTCCGGAACCCCCATCTGGAAGAAGACCCCGTCGCCACCCTTCCCGGTCAGGAGGGCGTCGACGCCGGCCTCCCGGCAGGCTTCCGCGACGGCCGTGTCGAACGAGTAATCTCTTCCATTCACTCCGGGTCTGGGACCTCGAGCGGTGACCTCGAACCCTTCCGTCGTCATCGGCCTGATCGCGCGTTGAACGCAGTGCGGTTCGAAGCCGAGGCGATCTCCGAGGGTTCGAACGAACCGACGCTCGTCGCCTTCGGCGAACGGGCCGAACATGTTGAACCAGAGGTGCGGGGTCGCTCCCCCAGCCTGAAAGCCGCCGGCGACAATCGCAGAATCGAGCCCGCCGGACACTTCGACGCCCGGCCGTTCGATGACCTTGGCGAAGGCGGCGAGGCAGCCGTCGATCCGGCCTCTCAGCCAGGCTGCGGCTTCGCGGGGATCGGAGGTGACCGAGGCGGTGAAGTCTACCGGACGCCACAGCGGAGTCGTTCGCCGGGCGTTGAGATCGGTCAGGTCGCCGGCCTCGGCGACCCTGATCCCGATCAACGGACTGGCCGCGGTCGCATTGATGGGGTCGCGCAGCAGACCGCCCACCACGTCCCAGTCGATCTGGACCGGCGGCGCGGCGCTTTCCAGCAGCCAGTCGGAGAGTTCGGAGGTGACGACCTGGACACCTTCGTACCGCCAGGCCGCGCATTCATGGGCGCCGGAAGGGTCCCGCAGGATCTGGCGGACCTGGCCTCGCGGCGTCCTGAACATCCCGATGTACCGCCCCCAGTACCGCCGGATCAGGGCGCGTGCGCGGTCGGCGTCGTCGCCGTGCGTCGGGATAGGGGTTCGATCCCCGTCGAGGGCATCGAACAGGTCGCCGAGGACGAGCAGATGCTCGCCGGCGGGATGGTGGACCGCCAGGGGCCTCGGCCCCTTCGTGCCGAGCCACGCCTGCTCCATGACCTGGACCGGGACAAACCCTCGGGCCTGGGCTTCAGCCACAAGGCCTTCGGCGAGAGCAAGGTTGCTGGTGTCGGACCAGGCGAGATGCAGAAAATGCCCCACCTCAGACGACCATGATCGGGGTGTAGACGGCGACCCGGTCCGGCTCGTCGTCGAGCACCGCGTCGCCGACCTGCAGCCAGCAGTGGGCGGAAAATGGCCAGGTGCGAACCCCGAACACCCATCGCACGTCTCCGCCTGCGTCCCGGATCAAGGTCCTCAGCAGGTGCGCCCGGTAGAGGCAGGCGCCCTGTCCCGGCGCCCAAGGCAGGAGGCGCACGAAGGCCGCCGTCAGACGGGCGACCTCCTCTTCGGACAGGCTCGAGGAGGGGGAGCGCCGGCGGTGCGTGGCGAGCAGACTCGCGAGGGATCGGGATTCGAAATTCCGTCCCTCGCGCCACCAGGACCACCAGAACCGCGTGGTCGCAACCACATCGATCGCAGGCGACGGCGGCAGGGGAAGGGCTCGGGTCGGCGCCGGCGGCGCGACGGCCCGGGTCTCACCCGAGGGGCCGAGAAACCCGCCGTCCCGAAGTTGCTCCAGCACGGGTTCGGGGGCGACGATAAGGTCGCCACGGACTTGTATCACCGTTCCGGCGCCGGGCAGGCAGCTGTAAGCGTCCGTCCGTTCATCGAGCACAATGACGTCTTCATCGACGACAGCAAAATGCAGATGCTCCCAAAGGTGGGCGAGAGCGCTCCCCGGCTCGGCGACGAAGGGCGTGGGGGAATCGAAGGTCTGGTTCTCCATGAGGCACGCGCGCGGCGGCTGGGGACGAGCGCCGCAAAAGGCGTTCGTCCCCGAGGCCGTCAGGCCCCGCCGTCGTACGGCATTTCCTCGTGTTCGAGGGGCGGGCCGATCACCGCGCCCCTCGTCAGAACAGTGACGGGACCGAGGTCGATCAGTCGGATCTGAGCGATGCCAGTCATGAGAGCCTCCAGGTTGTGAGGCCGCAGGATTGCGGCAGCCTATGGAGCCGCTCCGAAGCCGGCGGTCGCAATCTATATCTGTCGTGTATTTGAGCCTTGTCGATCGGACAGGAGCGAATGCACAAACGTCGCCGCGACGGCTGTCGGGCGACCGGTCATCCTCAATGTGGGGCAAGACGAGCGCCGCGAACGACGCTCGTCCCGGGCGATCAGGCCACGCCGTCGAACGGCGTCTCTTCGATCTCCAGCGGCGGCCCGACGATGGCGCCCCGGGTGAGGGCGGTGACGGGTCCGAAGCCGATCAGTCGGATCTGAACGGTGCTGGTCATGGTAGCCTCCATTCGCAAGTCGCCGCGGATTGCGGCAGGTCATGGAGCGCCCGCGGTGACCCCAGCGGCAATCTATATCTGTCGTGTATTTCAACTGCTGCGGCTCAGACCTCATCTTCCGGCGGTTTGCCCGCCAGACGGTCGCGGCCCGCGTCGAGCCAGGACTCGGTTTCCTCGCTCTTGGCCCGGTTCTCTTCCTCCAGCTTGCGGAAGGTCTCGGTGAAGGCCTCGATCAGGGCGCGGGGATCGAGCGTCAAAAGCCGGTCTCCCATCTTCCGGACGAACTCGCCCAGGGCGATGAGGAAGATCAGCATGAGCTTGCTGTCAGCCGTCTGACGCGCGAACTCGATCGAGCCGAGCGAAGGGCCGAGCAAGAGCGACCACGGGTCGCAGTTCGTCGCGACGGCGAACCGGTGAACGTAGTCGAGGTTCACCCGGCCAGCGCCGGCTTCAAAGTATTCGTAGGTGCGAAGCGGCAGGTTCATGGCGGTCGCCACCTGCTGGGCGGTCATGTTTCGGGCACGCCGCACCGTCCGCGCCGCCAGACCGATCAGCCGTGCATCACTCAACTTTTCTGGTGGATCGGAAAGCATAGGCGATTCGACCTTTCACCACTGAAGGTGCTGTGTTGGGTGTGTCGAATCAATGCAGGCGTGTGCGACTTTTTTGAATGGTTCCGGAGCGAGACGAAGAACCCGCAAGAAATCGGCGGGGCGCGCGCCAGAGCATGGCGGCCTGTCCGAAGAAGATTTTCGCAGACGAACTCGCCGGTCTGGGGAACGATGCTTGGGTGGACGATCAGGGGGCGGACCGGGGTCCGAGCAGATCGGAATCTGAACATGGCGCGTAATCGCGACCCGTTCACCCAGGCGCTGTCGTCTTTGCGTGAGCGTATTCATTCGGGAGCCCTGGCCGGCGGGTCGCCGGTCATTGTTCAGGACGAGGCCCGGCGGCTGCGCCTGTCGACCACGCCGATCCGAGAGGCTCTTGCTCGGCTGAGCGGAGAAGGACTGGTCGAGCGTGCGTCGACCGGCGGTTATGTCACCCTGCGGCTGGACGCCACCGCAGCCCGTGACCGTTGGGCGATGCATGGCCACTACGTCCGCATCGCCGTCGAGGTGAACCTGCGCGCCCTCGGAGCCGTGCGTCCGCCGGCGCCCGCTTACGAACACGGTCGTCCCATAGCGGCCGTGAACCGGCTGTTCGCGACCATCGTCTGCAGCGCCGGCAATCAGGCCTTGTGGGACGGATTTCAGAAGGTGAGCGGACAGCTCGATCTGGTGCGCCGCCATGAGGCGACCCTGTTTGACGATCTCTGTGACGAGGCGATAGGGCTCTATACCGCCTACAATGAGGAGGCCGCGCCCGCGTTCGCTGCGACCGTCGGGCGCTACCATGACCGGCGCATCGGGGCGGCTGGCGCACTGGCCGCTCTGGTCTTCGCCGGCGTCGGGCCTCGGGAAGAGGTGGCGCGAAGTGGGACGGAGTGAGGGGATCAGGCGGCCTCGATCACCAGGATCGTTGTGCGTGAGCAGCGGCGCTCGTGATAGGATTCCAGCAGACCCAGGAGCGCCGGGATCCGCCCGTCGACGATCACCTCCACCATGGTCCTTACGGTCGCGCCGTCAGTTTCTTCATGGATGCGCTCGGCCTTGAGAACGGCCTTGAGCCGGTCGACGACACGTTGATGGGCCAGCACAAGCGCGGCGTTGGTCGACTGGTTGATGATCGCGTCGAAAAGGGCCTGAACGCCGTCGAGCGGATCGACCGCAACGGCCGCCTTGCGCAAAGGTGTGAGCCCGCGGGGGTAGAGGGTCAGCGCGGCGTGGAGATAGGCGAGCTGGAGTTCGAACAGGTCGATGATCTCCGCCGGGCTCAGCGACGGGTAGAAGTAGCCGCGTCCGCGTCTGCGCTCGATGAGCCCTTGTCCCGCGAGACAGGCCAGGGCTTCCCGGACCGGCGTGGCGCTCAATCCCACCTCCGCCGCCAGCTCCGTCACCACGATCGGCTCGCCCGGAACAAACCGGCCCGCCTCGGCGAACCGCTTTAGAGCACCCAGAGCCGCTCCATAGGGGTCTCGTGGTTCGGAAGTCTGCATGACGCCCTCGACTGAACAATGGGCGGACCGGGAAACGGGGGGAGGCCGATCCGATTACACAAGTTAGTGCAGATATATTTGATGCAATGCAAGGTTATATTTTGACCGCCAATAGATTGCGTGTGACCCGCAACTTTTTTGCGGACGATCACCGAACTTCTTGCGTATTGGGAGCTTCGGAGGGCGTCGTTCTACTCCGGTCGTGTGATAGTCTGTCCAGAGACAGCAACTGGGGGGCGAAGTCGGTCCTGTTCCGCGATATCTGGCGTTCGCGCGGTCGGCCCAATGCCGACCCCCGCCCATTCAAGAGGACCGCGCCCGCATGACCCAACGTTTCGAGACGCAGATCCAGTTCACATGCCCGGATTGCCACGCCCTGGCGGTCACGAGCGCGGAGGTGCCCGAGCCGGACTGGAGCGCAGCCGAAAGCATGTCGGACCTGAACTCCGAGGGCGAAACCGAGGTCGAATGCCCCCACTGCGAAACCGTCTTTGAGGCCTATGTCGTGAACAGCGCAGGCAGTTGCGAGGTCAGGCTCAACGCCCATCCTGAGACGGCGGTTTCGGCGGATGTCGCCTTCTACTCTCCCGAGGAGGATTGGTCCGACTACGCTCTCCCGGAAAACCCGCTCTCAATCTGGGCGGAGTCGTTCGAGCAGGCGCAGGCCTATCTCGATGCCCACGGCTCGGACGACGGCGGCGCCCTGATCAATCGGATGGTCTTCTCTCAGCACGTTGCGGCTCTCGAAGCCTTCCTCGGCGACACGCTTCTCAAGGAAGTGCTGGGCGACGAGAAGCGTCTGGGGCGGCTTCTCGCCGGCGACAAGGAACTGGCGAAGGAAAGGTTCACCCTGGCGGAGATCCAGGAAAATCCCGGCCTGATCCGAGACAGGGTCGGGGCCTATCTGGCCGACATCCGCTACCACAACCTCGCGAAGGTCGACACGCTGTACCGGATCGCTCTGGAGGTCGAACTCCTCAAGGAGCAAACACAGAGGGAGAAGCTGTTTGTCGCGATTCAGCATCGTCACGACTGCGTCCATCGAAACGGCCGCGACAAGAACAACGAGAAGCTGACGGTCTTCACCAAAGCCTATGTGACCGAAACGGCTGAACTCTTTCGGGCCCTGATCGAGAGGGTCGACCTGGCGCTCTCGCCCTTTTGAGTGACGGCTGGGCGGCGCGCCGCTCCTGTCGGCGGTCCCGGTCCGTCGATCAGGTGCAAACGTTCGGCGCCCACGTCACCTCACCACGCACCCACGGCCTCGGTCGGCCATTCTCCGATGATCGCGCGTCGCCTGCACAACCGCGCCGCACGACGCCGGGAAGGGCTTCGCGCGAGCGGAATTCAGGGCCTCCGGATTGGCCGATCCGCTGCGATCGTGCGCGGGTTACGGCGCGCGACAACGATGATGTGCCGCAGGTCGGAAAGCTTA
Source organism: Brevundimonas sp. LPMIX5 (assembly GCF_003576505.1). Lineage (NCBI taxonomy): Bacteria > Pseudomonadati > Pseudomonadota > Alphaproteobacteria > Caulobacterales > Caulobacteraceae > Brevundimonas > Brevundimonas sp. LPMIX5. The sequence continues at coordinate 102,921 of NZ_QWTZ01000005.1, forward strand.
TGCAGAAACCCTTGAATCCGTGGGCGGGATGCCACCGGGATCGTCGAGAGCACGACATCGAGAGGCAGTTCGAGGGGTGGGTAACCCGAGGCTTGTTGAGGGGCGTGGGTCTTGAGGACGACGCCGTGCGCCTGGCTCGCCGCCCAGGCCCCTTCAAGCAGTCCAAGCCAGTTCATGGACACCACGCGCCCTGTGCGGCCGGCCGCGATTTCCTTTACCCCCGCGGTCGCAAGCGCACGCATGCGCTCGCCCTCTTCGCCATCGACCGAGAGCCGATCATTCTGCGGCAGCTCTCGGACGTGTCCCAGGGTTCGTTCGATCAGGACGCCGGCGATCATCGGCTCCAGCGCCTGACGGACAGTGTCTTCAGAGGCGAGAACGCCGTGAGGCTCGAGCAACTGCAGTGCGAGCGCCAGCTCGGGAACGCGAGCCTGCATCATCGCGGTCCGCAGAGGCGCCAGGTTCGACGGATCGATCTTCAACGATCCGCCGATCAGTCGGATCGGCAATGTCCAGTAGGTTGAAGGAATGTGCTGGATGAGCGGGTTTGGTCCGCCGAAAGCATCGATCAAAAGGCGGATGTAACTCGGCCGGAGCGAGCCCTGCGCCGAGACGAAGGTTTCCGCCCAGGCGCGGAGGCGGGGCTGGTTTTCGGGGGTCTGGAGAAACTCCAGAACGCCCTCCTGCGCGAGGGTCCCGTAGAGGACATGGTCGCCTGCCTGCGGCGGGCAGCTCAACATCCGGGAGGCCACGAGGAATTCGGCGAACGACCGGTGCGGGAAATAATAGATGTCGCCGGCTTTCCGCTCCAGGAAGGCCCCGGCGAGATACTCCCGACGCTTGTGTTCGACCTCGTGCGCGTCTCCATCCGGCAAGTCCGCGAGAAGGTCCGATGGAATGACCTCCGCGACGAAGCTCGTTGCTGCGGCCCGATCTCTCCAAAGCCAAAAGGCGAGTTCGGCCAGGAAACGAAGTCGATCTTTCTCGCCGATGGGGGTGCGGGCGGGCTTCTCGGCCTCACGGCGCGCCAGCGACTGAAAGAACTCATCATAAAGCGACCAGCGCGACGGGCTTCGGCGCAGTCGGGTCAGATCCTGTTCGCGGTCCGCCGCCATTTCGGCGAGGATTTTCAGATGGACGGGGCGTCCGAAAACCGCAGGGTCCGCCGCCGCGAGTTCGGACACCTCCTGGCGACGCTTGTCGACCCACTCCGCATCCGCACCCCCATCGCCCGAGGTTCCGGCCTGATAGGCCAGAAAGCCGGCGATGAAGAGATCGCGCTCCGCGTCGCTGAAATCGGCGAGGCGGTACTCCCTGAACTCGGGCCAGCCCGGCAGCTTGCGCCAGCGATCCTGCGCAGGGATGCGCCCTTTCAGTACATAGTGGTGTTCGGCGTCGGTGGTGAATGCGGAGGGGCGGCCCAGCAGAACCACCTTCGCCCCCGGTGTGATGAGCTGATTGAACTGACCGACCTGCGCGCGGAACTCCGAGAAGGACATCGCGTGCTTCATCTCGTCGAAGCCGTCGAGGACGATCAGGAAACGGCCCTTGCTGTTGAAGTCCAGGAAGCGGGTGAAGTTGTATCCCCGGACATTGTGCTGACTCGTCAGCATCGCGCCGAGGAAGCCCTCCAGATCGCTGTAGCGGGACAGCCCGCCGAGCTTGATCAGGATCGGACGGCGAGCGCTGGGATCCGTCAGAGCCTGCGCCGCCTGCTGCGTCACGAGGCGTTTGGCGAAACTCGATTTGCCGGCCCCGTAACCGCCGAGGATCGCCAGCGGCGTGGGGTCTTCCGTAGCCAGCCATGCCACGACCTCGTCGATCAGACCGACGACCTCGCCTTCGGATTCGGCCATGTCGGCATCATACGCGACCTCGGCGGCTCGGGCCTCGATGTAGAACCGGCTGAGCCCGCCCTCCTCAAAGGCGGCCGCCATCGCCTGGGTGTGAGGTCGCAGGCCCAGCACCTCGTCTTCCAGCTCCCAGATCGTGCGGTGCCGCATCGGCGGGCGGGTATCGAGATAGGCCTGTGCGCCGGGAGCCAGACCGTGACGGGAGATGACCAGAAGCTTGGCCGGCCGCACTTCATCCAGAACCGTCTCATAGTCCGACCAGATTGCTTTGAGGTCGTCCCGATGGAGGGGGCGCGCGTAGTCCTTCGCCTCAAGGATGATCGTCTCGCGGCTTCCGAAGTCGTCTCGCTCGAAAACGCCGTCGACCTTCTTTCCAGCGATCAGGATCTCGGTGCGGCCGTTTCCGTAGAGACCGCTGAGGTAGTTCGCCGCCTCGTTCCGAAGAGCGGAGCCCGGGTTCCGGTTCTCATTCTGGATTTCGAACGCCGTCAAGACTTCCCCCGATCCGCCGGAGTGATTCCAGCGGCTTGAACGAGGGGCGATGATACCCGCATTGCGCGAGTGTTCCAGAGTCGTTCGCCTGCGCCAGGTGCGGTCGCGGACGTCTCGTGGAGCGAAGAAAGTCGTCTTGACTTGCCCTCTGGGCGCTGGTCTGGAGAGGGAAGGGCGACACCTCGAAGACGGGCCGACACGACTATGACGCTCGATATCCGGGGCAGCATCAAGAATACGAAGCTCAGTACGAACCCCTATGTTGTGTTCGAGGAACTGATCTCGAATGCCATCGACTCCTACCTGATCCGGAAGGATGCCGAGCCTTCGGCGCCGGCGCTCGATGTCCGTGTGGACGTGGTGTTCAGGACGAGCGATCTGTTCGGCGAGCTCGAGGTGATGTCGGTGCGCTGTCGCGACAACGGTTGCGGGCTCGGTGACGATCAGCTGAAGGCGTTCCTCACCAAGGACACGTCATACAAGGACGACCTGCACATCGCCGGGATCGGCAAGTGTAAGGGCGCGGGGCGCATTCAGTATTTCCACTACTTCGGTTCGCTATCGATCGAGAGCACGTTCAGGCGGGGCGGGGAGGCGATCCATCGTCGCATGGATTATGCCGAGCCGACCAAGCAGATCGATTTCGAGGACTTCTCGGAAACGCCCGGCGCTGAGACGGTTATCGGCACGGCGCTGTCGCTCGGCGCCTTCAAGGAGACGGCGCGGCCGCGCTTCGCGGGGGCGGCCCCCAGCACGCTCTTCTCCGCTGCAGCGCTGAAGCGTCAGATGCTCATGGCCTTCCTCCAGCGTCTCGTCGGGCTGGATGAACGCCTGGGGGATTTCGGCATCGCCTTTGTGACCCGCCATGGCGACGGCGACGCCAACACAGAAGTGCTGAAGCGGGCCGATCTTCCGAAAGTGACCGCGACACGGTCGGTAGAGGTCGAGGAGCGGAATCCGTCGACGGGCGAGGGGACCGGGGTCCATCAGACCTTCCGGCTCTCGCATTATCAGCTGGACGCCGCCGAGTTCGGCCTGCCCAGGAATGCGATCGCCTTCTGCGCCAAATCCTCTCCGGTGCAGGACATCACAGGCTATTACCTCCGTACGAAGACCGAGCAGAACAACCCTGTCGGCGGCTTTCACCACATCGTCCTCGTGGAGAGCGACTTCCTCGACCAACGGGTGAACGAACAGCGCGACGGCTTCGACGACATTCCCGCCGAGATCCCGACCACGGACCTCTTCGCCTCGGACCCCCTCTCCTACGCCGACATCCATGCCGCCATCGATCCCGTGATCGAGGAGATGGTCGTTCCGGCGGATTGGACGAAGGAGGTCGTGATCAAGGAGCTCACCGACCAGTTCGGTGTGAGCGAAGCCATGTTGGCCGACACCTCGACGCGCATCGTCTATGGCGAGCCGGCGCAGTCCGTGGTCGAGCGCGTGCTCAAGAAGTACCAGGAGCGGGTCATCGAGGAGACGGCGGAAATCTTCGACTTGAAGGAGGAGATCATCCGCGCCGAACCGGATTCCGAGGAGTTCCGTGCGAAGATCAACCAGCTGGCCTGGAAGTACACCTCGTCGCTCAAGAATTTCGACATGGCGAACCTGTCCCAGCTCGTCGTTCGCCGCGCCGCCATCGTGGAAATTCTCGCCCTGGCCTGCGGCAAGAACCTCGCCATGCAGTCGTTGGCGGATGGTGTCCGCCGCAAGGACGAACGGATCATTCACAGCATTTTCTTCCCGATGCGGCGGGACAGCACCGACGTCACCGATCACGACATCTGGCTGCTGAGCGAGGATTACCAGTACTACGACTACATCGCGTCGGATGTTCCGCTGGCCAGTATCGTCTGGGAGGGGGACGAGACCGTCTTCGAGGACGATATCGATCGCGAGTTCGCCAAGCTGTTGGTCGAGCGTTCCAATGACCATGCCGCGAAACGCCCCGATATCGCGCTCTTCAGCAAGGAGGGGTCGGCGATCATTGTCGAGTTCAAGGCGCCTGGCGTGTCGATGGACGATCACACCGGCGACCTGCGGGAGTACGCCCATCTCCTTGCGGCCAAGTCCGGCGGCAAGCTCAACCGTTTCTACTGCTATCTGATCGGCGACACGCTCAACCCGCTGCGGCTCGGCGAGACCTGGACCCAGTTTCCGACCGGCACGGGCTGGTTTTCCTCAGGTGAGCTCCGCGACCCGGTGGCCAGGCGACAACTGGGCGAGACCTATTCCGAAATCCTCTTCTACGACGACGTCGTCGCCAGGGCGAAAAAGCGCATCAGGGTCTATCAGGACAAGCTGCAGCTCTCGCTCAAGACTTGAACCCTTGGTGGAGCCGTGACCGATCCGGTCTCGACGCACGAGGTGGAAGGCGACGGCCTGACCGCTCGGATCGAGGCCCAAAGTAGAAGGGCCGCCTCGCGGCGGCCCTTGGAAGTCTGTTTAGACTCATTCCACGCCAGCCTTGCGGCTGGTAACGAACCCACGGAACGACGTGGCTGGAGTGCCGTGAATATGAGGTTTGTTTCCCGGTTCGTCAATGCGCCGGGCTGGAGCGGGGGCGTCGGCGCGTGACCAAGTCTATCACAGAATCCCTGAACGCCCTCATCGACGCCCTGCCGCAGCGACCCGACCAAGCCGTAATCGACCGTCTCCGAACGGACCTGTCGGTCGTCAGCTCGCAGCTTTTGAGCGGCGCCATCCAGGAGATCGCGGCGACCGCGAAAAAGAAGCTGCCGGAAGAACCGGCTGAGGGCGATATCCGCGACGCGATCTACCGAATCTACAATCGCAAGGTCGCTGAGCACGCTCAGATGTTCCCGATGTTCCACACGGTCGAGACCGCCCTGCGCGCGAGCCTCGCCGTCGAGCTGGAGACCCACTACGGCATCCAAGGTTGGTGGAACCCTGTACTCAAAGGGCTGATGTCGAGCGCGTGGGATCCCCGGTCGGTGACGCGCATCGGCAACGTCGACATCAACCGCGAGATTCCCTACCGAATGGGGCGAATCCTGCAGTCCCTGATCGACAAGAAGGTCGCGGTCACCAGCTTTCGCACCGGGAACGAGCTCCTGACAGCCTGCGACTTCGGACACCTCGTCTTCCTGATTGAGGACCACTGGTCGCTCTTCGCGCCCAAGTTCGTCTTCAAGGGGCAAATGGTTCCGAAGCAACTCGCGGTGACTTGGCTCGACCGCATCCGGGATGCGCGAAACGCCGTCTATCACCACCAGTCATTTGAAGGCGCGCCAGGGGCCTATGACGCGGGCGATTTCGTAACGCAATGCCTCGGTGTGAAACTCGCCAAGGTGCATCCGCTGATCGCCGGCGCGCCCTGCAAGCCGCCGCCCTACTTCCCTAAGCTGGTCGCGCCTCGACAGGCGGCGCCCTAACCGGCGCAGATCGAGACAACCACGGGTGACGCCCAATGAATATATGTCTTTTCGGCGGAGCGAATCTGACCGCTGCGCCGAAGAAGCCGGGGCACATCCTCCTGACTGCGCTCGGCGGGAGGATGACGGCATGCGCGATCAGCATATCTTGACGTCGAGTAGGGGGTCATCATGCGCGGATGGGATCGTGCGGATCAGACTTAGGGCGCCCAATTCGCAGAACGGACTTTTGGCGCAGGCTGCTGAGCGGAACTCCATGGCAATCGCCATCAGATCGTTCGTAGCGGCGGGCTAGAAACAAGCGTGCTCCGCTCAACATCTTCCCCGCGATCGCTGCCGAGCCATTGGCGTCTCTTGGCTCCAGATCTGAGGATCGCCGGACGTTCCCCGTCGTCCGAGCGCCCGCGCGAAAGGCCCTCTATCGAAATCCCACAGCCGTGCTGGGTCGAAACCGGCGCTCAACGCAAGACATGAGGTGTCGGTGTTCGTCCGGCGCCGAGGGCGGATGGCCCCCGGACTGCCCCGTCGGTCAATCTCGCAACGCATTCAGCAGCACCAGCAGGGAACTCGCGGTCATGGCGATTGCGGCCCCCAAGGGAGAAAGCAGGCCCAAAGCCGCCAGGGGCAGGACGATGATGTTGTAGGCGAGGGCGAGGACGACATTCTGGCGGATTTTGCGGCGTGTCTCGGCGGCCAGGCTTAGCGCCACGTCGACCTGTTCAAGACCCCCTTCGAGGATGACGATCGCCGCCGTGGCCGCGGCGGCCGGATGCGCCCGGGCCACCGAGACCCCGCAGGCGGCGGCGGTCAGGGCGGGGGCGTCGTTCACGCCGTCGCCGACGAACAGCACAGGTCCGCTCGTGTTCCTGACCCTGTCGGCCTTGTCGGCGGGGGTGCAACCCCAATGGACCGCAGAGGCGTCCAAACCGATCCGCTGCGCGACCGCCAGAGCCGGCCCCTCCGCGTCGCCGGTGGCCATCACGACCTGAAATCCCCGCTGCTTGAGCCGCGCCACGCCGTCAGCGGCGCTGGGGTCCAGCGCATCGGCGAGCAGAAGATCACCGATCGCGAGACCATCCAGGGTGACCCGAAGACGCGTTTCTCCCTCCAGGCTTGGGACGCCGCCGACGTGGATGTGGGCGCCGTCCGCCAAGGTCGTCTCGGCGCCGCGATCCAGGCGTCGGCCGCCCACGACGCCCGCGTCGCCGATCGGCGCGGCGGCGACGACGGCCTGCGCGAGGGGATGGGCGACGCCGGTCTCCGCACGCGCCGCCAGATCCAGCACCTGCGCTGCGGACCAGCCGGGGCAGGGCGCGACGGCGACCACTTCGGGGCGGCCCAGGGTGAGGGTCCCGGTCTTGTCCAGGAAGACGGTGCGCAGCCCGGCCATGCGATCGACCACGCCGGGATCGGAGAACCGCACACCGTGTTCGGCGGCCCTGGCCGAGAGCCGCGCCTGAGCCAGGGGCGCGGCCAGGGCCAGAGCGCAGGGGCAGGCCGCCAGGAGCACGACCAAACCGCGCATCACCGCCTCCCCGACGTCGGCCGTGAGCGCCAGTGTCGCCGCCGTCACCAGGACGGACGCCAGGACCAGGCCCTGGGTCAACGCGCCGGCCAGACGGGCGATCCGGTCTTCGTCACCGCCGCGCGTCGCCAGTTCGAGGGCCACCCGTCCGCCCATCCGATCCACGTCTCGATCCCCGGCGTCGCGGTCGACCGAGACTTCGATCATCCGGTCGAGGTTCACGGCCCCCGCGCTGATGCGATCCCCGGGAGTGATGGCGCGCGGCGCGGACTCGCCGTTCAGCACGGCCGCATTCAGACGGCTCTCGCCGGCCACAATCCGGCCGTCGACGGTCGCCACGGCGCCGGCGGGGATCCGTACGCGATCGCCGAGGCGAAGGCTGGCGTTGGGCGCCGCCTGCCAGCCGTCCGCCTCCCGCCAGACCAGGGCCGTGTCGTCGAACAGACGGCCCATGGCCACCACGGCCTGGGCGGCCCCGCGCCGGATGTGGGTCTCGATCAGACGTCCGGTCAGAAGCAGCGTGATCAGCATCACCGCCGTGTCGAAATAGACGTGACGATCGCCGGCCATCAGATGAACGAGCGAGGCCGACACGGCGCCGCCGACTCCGAGCGTGACCAAAAGGTCGAGCCCGGGCGCGCGCAGGCGCACGGATCGGATCGCCATGCGGCCGATGTCCCAACCGCCATAGAGGAGCGCCGGCAGGGCCAGCAGACCGCTGGCGACGGCCAGTCTCCATGCGAGATCCGCACCGAGGCTCGGCGTGACATAGAGCACGATCGCCGCGACCATCGCCCACATGCCGAAGGCGACGGAAACGGCGAGCCTGAGCGTCAACTGGCGGATCTGACCGTCGAACCGGTCCACCGCATCCTGGGGGTCGGCGCGCTCGATGAGGCGATAGCCGGCCTGACGGACGACGGTTCGAAGATAAGCGACGTCGCAGCGCTGGGCTTCCCATCTGACCAAGGCCGAGGCGGAGAGGTGATGGACCCGGGCGAGGAGGACGCCGGGGGTTTCGCCAAGCCGACGCTCCAAACCGCGCGCGCACCCGCCGCAGAAGAGGCCATCGACGGCGAACAGTTGTTGGCGCGGTTCGGCGCTCAAGGCCGAGCGCGGGAGGTCGGTTCAGGCGTGCCTACTCCGATCAGACGGCCCTGATAAGTCCGCCCGTAAAACGTCTCCTCGCCGCCATGGTTTTTTTGCGCCGTCTCCTGCACCGTGCCGGTCTGGCGAGGGTCCTTGGGCCGCTCTTGGCTGTTGATGAAGGCGGCGACATCCCAGGCCTGCTGGTCGGTGAGACGATCGGTCTGGCCAAGCGGCATATTGGCCTTGATGAAGCCGGCGGCGGTGTTCACCCGCGCCATGCCGGCGCCCCAGTTGTAGGACCGGGGTCCCCAGAGCGCCGGGAAGACCGGGCGGCCATTGAGGTCGTACTGCCCCTGGCCGTCCGCCCCGTGGCAGGTCGCGCAGTTGGCGGCGTAGACCCGGCTCCCGCGCGCCGGGTCGTATCCCGCTGCGGTCTTTTCAAGCTCTGGATAGCCGGCGCCTTCCAGGTCCACGCCCGTCGGGGCCCCGCTGGCGAGCCAATGCATATAGATTTGCAGGTCTTTGTAGACGTCGTCCCCGGGCGGCGGGGGGCCGCCGGTCGGCGAGTGCTGGGCGTTCATGGAATAGGTGAAACAGCCCTTCACCCGGTCTTCCATTGTGTTGATCTGCTTATTCTTGGACCGGTATTTGGGATAGACGGTCCAGGCCGCCCACATGGGCGCCGAGTTGGGCCGTCGGCCGCCGTCGAGATGACAGTTCGAGCACGACAGATTGTTGCCGACGAAATCCGAGGCATTGGCTGACGTGTTCATGAAGATCGCCTGGCCGCGTCGGATCGCATCGCCTTCCGGTCCGTCGGGAATGGCGCTGTCCGGCGGCGGCTGGAACAGGGCCGCATTGACCTTGTCGTCGCCGTCGGCCTCGCCGGCCTTGCGATCCCGCAACCAACCCGCGTCAAAGGCGTAGGCGGCGATCGCGAACAGGGCGAAGCCGCCGCCGACGGCGTAGATCACATCGCGGGCGAACCGGCCCTTGGCGGGCCGGTCCTGCGGAGCGGGAGGCGGAGCGTCGTCATCCATGGTCATCGCCTTTCATTATCGGAAACGGCCGGCACCGGCGGAAGGGTTGCAAGATAGTCGGCGACCGCGCGGCGGTCTGCGTCGGACAGATTGCGCGCGACCTCGTTCATCAGCTGGACGTCGGAGTTGTCGCGCTCGCCCCCGACCCAGGCGGCCAGCTGCGAGGCCGTATAGGCGGGGTGCTGGGCGGCCAGGGAGGGGAAGTTCGGCGCCACGCCGAAGCCCGACGGGCCGTGGCAGCTGAAACAGGCGGGAAGGTTCTTGGACCAGTCGCCGTGCAGCGCCAACTGCTCCCCGCGCGCCATGTCTCCGCCCAGCTCCGGCTTCGCGGTGGAAGGCGTGCGAAGCGCCGAATAATAACGCGCGAGACCGCGCCGGTCGGCGTCGCTCAGGGCGCCGGCGACAATCCGCATGGTCTCATTGCGGCGGCGGCCTGAGACATAGTCCTGCAGCTGTTTGACGATATAACCCTCGGGCAGACCTGCCAGTCGGGGCACGTTGGCGCCGCCCTCGCCGGCCGCGCCGTGACAGGAGGCGCAGGCCCAGGCTTCGCCTCGGCCCTGTGTGACCAGACGCATCACGCCAGGATAGTCGAAACTGGAGATCCGGACAGGTCCGACCGAAGGTTGAGGCGCCAGTCCGGGATCGACGACGCGCGCCAGCTCTTCACCTCCGCGCCAGGCCCCGCGGCCGGCGAAACGTTCGCGCTGCGCCGCCACGAAGGCCGGCGTGATCTCTTGGTCGTCGCCGCCCCAGGTCTGGCGAACATGGCTGGCGACCCGCGCCAGTTCGGCGTCGGACAGCACGCTGGCGAAGCTTGGCATATGGCCGTCGAACACCTTGCCGCCGACATCGATCGGCCCGTCGATGCCGTGAAGCAGGATCTGCACGATGACGGTCGGATCGGCGGCGACGAACCGGGATCCCGCCAGCGGCGGGATGGCGCTGCGCACGCCCACGGCGTTGGGCTGATGGCAGGTCGAACACCGCGCCTCGAACACCTGAGCGCCGCTGTTCAAAGCGAGGGCGGGCGTCTCTTCGATCTGCTCGGCGCGTTCTTCACGTCCGACGCCGACCGCCTGAGCGTTGTCCCATAAGGTGACCGCGCCCCAGATCGCCAAGGCGATGGCGATCCAATAGACCGGCAGCGGAATGCGCCGGAACTCCTCGTAGGGTTCGAAGGCCTCGTCCGGTTCGCGGGGCTGAGGGGCGTCGGGCGGCCCTTTGCGGATCATTTCGGCTCGCCCTTTTCGCTGTAGCCGTCGTCGCGGACGGCGGTGGGCGGGGCAGGGAAGGTGCGGTCCAGACTGCGCAGATAGGCGACAAGGTCGCGCGCCTGCGGCCTCGCCACCACGACCTTACCCTTGGGCGCATAGCGTTCCGGAAGCGCAACGACAACGTCGCCGGGCGCCGCCTTGTCCTTGACCTCGAACAGGTAAGGATAGGCCGGCATGATGCTCCAGTCGTAGATCGCGCGCGGCTGATAGAGATGGGTCATGTGCCAGGCTTCGCTCGGCAGCCGCGCGCCCACATTCTGAAGATCCGGCCCCGTGCGCATGGTGCCGAGCTGGTGGGGTTGGTCGTAGAAATAGTCGGAGGCCACCGCCGCCCGTCCCCAGCCCCGTTCGCCGTCCGGCGCCTGGTCCAGGGCGCGGGGCTGCTGGCTGTGACAATAGACGCAGCCCTCGGAGACATAGACCGCCCGTCCCCGGAGCTCCGCCTCTGTGTAGGGCAGCAAACCCGGCGTGGGCGCTTCTCCGCGGATCTGGATGCCGGGGAGGATGACCAGCATCAGGGTGGCGAACGCCAGGATGGCGAGGGCGAAGACGCCCAGAGGGATGACGCGGTTCATGCTGCGGTCGCCGGAACGGTGTCAGTGGGCGCGGTTCCAGCCTGGGGGGCGCGTCCCTGCGCCAGCAAGGCGACGAAATGGCCCGCGAAGATGAGATGGCCCAGCGTCATCAGCGCCCCGCCGACAGACCGGGCCTCAAGATAGGGCGCCAGGACGGTGACGCTGTCGGCGAAGGGGCGCGTCGCGTCCAGCATGGCCAAGCCTTGCAGCACGCCGCCGATGGTCAGGGCGAAGAAGTAGATGGCGAAGCCGACGACCACGAGCCAGAAATGGACCTTGATCAGGGCCGGCGCGGGCCATTGCCGCCCCGTCAGGCGCGGCCCCATGTGGTAGACCGCGCCGAACAGTATGAAGGACACAAAACCATAGGCGCCCAGATGGGCGTGGCCGACCGTATATTGGGTGAAGTGGGTCACGGTATTGACCGTGCGCAAGGCCTCGATCGACCCCTGGAAGGACGCCAGGGTGTACATGACCGCCCCCAGCGAGATGAACCGCAGAGGGACCGAGGCCTTGAAGGCCCAGAGGTTGCGGGCGACCGTGACGTGCTGGTTGATGGCCACGGCGATCACCGGCACGAACATCATCACACTGTGGACGATCGACAGGGTCACCACCCAGGTCGGCACCGGACCGCCGATCAGATGATGGATGCCGACCTGACTGTAGAACAGCGCCAGCGCCCAGAAGCCGAGCAGCGACAGACTATAGGAGTAGATTGGCTTGCCGATGATCTTGGGAATGAAATAATAGGCCGCGCCCACGCCCAGCGGAGTCAGCCAGAGCCCCAACACATTGTGGGCGAACCACCAGTTGACCGTCGCCTCCTGCACGCCCGAATGGATGCCCGGCAGATTGGCGATGAAGAACAGGACGGGAAACCAGCACAGCGCGCCCAGATAGTACCAGCCGGTCACATAGATATGGTCGACGTTGCGCCGCAGCGCCGTATGGAGAAGCGGCCAGACGAAGAAGGCGCCGGCCAAGGCCAACAGCCCATCGATCTGCCAGGGAATCTCCAGCCATTCCTCGCCGTCCGTCCAGCCCGAGGCGATCGCCAGGGCGCCGCAGGCTACGGCGACGTTCCAGAGCACAGCCCCGATCACCGGCAGCCGGGGATGTCGCAGCGCGGTGTGGAAGATGCGCGGGGCGATCCAGAGCGCCACGCCGATGCCGGTCATCGACAGCCAGCCATAGATCACCAGGTTCAGGTGCAGGGTGCGGACCCGGCCGAAGGTCAGCGGCGCGACGTCCGTCAGCCAGTCCGGCCAGTGGAGCTTCAGCGAGGCCATCAGGCCGAAGATCGAGCCGATGACCAGCCAGGCGATGCCGCTGCCGATCAGGATCATCACGGGGCGGCGCGAAACCGCATCGATGCCCTCGCGCTCGGTGTCATAGTGATGCGGCCCGACCGATTGGGTGTCCTCGCCGGACATCGTCGCATCGTCGGGCGTGCCCGCCTCCCCGGGCGTGAAGACCGTGTAGGCCTGCCCTTGGTGCAGTTGGAGCTGCCGGTTGGTCACCGCCCAGATCAGAAAGGCCAGGGCCAGCAGCGACACGAGGAAGCTGAGCGCCAGCAGAAGGCCGATGGTCACCGACATCAGGCGAGGACTCCGTCAGAAGGCATAGGTCACGTCCACATAGCCGTAGGTGGTGTCGTCGGGCGCCGGCGCGTTCGGCGCGTCGGTCAGGGCGCGGCCCTTGAAGAGCCGGGCGCCGCCGGTCTCCAGGGTGACGTCAGGCGTCAGCTTGTAACGGACCCGCGCCTCGATCTGGGTTCCACCAAAGCGGCCGCTGTCGCCCGACGGGTCGATGACCCCCGTCGCGCCCAGGCTGTCGCGCGCGTCTTCGAGCCAGAGTCCCCGCACGGCGACGAAGCCGTCCAGCTTGCGGGAGGGCTTCATCTCCAGGCGCACGTCGGGCGACACGAGGTTGGCGCGTGAGACCGGGCCGTAGAGACCGGCGGGGCCGAACTCGAAGCGGCGTGCGCCGTAAAGAGTGTCGAACCGGCCATAGTCGCCCTGTCCCCCATCACCCGTGACATAGTCGAACTGGGCCGCCAGTCTCGGCGACCAGTCGTGCCGGAATGTGCGCCCCGCCTCCAGATGGATCAAGCCCGCCCTGACATCCACGTCCTGGGTGTCCGTCGGCGAGGCGGAGCGCCGGACCTGGCCGACCTGGGCCGCCGCCTCGACCTCAACATCCCATAGCCCGGCCGCCGGCGACTGGCGCCAACGGACGCCGGGCGTCGCCAGCCGGCGGTTGCGGGTCTGCTGGTCCGCGTCATCGCTTTCGGTCAGGCCGTAGACATAGAGGTCGAGCGACCGCCGCTGGCCGAGGTCGCGAGTCCAGAACAGGCCGGCGAACTGAAGATCGGCATCCTCGCGATCCCACGCGACCCGGTTGTCCTCGATGGCGGCCCTGTCGTCCGGCAGCCGCACCTGCGGCATGACCCAGAAGGCCGTCAGCGCCCCGTCGGCCAGGGGCGTGTCGAAACGGGCGCCTGTATAGGCGTTGGTAGTGTTGCGGAAGTTCTGGCGAGAGACGAAACGCTTGGATCCCAGGTCCATGGTGAACCGGCCCAGCTGCAATGTCCGCGCGTCTCCCGCGCCGAGACGGACTTTGGCGTAAGCCTGCACCAGCTCCAGCGCATTGACCTCGCCGACGCCGACCGACGACCGCGGCCCCTGACCGAAAGCCCGGGAATCGAACAGCTCGCCGCCGAACGTCACGCGACCCACATCCCGCTCGACGGCCAGCGTCAGCCGCGTCGTCAAAACGGCGTCGCTCGGCTCCGCCGTTGGACGAAACTGGCCAGACAGCGTCTCTCCGCGCGCTCGCGCTGACCCGGACACACGCCAGCCGTTGTCGGCGACCGCCTGCTGCCCGCTGGCGGCGAGGGCGCCGCTCATGAGGATAGAAATCAGCACCGGACACGCGTTCCCATGGCTGGCGCGGGCCTCTTGATGTCTCCCATCGGCGTTTCCTGCTGCGTTTTGTCGCAACAGGCCGGGTCAAGCTTAAGTCAGCCTTAAGGTGACCGCGACGGCGTCCGGCGCCCAAACCAGCGGTGCACGCGATCGGCGTAGGCCGACCAGGCTGACCCGAAGAGGAGCGCCAGGTGTCGTTCCTCGCGCCGGATGGCGAGACGGTCGGTGGCGAAGGCGGCGACGGGGGCGGCCACGAAGAACCAGGCGTTGTCGAACAGGCCCCCGAGGCCGAGCAGCAGCAGGCCGTTGGCGAGATAGATCGGGTTGCGGCTCCAGGCGAACGGACCGGTCGTGACCAGGGCGGTCGCCGCCCGGTGCGGCAGGATGTTGGCGCGCCGCCGCCGCATCTCCAGCATGGCCCAGAGGTCCAGACCAAGGGCGAGCCCGACCAGAAGGCCGCCGGCGGCGAAGGCGCCGGGGAAGAGGGCGGGCGGAGTCCATAGACGCGCCGTGATGAGCGCGACAAGGACGGCGCCGCCCGTGATGAGCGGCGGCCAGGGCCAGCGGTTCGGCGCCTGCGGCCTCACCCGCCGGCCAGCTTGAGAACGCCGCGCAGCAGATAGGCGACGACGCCCAGGACGCCCACGCCCAGCACCCAGAGGGCGACGAACCAAAGGCCCTGCCGAAGCCCGTTTGTGGAGCCGCGACGCATCAGTGGTAACCGTCGTCGCCGACCTTGCCGCGAAACACCCAGTAGGCATAGGCGGTGTAGGCTAGGATGATCGGGATCAGGATCAGGGCGCCGACCAGCATGAACAGCTGGCTGGAGGCGGGGGCGGCGGCCTGCCACAGGGTGATCTCGTCGGGCACAGCGTAGGGGAAGACGCTGACGCCCAGCCCCGCGAAGGTGACGGCGAACAGGCCCAGAGACAGCAGGAAGGGCCAGACCTCACGCTTCTGACGCATGGTCCAGAAGAAGGCGGCTGCGACGATCAGAACGAGCAACGGCACCTGGGCCGTCAGAAGCACGCCGGGCCAGTCGAACCACCGGCGGGCGTATTCGCCGTCGAGGAACGGGGTGGCCAGGCTGACCGCGCCGATCATCAGCAAGGTCGCCGGCCCCAACTTCCAGGCCTGGGACCGGGCGTGGGTCTGGAGCGCGCCATCCGTCTTCATGTTCAGCCAGGTGGCCCCCAGAAGGGCGTAGCCGACGACGACGGCCACACCGGTCAGCAGGCTGAAGGGGCTGAGCCAGTCCCACCAGCCGCCGCCATAGGCGCGACCGGACACTTCGACCCCCTGCAGGATGGCCCCCAGGGTGACGCCCTGGGAGAAGGCGGCCAGGAGGGAGCCGCCGAAGAAGGCGACATCCCAAACGGGCTTGGCCCGTACCGTACGCCAGCGGTATTCAAAGGCGACGCCGCGGAAGACCAGGCCCAGCAGCATGGCGATGATCGGCGTATAGACCGCCGGCATCAACACGGCGTAGGCGAGGGGAAAGGCCGCGAACAGGCCGCCGCCGCCCAGGATCAGCCAGGTCTCGTTGCCGTCCCACACCGGAGCGATCGAGTTCATCGCCTTGTCGCGCTGATCGCCGGCCTTCAGCGTCGGGAACAGGATGCCGACGCCCAGGTCGAACCCGTCCATGACGATATAGGCGAAGACGGCGAAGGCCAGCAGGCCGGCCCAGACCAGGGTCAGATCAACGCTCATGATCGGTCTCCTCGCCGGTCGGGATGGGGCGGTCCGGGTCGATGGCGGGGGCGGGGGTGATGCCCGCCGTGCGGATCGGGGTTTCCGCCACGCCCGGCTCGTCCCGGTGCGGCGCATGGCTCATCAGACGCAGGATGTAGAAGACCCCGGCGCCGAAGACGGTGAAATAGACCACAGCGAAGGCGGCCAGGGAGGTTGCGACGGCGGGCGCCGCCAGGGGCGCAGCGCTGTCGGCGGTGCGCAACAGGCCGTAGACGGTCCAGGGCTGACGGCCGACCTCGGTGGTGATCCAGCCGGCCAGCACGGCGACGAAGCCCATCGGCCCCATGACCAGGGCGAAGCGGTGCAGCCAGGGCGCATCGTAGAGGCGTTTGCGCAGGCGAGCATATAGCCCCCAGAGCCCCAGCAGCAGCATGGCCATGCCCAGACCGACCATGACGCGGAAGGACCAGAAGACGATCTCCACCGGCGGCCAGTCGGCGCGGGCGACGGTGTCGAGACCGGCCAGAGGCGCGTTTGGATCATGCTTCAGGATCAGGGACGACAGCTTCGGAACCTCGACCGCGCCATGGACGGTGGCGGCCTCGCGATCGGGCAGGCCGAACAGGATCAGCGGCGCCCCGTCCGGGTGGCTTTCGAAGTGGCCTTCCATCGCCATGACCTTGGCGGGCTGGTGCTCCAGGGTGTTCAACCCGTGCATGTCGCCGATGAAGATCTGCACCGGAGCGGCGACCAGGATCATGCCCATGGCCATGGCGAACATCTTGCGCGCGCCCTTGTTGGTCCGCTCCTTCATGAGGTGCCAGGCGCCGACCGCGCCGACCACCAGACCGGTCGTCAGGTAGGCCGCCAGCAGCATGTGGGCGAGGCGATAGGGGAAGGACGGGTTGAAGACGATCTTGAACCAGTCGGCCGGGATGAACTGGCCGACCTCGTTGATGGCGTAGCCTTGCGGCGTCTGCATCCAGCTGTTGACGGACAGGATCCAGAAGGCCGAGGCGAAGGTGCCGATGGCGACCATCAGGGTGGCCAGGAAGTGCAGCTTCTTGCCGACCCGGTTCAGGCCGAACAGCATCACGCCCAGGAAGCCCGCCTCGAGGAAGAAGGCGCTGAGCACCTCATAGGCCATCAGGGGGCCGATGACGGGTCCGGCCTTGTCGGAGAAGACCGACCAGTTGGTGCCGAACTGATAGGACATCACCAGACCCGAGACGACGCCCATGCCGAAGGCGACGGCGAAGATCTTCAGCCAGTATTTGAAAAGGTTCAGATAGAGCTCGCGCCCTGTCTTCAGCCACAGGGCCTCCAGCACGGCCAGATAGCTGGCCAGGCCGATAGAGAAGGCCGGGAAGACGATGTGGAAGGCGACGGTGAAGGCGAACTGCATCCGAGCCAGGATCAGGGCGTCAAGTTCCATGGAAGCGTTTCAACCGATCAAGCCGAGCGCGCCGGCGCTGCGGTAAAGCATATATAAGGCGACGACGAAGATCAGCCCCGCGAAGACGGTATTCAAGACGCCTTTCTGTCCCGACAGGGCCTTGGCGAGCCGTGCGCCGACCAGACCGCCCAGCACGCCGCCGCCGATGAAGACGGCCGCCAGGGGCCAGTCGACCCAGCCATCAAGGGCGTAGTTGAAGGCCGTGGTCAGGCCGAAGGCGGTGACGCCGACCAAGGAAGAGCCGACGGCATAGTAGATCGGCATGCGGGTCGAGAACATCAGGCTGGGCACGATAAGGAAGCCGCCGCCGATGCCGAAGAAGCCCGACATCACGCCCGTGGCCAGGCCCGTGCCGACGAGCTTGGGTGCATTGCGCCGATCAAGCTGGACGTTCGGGTCTCCGCCGGCGGAGCGGCCCCGCAACATCAGTACGCCGACGACCAGCATCAGGACGGCGAAAAGGGCCAGCAGCTTCTGACCATCCACGGCCTTGCCCAGGCTCGAACCCAGAAAGGCTCCGAGCACCCCGGCGACCGCGAACAGACTGGCAATTTTCCATTTCACCGTGCCGTGGCGGGCATGATTGATCACATTGGCGAAGGCGTTGGCGGCCACGGCGAAGGCGCTGGTGCCGATCGCCAGGTGCGGCTCCTTGACCCCGACCAGATAGACGATCAGCGGCACGGCCAGGATGGACCCGCCGCCGCCGACCAGGCCCAGGGTGAAGCCGACGAGCGAGCCGGCGCCGGCGCCGAGGCCGTACTGCAGCGGAGACAGGTCCATGATCAGGCTCAGGCGACAGCAGGGCGAAGCTGGGGGGCGGGTTCGATGTGGTGGGGGCCGGCCAGCCATTCGCGACCGCGCAACATCCCAAGCCAGTAGATTTCGGGCAGGGCCTGGGCCTTCAGATGCCAGGCCAGACGGGTCGGCTTGGTCCCGTCGAGCATCCATTTCGGGAAGCTGGGCAGGAGCTTGCCGCCATAGCCGAACTCGGCCAGCACGATCTTGCCGCGCTCGACCGTGAGCGGACATGAGCCATAGCCGTCATAGACCGCCCGCATCGGCTGGCCGTCCAGCAGCGACAGGATGTTCTCGGCCACCACGGGCGCCTGTTTGCGGGCGGCCGCAGCAGTCTTGGCGTTGGGTGCCGAACAGGCGTCGCCCAGACCGAAGACGTTTTCGAACCGCTTGTGGCGCAAGGTGGCGTCATCCACCTCGATCCAGCCGCTTTCGGCGGCCAGCGGACTTTCGCGAATGAAGTCCGGCGCCGTCTGCGGCGGGCAGACGTGCAGGAAGTCGAACTCGCGCCGAACCTGGCGAACTTCACCGTCCGCACCGGTCACGGCGAAGGTCGCGATCCGCGCCGGGCCGTCCACCGCCACCAGTTTCGATCCGAAGTTCAGGTCGATGCGGTATTTGCTGACATATTCCATCAGGGCCGGAACGTAGTCCTTGACCCCGAACAGCACCGGGCCGGCGTTGTGGAATTCGATCTCGATGTCGTTTCGACCGTGGTCGCGCCAGTGATCGGCCGACAGATACATGGCCTTCTGCGGGGCGCCGGCGCATTTGATCGGCATGGGCGGCTGGGTGAAGATCGCCCGACCGCTCTGCATCGCCTGGACCAGCTTCCAGGTGTAGGGCGCGGTCTCATAGCCGTAGTTGGAGGTGACGTTGTTGCGCCCGAGCGTTTCCGCCAGGCCCGGAATGGCGCCCCAGTCCAGCTTCAGTCCCGGCGCCGCGACCAGCATGCGATAGCCGATCCAGCGGCCGTCGGTCAGTTCGACGCGATCGTGGATGGGGTCGAAAGCCGCGACCGAGCCGCGCACCCACTGGGCGCCTTGGGGGATCAGGTCCTCGGTGCGGCGCCGGGTCCGCTCGGGCGTGAAGACGCCGGCGCCGACCATGGTCCAGCCGGGCTGATAGTAGTGATGTTCGGATGGCTCGACGATGCGGACATCAAGGTCGGGGCGACGACGCAGGAGGCTGGCGGCTGTGGCGATGCCGGCGGATCCGCCGCCGACGATCAGGACATCGCAGGACTCCAGGGGGGCGTACTGGGCGCTCATGACGCGGCTCCTTCGAGACGGGGACGCAGGGCGCCGAGGTCGTAGCCGGCGCTCTTGGCGCGTGCGATCAGATCGTCAGCGCTTATCGAGGCGACGTTCGCCAGCGCCCACAGGGTGGTCGTGCGCGTGCCGGTGCGGCAGAAGCCGAACACAGGCTGGGGCAGGTTGGCCAGAGCCTCGCGGAAGTCCGCCACGTCCTGGTCGGAGATTGCGCCGCCGACCACGGGAACATGGGCGAAAGCCAGTCCCGCAGCCTCGGCGGCCTGGCGCAGATCTTCGGAGCTGGGCTGGCCGGGCTCTTCGCCGTCGGGTCGGTTGGAGATCACCGACCGGAACCCTTGGGCCGCGATGTCGGGCAGGTCTTCCGGGGCGATCTGGGGCGAGGCGGACAGGGCCTCGTCCAAAGGGCGAATATGCATGGCTTTGTCTCCCTAGGGTCTTTTCTGGTTCAGGCGTTTCGGTCGAGGGTCAGGCGGAACAGCGCCATGCCGGCCGCGAGGGCGCCGACGAAGACGAAGGCCTGCCAGGCGCCGGTCGTCAGCGCCGCAAGCGCCGGGCCGGGGCACAGGCCGACCAAGCCCCAGCCAAGGCCGAACAGGGCGGCCCCGCCGACCAGAGGGGTGTCGATGGTCCGGCCCTCGGGCACATGGAAGGTGTCGGCCGCGACCGGAGCCTCCATGCGCCGGCGGATCAGCCAGGCTATGGCGGAGGGGATCAGCGCCCCGCCCATGACGAAGGCCAGAGAGGGGTCCCAGGCGCCCGTCACATCCAGGAAGGCCAGGACGCGGGCCGGGTTGATCATGTCGGACACCACCATGCCGGCGCCGAACAACAAGCCGCACAGGACGGCGACGATCAGCCGGCTCACGCCAGGCCTCCCAACAGGTGGCGGGTGACGAAGACGGTCAGGGCCGCGACGGCCATGAAGACGCCGGTGGCGACGATGGAGCGGGGCGACAGGCGGGCCAGGCCGCAGACGCCGTGGCCGCTGGTGCAGCCCGAGCCCCAGCGGGTGCCGAAGCCGACGATCAGGCCGCCGAGCACCAGCAGCCAGACCTCCGAAGTGATCTGCACCTCGGGCCTGCGGATCAGCGCCGAGGCCAGGGCCGCGCCGCCCAGCAGGCCGGCGATGAAAAGCAGGCCCAGAATGCGCGGCGCGCCTTTCGACAGGCCGGTCGCTGCGGCGGTCAGGCCGGAAATCCCGGCCACGCGCCCGTTGAGCAGCAGATAGAGGCCAGCCGACAGGCCGACCAGCAGACCGCCGGCCAGCGGCCAGATGAAGGGGAGAGGCTCAAGCATCGGGGGCTCATCTCACAGCGCGTTGAGCGGGACTTTGAGGTAGCGCACCCCATTGTCCTCGGGCTCGGGCGGGCGGCCGCCGTTCATGTTCACCTGAACCGACGGCAGGATCAGCCTGGGCATCGGCAGGGTGGCGTCGCGCTGGGTGCGCATGGCCACGAACTCGTCCTCGCTGACGTCGTCGCGGATATGAATATTGCCGGTGCGTTGGGCGCCGATGGTGGTCTCCCAGGCGAACTCGGTCCGGCCCGGGGGCGCCTTGTAATCGTGACACAGGAAGACCCGCGCCTCGTCCGGCAGGGAGGTCAGGCGATGGATCGAGCGGTACAGCGTCCGCGCGTCGCCGCCGGGGAAGTCGCAGCGCGCCGTACCGTAGTCGGGCATGAACATGGTGTCGCCGGGGAAGACGGCGTCGCCGATGACATAGGCCAGACAGGCCGGGGTGTGGCCGGGCACATGCAGGACCGTGGCCTTCAACCCGCCGATCTCGAACCGGTCGCCGTCGTTGAACAGATGGTCGAACTGGCTGCCGTCGCGGCGGAAGTCGGTTCCTTCGTTGAAGATCTTGCCGAAGACCGCCTGGACGGTGAGGATCTCATGGCCGATGGCCAGCTGACCGCCGAGCTTTTCCTGGAGATAGGGCGCCGCCGACAGGTGATCGGCATGGGCGTGCGTCTCGAGCAGCCACTGAACCCTGAGACCTTCGGATTTTACGTAATCAATGAGGGCGTCGGCCGAGGCGTGGGCGGTGCGGCCCGACGCCGGATCGTAGTCCAGAACGCTGTCGATGATGGCGCAGGCGTCTGAGCCGCGATCGCGCACGACATGGCTGACGGTGAAGGTGGCCTCGTCAAAGAATGATTTGACCAGGGGACGTTGAGCGGGATCGGCGAGCGCGGCGCGCACGATGTCGGCGGCGTGGTCGCGGGCGGGATCGGGGATGGGCGAGGACATGGCGTGTCTCCGTTTCGGTGACTCAACACATATACCCATTCATAGTTCGTGCAAGTATGTAGTTTAATGTAGCGGAAACGGTGGGAAGCGCTTAGCTTGCGGCCATGGAAACGATCGACACCGGACCAGCCATCTCTCCCACCGCGATGCGCGCCCTCCGCATCAACGACACGGCGCCGGATTTCACCGCGCGCACGACCCAGGGCGAAAAGCGCCTCAGCGACTACCGTGGACGCTGGCTGGTGCTGTTCTCGCATCCGGCGGACTTCACCCCAGTCTGCACCAGCGAGTTCGTGGCCCTGGCCCGGCAGGCCGACGCCTTCGCGGCGATCGACTGCGATCTGATGGCCCTGTCAGTCGACAGTCTGTATTCGCACCTGGCCTGGCTGAAGGACATCTACCGCCGCTTCGGCGTGAAGGTGCCCTTCCCGATCATCGAAGATCCCTCCATGGCCATCGGCCACGCCTTCGGCATGGTGGACGCCGGCTCAAGCGACAGCGCGACGGTGCGCGCCACTTTCGTGATCGATCCCGAAGGCGTGGTGCGCGCCATCAGCTGGTATCCGATGAACATCGGCCGCTCGGTTGATGAGCTGCTGCGTCTCGTCACCGCCTTGCAGACCTCGGACCGTGAGGCGGCCTCCACGCCGGCGGGCTGGACGCCCGGCGACGCCCTGCTGGAGCCGGCCGCCACCACCCTGGATGCGGCCATCGCCGACGGTGACGGCGATGCGCCCTGGTACTATCGCGAGCGCCGCGCATGACCGACGATCAAGCGGCCGCCATGGCGCGGTTGAAGGAAAAGGCGCCGGAGGCCGCAGAGCTGTTACGCCAGCTGGCCAACGCCAACCGGCTGCTGATCCTGTGTCACATCGCCGAAGAGGAGCGCTCGGTGGGCCAGCTCGAGGCGGACCTCGGCATCAAGCAGCCGGCGCTATCCCAACAACTGGCTGAGCTGCGCCAGTATGGCCTGGTCAAGACCCGCCGTCAGTCCCGCTCGATCTTCTATTCGATCGCCGACGACCGGGCCCAGGCGGTCATGGGCATGCTCTACGAAATCTTCTGCGGCGATGCGAAGGCGGTCGGCGCGCGCGTCGCCGCCCCGGCGCCCCGCTCATCGACGCCGGCGCGCGGCGACACGGCGCAATTCGCCCGCATCACCGCCGTCGCACGGCGCTGACGGCCAACCCGCACAGGAGACTCTCGTGAAGGGCTTCATCGACAATATCGAACGTCTGACGGAAGAGAACACAGACTTTCGCCGCGTTCTCTACACCGGCCACAATCTGCAGCTCGTCCTCATGGCCATTCCGCCCGGTCAGGAGATCGGCGAAGAGGTCCACGACGACCGCGACCAGTTCTTCCGCATCGAGGCGGGCGAGGGCGAAATCTGGATCGACGGCGTCCGTCACGCCGTGAAGGCGGACGACGGGGTCATCGTCCCTCAGGGCGCCCGCCACAATGTGGTCAGCACGGGGTCCGAACCGCTTCGGCTCTACACCCTCTATGGTCCGCCCGAGCATCGCGACGGCACGGTTCACGCCACGGTGGAACAGGCCTCCGCCGACCACCAGCATTTCGACGGCCGCACGACCGAATAACCATCAAGGGCCGACGTCGTCCGCATCGGCGCGCCGGTCGTCGGGCCGCGGCAGGTGCAGGGCGATACCCAACGCCTCCGCCAGACGGGTGTCGCGACGATAGATGTCATCGCGAAAGGCGACGCGGCCCTGGCCGTCCAGAAAGGCCGTCCAATACAGCAGGCGCACGTCGATCGGCCGACCGGTCGCCACCCGGACGGTCTCGCCGCTGTCCAGCGCGGCGTCGAATCGGGCGAGCCTTGCGGGGTCGGGCGCGAGCAGTAGCCGAGCGAAGCCGACCGCGTCCTGCACCCGCACGCAGCCGTGACTGAGATGGCGGAAGCTCCGCTCGAACGCACCCCGCGACGGGGTGTCGTGCAGGAAGATGGCGTAGCTGTCCTGAAGTTCGAACTTGACCTGGCCCAGGGCGGCGTTCGGGCCGGCGCGCTGAACCACCATGCCATTCTGAACCGTCATGTTGTTCGCCCGCATATAGGCGGCGCCGCGTGGCAGGATCTCGCGCTGGGCGATGGAAGTCGGCACCGTCCAGGGCGGATTGGCGACCACCGAGGCGAAGGGCCGTTCGAGGCTGGGCGTCGCATTGTCGGCGTCACCCGTCACGACCCGCATCGAATGCACGGGCCGACCGTCCTTCCAGTAGACCATGATGGAGGCGGCGGTGTTCACCTCGATCCGTTCCGGGGCGACGTCTCTCTTCAGCCAACGGCGGCGTTCCAAATTCAGCGCGATCTGGCGAGCGCGGGCCTCGGCCGAAATCGAGAGCGCCCGCTGTGTCGCCGGGCCGATGCGGGCGTCCGCTTCAAGACCGTGGCGCACCTGGAACGCCCGAACGGCCTCTTGCAGAACGGAGCCGTATTCACCGCCAGACGGGCCGACCATCGCGGCGGCGGCTTCGCTCAAATCGCCTTCCACCCGAAGGCGCGGCAGGAGGGCGGGAAGGCGGGGGTCGGACGCAAACGGTTCGATCGTTGCGCCCAGGGCGAAGGGCGGCCAACCGCCGCGGTCGGCGATGGCGCGATAGCGGAGGAAGCCGTCGCACAGGCCCTGATAGCCGCGGTCCTGGGGTGCGAGGCCGGCCATCGTCTCCGCAAGTGTTCGGTCGTCGACCGCCTTTGCGAGGAGAGGCGGCGTGTCGACCTGGTTGCGATCCATTTCCCAAAGCGTCTCGACGGATGCTGGATTGACCCGGCCATGGGCGAGCGCCTCAGCCAGGATCAGGACGGCCTGGGTCAGTTCGACTTCGCCCAGGGCGAGACCGTGGGGCGCCGACAGCCCGTGGCGGTCCGCCAGAGCCAGGGCGTCCATGGCTTGCCGGCGCGCTGGCCCCGCCCAGGCGGGGCGTCCGCCGCGGGCGGCGTAGAAGGCTGTGGTCAGAGCAGTGATGTCAAAGGCGGCGGGCGCGGGTGCTGCTCGCGCCGCCGTCGAAACCCAAAGCGGCGCCGCTGCGGCCGCCAGCAGGTGTCGGCGGTTCAGGGTGAAGGAGCGACGGTCGGCCATGCCGCCGACACGGCAGGGTTCACCTTAAGGCAGGCTTAAGGTTGGCCGGTCCGCCAGCCCCACCGCGCGAAGATGGCGGCCCCCTCGTCGGACTTCAAAAAGTCTAGGAAGGGCTGGGCGTCGGCGTCCTGGCGGCCGGTCTCTGTCACAACGGCGCCGGCGTCGCGGTAGATGCGGTAGGGCTCTTCGACCTCGACCACATCAGCGAGGTCCGGATTGGCGACCTGCCAGATGCCCCAGATGATCCAGGCGTCCAGCGTCGGGTCGTCGATCCAGGCCTGTCGGGCCTCGGCGCTGTTGCGGGCGTAGACGACGATGTTGCGACGCAGCGCGCGCACCTTGGCGATGTCGCCGGTGCGAGCGGCCATGTCCTCCCACAGGCCGTTCTGGCCCGCGCCGTTGACGACCAGGACCCGGCGACCCGGCTGGAAAAGATCCTCCAGGCCGCCGATGCTGTTCGGATTTCCCGGCCGAACGAGGATGGAGGCGGTGCGCAGATAGAGCGGCTCGACCGCCTCTGCGCGGATGCGGCCCTCCAGGGCGCTGACAAAGTCGGTCATCATCGTCTCGGAGCCCGAGAAGATCAGGTCGCCGTCCACCTTGGCCTGGTCCAGCCATTGGGGCGTAGGTCCGGCGACGACGGCCACGGCGCGACCGGTGCGCGCCTCATAAGCCTTCGCCGCGTCGCGCATGGCGGGGGCGGGGCCGCCTGGACCGTAGACATGAAGAGGATCGGCAGGCGTCTGGGCGTGGGCGGCCAGGGCCGTTGCGCTCAGGAGGGCGGCCAGCGTCAGTGCGGACAGGCGCATCAAGAATTCTCCTGGGGCGGGGCGAAGTGATTGGCGGGGATCTTGAAATAGACGCGCCCGTCCGGCGCGGCCGGCGGCAGCACCCCGCCGCGGATGTTCACCTGAAGCGCGTAGAGCATCAGGTTCGGCAAGGGCAGGGTGGCGTCCCGGCCGTCGCGAAGCCGCACGAAATCCGCTTCTCCGCGTCCGCCGCCGACATGGATGTTGTCCGCCTTCTGCTCTCTCACGGTGCTGAAGCAGGCGGGCTCGCGGCCATCGGGACCGTAGTCGTGGCCGACGAAGACGCCGGTCTCCTCGGGCAGGGCCAGGATGTCCTGGATGCTTCGGTAGAGGGCCTTGGAATCGCCGCCCGGAAAGTCGGCGCGCGAAGTGCCGGCATAGGGCATCATCAGGGTGTCGTGGACGAAGGCGTTGCCGCCGATCACATAGGTGATGGACGCCAGGGTGTGGCCTGGGGAGAAGATGACCCGCCCCGGCAGGCCGCCGACAGCAAACGCATCGCCGGCCTGGAAGAGACGGTCCCACTGGCGACCGTCGGTCGGGAAGTCGTCGTCCAGGCCGTAGATGTCCTTCCACAGCCTCTGGACGCCAACCACTTTCTCGCCGATGGCGGTTGGAGCCTCCAGCTTCTCGTTGAGATAGGGCGCGGCCGAGAAATGGTCGGCATGGGGATGGGTGTCCAGCAGCCATTCGACGGTCAGGCCTTCAGCCTTGACGTAGTCCAGGATGGCGTCGGCGTTGCGGGTCGAGGTCGCCGCGGCCTTCTCGTCGAAATCCCAGACCGGATCGATGATCGCGCATTTGCGGCTGACCGGGTCGGAGACGACATATTGCCAACTGCCGGTCTTCTTGTCGTGGAGCGCCGCGATGCGCGCTCCGCCGTGGTCGATGATCTGCATGAAGGCTCCGTTTGGTTTGCGAAGAAAAGGGCCGGACCGCTTGCGCGGCCCGGCCAGCGTCCGATCAGGCGGCTTTCGGGGCGTCGGGGAGGTCGCGCGTTGAGAAATACCAGTCGGTGTAGACGTAACCCTCGGAGGCGCGGGCCTCAGCCGCCTCGGCGGTCTTGGGTGGGGGGACGATGGCCGGCTGGCCAGGGCGCCAGTTCTCAGGCGTCGCGACCCCGTTGGCGTCGGACGCCTGGAGCGCGGTGAGCAGCCGAACGAACTCTTCGATGCTGCGGCCATTGCTCATGGGATAGTAGACCATGGCGCGCAGCTTGCCTTCCGGATCGATCAGGAAGGTGGCGCGAACAGCCGAGGTGTCGGCCGCGCCAGGGTGGATCATCCCGTAAGCCTGGGCCACCTCCATCTTCAGATCCTCGATGATGGGGAAGGGGATTTCGACGCCGAACTTCTCCTTGATGTTCCGGGTCCAGGCCAGGTGCGAGAAGATGCTGTCGATCGAGAGCCCCAGGAGCTCGCAGTTCATGGCGGCGAATTCATCCGCGTGCTTGGCGAAGCCGATGAACTCGGTCGTGCAGACCGGGGTGAAGTCCGACGGGTGGGAGAAGAGGATCAGCCATTTGCCGCGGTAATCGGCCAGGCTGCGGTCCCCGTGCGTGGTGCGGGCGTGAAAGTCGGGGGCGGGTTCGTTGAGGCGGGGCAGTCCGGTCATGTCGATATCTCCTTCAGACGCCCCAATGAACAATTACATACATACTTACGCAAACTAATAGTTCTTATGCTCAGGAAAGGTTCCGCCTATGCCGAGCCGTCAGTTCACAACCAGGGCGTATCCGGCCTGTTGAAGGTGGATGACCGTCATCAGGGCGGCGAGATCAACGCTCACGCCCGCTTCGAGATCGGCTTGCGCGATGCCGTTCCCCGCCATGGCCTGGCCGCACAGTCGAACCTGGACGCCGGCGGCGATGAGGGCGCGGATCAGGGCGCTGTTGGGGTTGGCGTCGCCCTTGCCGCGCGCGGTCCAGGCGGCGTCGGAGAGAACTGCAGGGGTGGCGGCGCCGTGCAGGACGACCACGATCTGACGGTGGTCGGCGTCCACGCCGCCCGCCGCCAGCATATTCACCAGCCGCGCGACGCGATCCAATCCCTTCAGCGGCCTGTCGTCCGCACCGCCCTGGGACACGTCGAAGATGACCCGATAGATGCGCGACGGATCCGGCTGTTCGCCGGCCTCGGGCAGGGGCTTGAAGCCGCCGAAGCCTGAGACAGCCTGGGCGAAGCTCGGGGAGGCCGCCAGGGAGGCGGCCAAGGACAGGGCGATCACGAGGGTTTTCATGGCGGGTTCCGGTGTGCGGGCGCTGGGGGTCAGGGACGGCGGGCGATGAGATCGATCAGGGCGGACCGGCCGCTGTGGCCGGCGCCTTCGGAGACGTCGCTGTCGTGGCTTTTCAGATGCAGGATGTCGAAGTCGGCGAAGGCGTCGCGGAGCAGCGCCTCGGCGTAGAGGTTCTCGACCTGCCCCGGACCGCCGGTGCCATAGGCGATCTGTTCCGGCCGATAGCCCTGCAACAGGACCAGGCCGCCAGGCTTCACGGCCGCCTTCATACGCTCGAAAAGTCGGTCGCGCTGGGGAGGCGGGGCGAACTGAATGAAGACGGCGACCACGACGTCGAACGCACCCTGCGGCCAGCCCCAGGTCTCGAAGTCCGCCACCTGGGCGTCCAGTGTGACGCCACGTCGCTCGGCCAGGGCGAGGGCCTTCTCGACCGCGCGCGGGGCGATATCCGTGGTGGTGACGGCCAGGCCCTGTTCGGCGAGCCACACGCCGTTTCGGCCCTCGCCGTCGGCGACCGCCAGAGCGGTCATGCCGGGCTGGAGCCGCGCGATCTGAGCGGCCAGGAAGGCGTTGGGCGTCTCGCCGAACAGATAGTCCTGGCGGTCATAGCGGCTGTTCCAGAAGTCGCGGGCGGCGACGGAGTCCATAAGGTGTTCCTTCAGATGATGAGGACGCTGACGGGCAGATCGGTCTCGCCAGGCGTATGGTCGGCGAACCAGGATTCAAGCGCGCCCACAGTGTCGATGTCGAGCGTCCGGCGGTCTCGCCCGTAATGTTCGGGCACCCCTTGGGCGGTGACGAAGGCCACCAGATAGTCCGCCTCCGGCTCGACAGGGCGGTCTCCGACCAGCAGGCGGTCGAGGCGCTGCCCCTTGGGATTCTCAAGCTTCACGAAGGCCGTGAGACCCCGGCAACGTTTGATGTAGCCGCCCATCTGCTCATACGGGTCGGCGGCGAAGGTGCGCTCCAGATTTTCTTCCAGCATCGCTTGCAACTCGGCCCCGGTCAGCGTCGTGCGTGAGATCGGCGGATTCATCGGCGCCATATTGTAGAGGTCGCCCAGAGTGACCGGACCCGGCGCGACGGGCGCGCCGTAGCGCCAGCCGTTGGAGAAGGCGATGTCCACGCCCGCCGCCTGCGCCGCCGCCGCCAGCAGGACGTCGTCCATCGGCGCGCTGGCCATGGCGTAGCGGTGAAGGGGGATGGCGGTGCGGCCGACGATGCGCGCCAGACGCTCGCGCTCGGGCGCCAGGGCCATCTCCACCAAGCCGGCGACTTGATCGTCTTCGGGGCCAGCGTCCACGGCTATGAGCCGATGGCGCCGCAGGCACACGCGGCCCTCTGCAATCTCCAGATCCAGCCGGCCGATATAGGCGCCGTGGCAGCCGGACTGGATGATCAGGGTGTCGCCGACGCGGGCCGGTTCGTGCAGGCGGTTATGGGTATGACCGCTCAGGATCACGTCGATGCCCGGCGTTTCGGCGGCCAGCTTCAGATCCTGCGGAAAGCCCAGGTGCGACAGCAGGACGACCAGATCGACCTTTTCCTCGCGGAGCTGGTGCAGCTGCTCGCGGGCTTCGGCCACACCCATTTCAAACCGCACGCCTTCAGAGAAGGCGGGGGGCATCGTCTTGTCGATGATGGGGCAGGCCAGGCCGATCACGCCGATCCTCAGACCGCCGCGCTCGAACACCCACCGCCCGTCGAACTCCGGCGCGCCGTCATCCTTGCGGAAGACATTGGCGGCCAGGACGGGATAATCCAGTCCCGCCGCCAACGCCTTGAACCCCGCCGGGCCATAGGCGAACTCCCAGTGCGCCGTCATGGCGTCGATCTTCAGGGCGTTCATGATCGGAACCAGCGCCTCGCCCCGGCTGGCGACGGCGACCCGCGTGCCATGGAAGGTGTCGCCGTTGTCCAGGGTCAGGCATGCACCTTCGGCGCGCGCCTCTTCGAAGAGGCGCGCGATGCGGGCGACCCCGCCCAGCCGTTCGAACCGCCAGCCGCCTTCGGTGCGCACCAGTTCGGGATGCGGCTCGAGATAGCCGTGGAGGTCGTTCAGCTGGAGCAGGGTCAGGGTGGTCATGGTCGGCTTCAGCGCAGCGGTTGTCCGGAGCGGATACGACCGATCACCGCTTCGAGTTGCGCCTGGGGCATGCCGCCGGGGATCAGATTGCCGTTGATGATAAAGGCGGGCGTGCCCTGCAGGGCCAGGGCCGCCGCTTCTCGACCATTTCGGTCCAGCACCGCGTCGATGTCTGCGCGGTGTTCGGCCAGGTCCTGATTCAGGCGCGCCATGTCCACGCCGGCCGACTGGACCAGACGGGTGATGTCCGCCTGGTCGCCGATGCGCGACGGCGACAGCATGAAGGCGTTATGGACGGCCTCGTACTTGCCCTGATAGGCGGCGGCGAGGGCGGTCCGGGCGGCGGTCTCCGAGACGTCGCCGAAGATCGGCCAATCCTTGTACAGGACGCGCACCTTGGTGTCCGCCTTCAGCAGGCCGTCGATCTCAGGCTGCATCTTCTTGCAGTAGGGGCAGTTGTAATCGACGAAGCCGATGATGGTCACATCGGCGTTCTCGGCGCCGATGAAGGGCGCTGCGGGATCGCGCAGCAGGTCATTGAAGCCGACCTGGGCGATGGGCGGCATGTCTTGTCCGGAGGCGGCGGAAGGGCTGGCGGGCGCCGCGCCGTTGTCGGCGTCGGCCGGGCCGCAGGCGGCGAGCGCCAGGACGGCGGCGAAGGCAGGGGCGAAGGTGCGGTTCATGGAAGCTCCGTGAGGCGAGGGGGTCAGTGCAGACGCGCGATTTCGGTCGCGATCTGTTCGGGGGCGATTTCCCCCATGTGGGCCTTGGCCAGACGGCCGTCGGCGTGGAGGAACAGGGTCACCGGAATGCCGGCCGTACCGTAGTGGCGGGGCAGCGCCATGGCCTCGTCGAACAGCACATGGTCGAGGGCCAGCCCCTGGCTCTGCAGAAAGGCCCGAACGCCGGCTTCGCCCTCGCCCTGGTTGACGAAGAGGAAGCGCACATTCGGATGGGCTTTTTCGGCCTGGGCCAAAGCCGGCATCTCGCGCCGGCAGGGCGGGCACCAGGTGGCCCAGAGATTGATCACCGTAGGCCGATCGATCGGCGCCGAAAGGTCGATCGCCGGTGCGTCCATCGCGGCCAGCGTCAGGGCGGGCGGCGCCATGGGCTGCGTCGCCGAGGCCAACTGATGGGCGGTGGTCCAAACCAAGGCGCTGGCCAGCACAGGCGCAATGGCCCAGGCGCGTTCGCGCGTCGTGCGCAGCAGCAGAATGGTGGCCAGGATCACGACCGGCGCGACCCAGATCCAACTGAATCCGCCCTGCCAGACCGCGAGCGCCCGCCACGGGTCAGCCCCGAAATACTCCCAGTGCGTCGCCACGTGACCGAGGCGGGCGACCGCCAGACCGCCGAAGACTAGGACCGTGCTCCACAGGTTGAAGCGCGGGCTGACCCGGCTGGCCAACAGCCCGACGCCGATCATGAAGACGAACACGCCGGCGATGATGGCGAACCGCTCGCCCGACAGGACGAGCGGGCCCAGGGTGATGGCGTTCATGCGGCGGCTCCGGCGCTCTGCAGGGCGGAGGCGACGTCTTGGGCCGACATCTCTCCGATCAGTCGGCTGCCCGGCGCTTCGGTCGCCGAGGGCGACAGGAAGATCATCGTCGGCGGTCCGATCACTCCGTGCCGCTCAAGAAGCGCGCGCGCCTCGGGCGTGCTGCGCGTGACGTCGACCTTGATGAGGTCGGTGTTCGAAAGGCCGGCGATGACCGCGGGGTCCTCGAACACCGTCCGCTCGATCACCTTGCAGCTGACGCACCAGTCGGCGGTGAAATAGACCAGGGCGGGACGTTCGCGCGCGGCGGCATCGGCGACGGCGCGGTCGAGCGCCGTCTGATCCAGCACGACCGCTGCGGTTTCGACCGGCGCGGCGGCTGAGATTCCAGCGGGCCGCGCCAGGGGCTCAAGCGGACGCCACGGGTCGTCCGCCCCGAGACTGAGGCCGACCAGCAGCAACAGGCCCCAGGTCGCGGCCGCCAGGCCAGCGACACGTGCGACGCCGTTTCTCAGATTCGGGCTCAGCGGCTGGAACAGGCCGAGAGCCGCCGCCAGACCGAGCGCCAGCGCCGCGCCGAAAGCCAGCGTCGCGCTCGGCGGCAGGATGCGGCCGGCCAGCCACCAGGCCATGCCCAGGAAGATGAAGCCGAACAGCATCTTCACCCGGTCCATCCACGGCCCAGCCTTGGGCAGGAAGCGCGCGCCGACCGTGCCGAACACGATCAAGGGCACCCCCTTGCCCAGGCCCAGGAAGAACAGGGCCGCCGCGCCCAGCCCAACGTCGCCGGTCTGTGCGATATAGAGCAGGGCACCCGCCAAGGGCGCGGTGACGCAAGGGCCCACGATGAGGGCGGAGACGAAGCCCAGACCTGCGGCTGAGGGCAGGGACCGCCGTCCGTCACCGCTGTCGCGGGACAGGCGGCTGGTCCAGGCCGAGGGCAGTTGCAACTCGAAGCCGCCGAACATGGACGCGGCGAGAACGACGAAGACGACAACCAGAGCGCCGATCGCCCAAACCGACTGGAGCGCCATCTGCAGGTTCTGTCCGGACCAGGCGGCCGCGACGCCCAGCAGGGCGAAGGCGACGGAAAGGCCCAGCACATAGGCGACCGAGAGCATCAGGCCTCGGCGCGTACCGCGCCCGTCCACGCCGCGTCCGATGACGCCGGCCAGGATCGGGTACATGGGAAAGACGCAGGGCGTGAAGGCCAGAAGCACGCCGAAACCGAAGAAGGCGAGCAGGACCCAGGTGGCCCCGCCCTGCAGCGCCAAGCGATCGACGAAGCCCGGGCTGGGGTCCGGGATGACCGCCGGCGATGGCGCGACCGGCGGAGGCGCCAACGCGCCCTCATCACTCGCGAGTGCGGGTGTGGGTGCAGCGCCCGGCGCCTGGATCGCCAGCAGAGCGGCGGCCTGAGCGGTCTGCGCATCGGCCTCCCGAGCGGCAACCTCGGACTGCGGCCGGGTCGGCACGTCCACTGTCCGCGTCATCGGCGGGTAGCAGATCGAGTCCTCGAGGCACCCCTGGTAGGTGATGTTGACCGACGTCGGGCCGCCAACCTGCGTCAGGGTCTGCGCCGATAGGGTCGCGCGACCCTCGTCATGCCAGACGTCGACGACGCCAAAGCCCGGATCGTCCTTGGTTTCGCCGGTCGCAAGCTCCAGAGGCAGCGATGCTTTCCCGCCCGGCGTGCTGGCGACGGTGTGGTCACGATAGAGATAATGGCCGGGCGCAATGTCCCAGGCGAAGGCCAGGTCGCCGTCAGCCTCACGCGTCACCGTCAGGGAGAAGGCCTTGTCAGGCGATAGCGGAGCCTGACCCAATGCCGAACCCGGAAGGGTGAAGGACAGGATCGCGAGAGCGGCGGGCAACAGTCGGCGGAAAAACCTCATGGCCATCTCGTCGGCAAACGAGCTTAAGTCAGGCTTAAGCCGCAACTTCCACCTCACGCCGCATGAGACTGCTCGCCATAGAAGATGATCCCGTTCTCGCCGACGGCCTCCAGGTCGGGCTCAGCGCCTGCGGCTGGACGGTCGAAGTCGTCGGGCGGGTCGAGGACGCCCTCGCGGCGCTGGAAAGCTCGGCGTTCGATGCGGTCGTGCTGGATTTGGGTCTTCCTGATGGCGACGGCCTTTCGGTGCTGCGTTTCGTTCGCGAGCGCGACATGGATGTCGGCGTGGTGGTCTTGTCGGCGCGCGATGACAGTCGGGACCGCATTGTGGGTCTGGACGCCGGCGCGGACGACTATGTCGGCAAGCCTTTCGATCTCGACGAACTGGCGGCGCGACTGCGCGCGGTGCGGCGTCGCCTGCTTGGGCGCTCGGCGCCCGCCTTGCGCCACGGCGGGGTGACCCTTGATCCCCAGTCGCGTCTGGCTTGGCGTGAAGAGGGGGACCTGCCCCTTTCGAGACGTGAGTTCGCCATCCTGGAGGCCCTGATGGAACGGCCTGCACAGGTCCTCTCGCGCAGTCAGCTAGAAGAACGCCTGTACGGTTGGCAGGAGGAGATCGGCTCTAACGCGGTGGAAGTGCACATCCACTATCTCCGGGCCAAGTTGGGAGCCGGCTTCATCCGCACCGTCCGCGGCGTAGGATACACCCTGCAATGAGCTCGATCCGCCTGCGTCTGTTCGCCACCCTCGCGCTCGTGACCGCCCTCGTCTGGGGCGGCGCGGTCGTCTGGGTCGAGATCCAGACCCGGGCCGAGGTGCAACGGGTGCTGGACCGGCGCCTGATGGAGTCGGCCCGCATGGTCTCGTCCCTGATGCAGGCCGGCAGCGTGCGCCCGGCGATGCAGGCTCCGGAAAGCGGGGCCGCCGATGTCTACGACCGTCAGCTCTCCTGCCAGATCTGGTCGCTGGAAGGCGATCTGATTGGTCGGTCCCAAAGCGCGCCTGCGGAGCGGTTGTCGGAAGGGGGCGACGGTTTTTCAGAACGCACGATCCGGGGCGAGCGCTGGCGCGTCTACACGGTGCATGATCGTGATGCCGGTTTCAGGGTCATGGTCGGGGACAATCTGGCCGTTCGCGAGCACCTGGTCGGCAATGTCGTCACCGCTTTGATCGGTCCGGCGGTCCTTGGTCTGCTGGTGCTTGGCGTATTGATCTGGTGGTCGGTAGGGCGGGGGCTGACCCCTATTCGACAAATGACCCGCAGCCTTGCGGTACGGGATGCGGAAGATCTGACGGCGTTGGACGTATCGCCGGACGCCCGCGAACTCCGTCCCTTCGCCCTGGCGCTGAACGACCTGATGTCACGCCTTGGCGCAGCGCGGCGTCGCGAGGCCGAGTTCACGGCCGCCGCCGCGCACGAGTTGCGTACGCCTCTGGCAGGCCTGCGCGTCCAGGCGCAGATTGCGGCGTCGTCTTCGGATACGGCCGTTCGAAGACGCGCGCTGGAGCAGATCCAGACCTCTGTCGATCGCACTGCCCGCCTCGTCACAGGTCTTCTCGTCTTGGCGCGCGAGGACGAGATGCCGGTTAGCGACGAAGATCGCCGCTGGGTGACGCTTCGGTCGCTGTTTGCAGGAGCGGAAGGCGATGATCGGGTGTCGATCGTTGAAGGTGACGCGCTGCTTAACGTGGATCCAGATCGCTTCGAGGC
Source organism: Brevundimonas sp. LPMIX5 (assembly GCF_003576505.1). Classification (NCBI taxonomy): domain Bacteria; kingdom Pseudomonadati; phylum Pseudomonadota; class Alphaproteobacteria; order Caulobacterales; family Caulobacteraceae; genus Brevundimonas; species Brevundimonas sp. LPMIX5. Next base: position 137,910 of record NZ_QWTZ01000005.1, read on the forward strand.
AGCGGCTGCCAATCTCCTCGCCAACGCGCAGGCGCATGCGGCATCCTCAGTCGTGATCAGTTACGACCCGACTTCCGGGCGTTTAATCGTCGAGGACGACGGCCCGGGCGTGGCCTTCTCGGATCTGCATCGGCTGGGTAGGCGCTTCTTCCGTGCGGCCAATGCACCTTCCGGAGGGAGCGGTCTGGGCCTCTCTATCGTCCTCGCCACAGTGAAGGCCCATGGGGGACAGGTGCAGTTCTTGCGCTCACCAGGAGGCGGTCTCCGTGTCGAGGTGATAGTTGCTATTGAGGCTTCGGGGTCGATGCATAAGCCTAGCACGCTGACCGACTAACAACGATCTCGGCACGCCGAAAGGGTGAGCTCGGGGCCGATCGCGGATCGGAGGCGGACATTAGATGTTCTCACCTCCAGCGTCTGCTGATGCAAACGGCTGCTGGTCGCACAGCGAGGATAGCCCGCACGCACCCCACTGCTGGCTCACTAAGTTGGGCTAGGGCTTTCGGCGGCTCAGCGGCCGCTGGTCGGGAGATTTCCGACCGGGTTTCTGCTATGGGATTTCAGGAAGTGGGTATTGATCCAGATTGCTGGCTCTTCCCCTCTTCTGGTGACCATATGGTGACCAATCGTCGCTGAGATTTCCTAAGGTCTTAGAAAAATCAGCTTTATCAATAGGATAGAACGAGAGTTCGCGGCATCGAATATCCTCTACTGGGACATCGAACTGGAGCCCTAGTTGCTCGAAATGGCTCAAACACCCTTGTGGGGGCAGGTTCAGGGTTCGTTCTTTTCCCGCTGATTTCTCGATTACCCGGCGTTTGATCGCCGGGAAGACGGCGGTCGCATCCATATCGAGGACTTCGCCCAGGTCTTCGGCGTGTATCCGGGCGAGAAGTACGACAGGGAATCCTACCGCTATCTGGAGAAAGTCCTCTGGCTGGAAACCGGCGAAGCCGGGGTGCGCGAGTTCATCCGGCGGCTGGTGTTCAACACTCTGATCGGCAACGCCGACATGCACCTAAAAACTGGTCGCTGATCTATCGCGACGGCCGAACACCCGAGCTGTCCCCTGGCTACGACTTCCCGTCGACGACCGTCTGCATCCCTAATGAGAACATGGCTTTGAAATTCGCTCGAACGAAGCGGATGAACGAATTTACCGTGGACGAGCTCAGCTATATGGCGGCTCGCGCCGGACTCCCGGCAGCCCTGGCTCGCGATGCGGCGACAGCGGCCGTAGATCGTTTCCATGAGGTCTGGCGCGCGGAACGTGCACACCTGCCGATCGCGAAGACCTCGCCGCCGAGATCGAAAGGCTGCTCGTCCCCCTGGCTAAAAACAGGTAGTGGTCAGTTCCTGAGATCGTTGATGGAAGAGTGTCGTTGTGGACGCGGACCATCGAGCGGGAAGACATGGCGCGGCGGTTTGGGTCGTTGCTCAATCGCCAGAATGCGGGCGACCCTGCCTATCGCCCGCTCGCGCCCGCCTATGACGGCCCGGCGTGGCAGGCGGCCTGCGATCTGGTGTTAAGGGCAGGGAGCAGCCGAACGGCTATACCGAGCACCTGCTGACCCACTGGCTCAGCAAGGCCAAGGCGCAATAACCCAGACCATAACGCGGGTGTCCCGAAATGGGGCAAAAGCTTGCCAAGGGGTAACAACGCTCTTAGAACGTCGGATGTTAACGTTTCGTTAAGCCTTTGGGACAAGGGGACTTGCCGCTGCGCTTATCGCGGATGTGTGTCAAAATGGGACGGCACGCCTCTTGGAACGCTGATCAGCGAACCGCTCATCGCAGCGGGGCGCCGCCGTAATGCGGTTTGGGGAGGCAAGTGATGAGCAGGTTTCGGAACGCGTCAGGGATAGTCGGCGCCATGAAGCCGATCGCGCGATTGGTCGGCATGAGCGTCGCAGCGGCGGCCGGGATCGCAGCCTCTGCCGCTGCGGCGGAGCCGCCGGACCTCCGGCGCGGATATGAGGTCGGCGCTCGCTTGGAGGTAGCTCTGGAGGGGCGCATTGTCGAGCGTTGCGAAATCGTCGGCGGAGGCGATGTCGATCTCGGAGAATTAACGGGCGGAAAGGAGATGTCGACCTCCTTCGGCCTGGATTGCAACCTGCCTTTCCAGATCGATCTCCGATCGGAGCGCGGGGGTCTAGCGCACGCTGTCCAGCCGCAGGGCGAGGGGCCGTACGCGGGCGTCTTGGCCTATGATCTGAAGGTGGCGGTGCCGACTTTGCAACCACGCGGCGAACGGGTGGTGGTCGAGGGGGACTTCTCGTCGATGGAATTGATCGGCGTACGATCGATCAGCAGCGGAGAAGGGATATCGGCGGGGCGGGGTGACATCCTGCTCAAGACCCGCACGCCTCCCGGGGCCGGCCTGTTGGCGGGGCGATACCAGGAAACCCTGACCATGACGATTGTTCCCCGTGTCTAGGTCTCTCTAAGTAATAAAACTCGAATATCGCTTGACGTTTAAGCATAAAGGTCCGTGCTTTTATGTAATTGCGCCTGTCTATGCAGCATTACGTGAAAAATAAGCAGTTTTACGTAATAAGGCCGTAGACAATAGTGTAAAGTTTGTGTTTACGATCGCGGCAGGTCGGGAGTTCGTGTCCGGCTTAATTGATTGTTTATTCCTTCATCACTGCCTGGAGAGTTGAAAATGAAAATCGCTTCGCTTATCGCCGGCGTGGCCGCCGTAGCTCTGATCGCTGGCTCGGCCTCGGCTCAAACCGCCGTGACCAGCTCGAGCACGGTCATCGGTCATCCGGACAACACCTCGGCGCCGGGACCCAGCACCGCCACTTTCGACATCACGGCTTCGGTCGCCGCCGACTGTGTCCTGGGTCTGAGCAACAGCAACGACCTGAACTTTGGCGAGTTGGGTATTCAGGCTGACGGCGACGCGGGCGTGGAAAACGCCTTCCGCCTGGCTCCCGGCAACAACTACGGCACCATCGACACCAATATGGCGGGCTGCAATGCGCGCAACACCGTCAAGCTGGCCAAGACGAACGGTGTCGACGGTATGAAGAACGATTCGGACGCCGGCTACGACAGCAACGTCTTCCAGGCCAACCTGCCCTACGACGCCTTCGTTCATTACACCGCCGGCGACATCGGCGACGTGGGCGCGGGTCAAACCGATTATCACGTCAGCGCCTACAGCAACGCCGCTGAAGGTTTTAAGGACCACGGCGCCTGGCGTTCGGCCCTGTCGGTCTATGTCAATATTCCGGCTCCGGCCAAGGCCGTGCTGGCTGGCGACTACAAGGACGAGCTAACGCTCACCCTGACGCCGAGCCTGTAAGTCCCTCAAGGCTTCTAGCGAGAGGGGGGAGTGAAAGCTCCCCCCGCTTTTGTTTCAGCTTCGGCGCACCTTCTTAACCTCGACGGGTTCATGGAGGAGGGGCGAGGACGGGGGAAAGAAAAATGCTGAATCGCAGGATCGGCTGGGCCGTGGTGCTGGTTTGCATCCTGGGCGCGTGTGTTGTCGCGCCCATGGCTTGGGCCATGCGAGTCTCGCCCATGGTGGCGGAACTTTCCACCGTCGGCGCCGGCGCCGTCGCCCGCATCGAAGTCGGCAACGCCGGCGGCGCGGCCATGCCCTACGAAACCTCGATCACGCGGATCGAATTCCAAGATGACGGCTCCATGGTCGAAACGCCGGACGACGAGGATTTTCTGGTATTTCCACCTCAGGGCCTGGTGCCCGTGGGCGGCCGGCAGGTCGTGCGCGTGCAGTGGGTGGGAGATCGCGATCCGACGCAATCGCGAGCCTATTATCTTCAGGTTCGACAACTGCCCGTATCGACTGATGTGGAGGCCGGAGCCGAAGAACGACCTAATCTAGCCGTCACCGTGCTTTACAGCATGAAGGTGCTCCTGGTCGTAGCTCCTCCCGGATCCACGCCCGACGTGCGCGTGGTCTCGGCCGACCCGGACATCGAACCAACCTTCCTGCCGGCGCCGCGCGGCGAAAACGGCGCCCCGACCGCCCCGCCTGAGCGCGGACCCGATCAAACAGGGATCAGGGTGGTGGTCGCCAATACGGGCACGCGATACGCCCTGATGAGCGGCGCGAATTGGATTGTCGAAGGCGCGGGCGCGGACGGGCAGCCGTTCCATAAGCGATACGAGAGCGCGGAAATCGCTCAGGCTCTGGGCGTGGGTTATGTGGAGCCCGGCGGAGGTAGGCGCAGCTTCTTCCTGCCCACCCCTGTGGCGCTGGATCCCGCCAAACCCGTCAGCATCCGGTTCGCGCGATGAAAGTCGGCCGGATCTGTCTGGCGGCCGTCCTCGCCCTGGCGCAATCCGGGCCGGCCTGGGCGTATCAGGCGTCCGGGAAGACCGCCGAGCCGGCGCCGCAAGCCAGGCCCAGGATCAATGTCTATGGCCGCGACATCCACATCACGGCGCCGCTTCAGTTCAACCGACGAATCCTCGGAGAGGTCGGCGTCCTCTTGACGAAGGACGATCGCTTCTTTGTCGATAGCGCGGATTTCATGCGGATCGTGGCGCCGCTCTTGACGCCGGAAGCTCAGGCGACGTTGCGCGCGACCCTGCAGGGCCGGGATTCCTTTGAACCCGGTGGTGTTTCCGGCGCCGGCATCTGGCTGGAATATGATCCGGGCCAGCTGGCCTTGCTCGTGGTGAAGATCGACCCTGCGAACAGGGTGCTGGAAAGTCTGTACCAGCAGGGACGGGCGGAGGCGCCCGCCGAGGCGCCTGAACCGTTTTCCGCTTATCTGAACGCCAATATGGTGGCCAGCTATCGCCACGCGGAAAAGGAGGCTGCGGCCCCGAGCGTCTTTCTGGATACGGCCATTCGCTATCGCAATCTGGTGTTTGAAGCGGATATCCAGGGAGGAGAGGATCTTTTCGACGGGGGCTATCAGGTCGATCGCCGCTACGCTCGGTTCGTCTATGATCAGCCGGAGGATTTTCGCCGTTGGTATCTCGGCGACCTTTCGATGGAGACGCGCGGTCGCCAGGGGTTCGCCGAGTTGGGCGGCGTAGGCGTGTCCCGCCGACGTCAGCGGTTCGATTCCTTCCGCAACAACGTCATCATGGGCGGACGTCAGCTCCTTTTGCAGGAAGTGTCCACGGTCCGCGTGCTCCGCAATGGCGTCTTCCAGCGCGAATTCCGCCTGGATCCTGGGCAATACGACATCTCGGGACTGCCGCTGGACACGGGCAGCAACGATGTTCGCCTTGAAATTCAGGGGGAGTCCGGCCGACTTCAGGAGGTCAGCTACCGCGCCTATGTCGATGCGATCGACCTCGAGCCAGGCGATTATGAATATGCAGCGTTTCTGGGCGTCAGCAGCCAGGCGCCGTTCGGTGGGCGGGACTATTCCGACGGAGACCTCGTTTTCAGCGGCTATTGGCGCAAGGCTTTCTTCAACAAGCCGGCGCTCGGCTTTGGGCTGCAATTGTCGGACGACGTGCAGGCGGTCAGCGGCCAGACCCAGTTCATCCTCGATAACGGCGCGCGTTTCGCTGTGGACGGGGCGGCCAGCAACGGTCCGCGAGGGACGGGCTACGCCTACGCCTTCAGCTATGATTTCGCCTTTGTGGACGAGAAGGATCAGTACAGCAGCTGGACCTTCGTGGCTGACTATAGTTCGGCTGACTATGCGACGATCGGCGGCATGTCGACCAACCCCACGTCCTGGGTGTTCACGGGAAGCTATTCGCGTCGCTTCACGGCGGATTGGTTCGGCAATGTGAACCTCTCTTACCGTAAGTCGCGCAGCGACCTCGTCGACGATTCCTATAGTTTGTCGATCTCCACCACCTATCGACTGAACCCGGAATGGTCGGTGCGCGTGGGCGGGGAGTTCTCAGACTATGGCGACCGGTTCGGCGGGCGCGACGGCGTGGGCGCGACCTTCGCCCTGATCTGGCAGCCGCGTTTCGATCGTCGCGCCGAGGCGGAATACGGCTCTGTCCGCAACAATGCGTCCGTGCGGTACCAGCAGATGTCGACGGGACGCGCGGGCTCGCTCGGCTATTCCGTGGCCTCGACCTATGCGGATGGGCCGGGTTCGCTATCGGGCCAAGTAGACTATGTGGGCAATCGTTTCGACGCCAGCCTGTCCCACGCCGCCTATGGGGACAGTTTCTCGGACATAACAGACCGTCAGGTGACGAGCGTTCGGTTCGGCACGTCGATCGCCACGGCGGGCGGGAAGGTCGGGGTCGGCCGGGTGATCCAGGACAGCTTCGCCCTTGTCTATCCGCATGAATCCCTGGGCGGTCGCAAGGTGATCGCCGGCGACAGTCTGCAAGGTGGACAACATGCGGCCGAGAGCGGGTCTTTCGGGCCCGCAGTGATCAATCGCCTGACCTCCTATGTGAATCAGTCGGTGCGCTACGACGTGGTGAATCCGCCGGTGGGCTATAATGTAGGCGAAGGCGTGCGTCGCGTTCATCCGACTTATCGCAGCGGTTACGCCATCGAAGTGGGCGGCGCCCGGTTTGTGAGCGCAGTCGGACGCTTGGTCGGTCTGGAGGACCGTCCCGTGGCCTTGATTTCCGGGCGGATTCGCGAAGTCGGCGACGAGACGGCGCCTGCGGAACTGTTCTTCACCAACTCGGTGGGACGGTTCGCAGTTCAGAATCTGGAGCCCGGCAAACGCTATCGCGTTGAAGTCTTCTCCGACCCGGCGACCGGGTTCGAATTCGAAGTGCCCGCCGATAACGAGGGTCTGCTAGACTTGCAGGTCATTCGTACGGATCTTGAAATTCCCGAAGCCTGAAGTGAGGGGACCGAAATGACTCAGGGTCGATCATTGATGATGGGGGCGATCGCGCTGGTCGCCCTGATCGGGGCGGGGCAGGTCCAGGCCCAGGATGGGGATTGCCGGTTGGTCGTGGAAACCGGCGCCGAGGAGTGGCGGTTGGAGTTTGATCCCCTGGATCAGGACGCCGCCCTGCAGACTTTCGATTTGGCGGTGGTCAATCAGGGACAATCGACCTGCGTGGTGCGCCCTCGCGTCAACCTCAGGGGCGAGAGTTTCGGCCTGATGAACGGCGAGGGCGGGGGCCGCCTGGACTATGTCCTGTTCGAGGAAAGAGCGGGCGTGGATGTCACGCCTCGCGCCGGTCTCAGCGCTCGTCGGTCGGGTGGCAGGGCCCTGACGGTGGCGCCGGGGGAACGGAGCCTGCTGCGCTTCTCCTTCGGAACCCGTGCGACGGAGACCTTGGCCGCGGGGCGCTATAGCCAGAGCGCCTTCATCGACCTGGAGACCGAGGACGGCCAGGTCGAGGCGGAACGACCCGTGACCTTGAGCGTGGAGGTGCCTCGCGTCGCCCTGATGGGCCTGAAGGGGGAGTTTCGTCGCGAGGGGGGGCTCACGATCATAGATGTCGGCGAACTGTCCCAGGGCGCACGCCCCCTGGGAGCGACGCTCTATGTGGTGAGCACCGGCGGCTACAGCATTTCCGTGACGTCCCAGAACCAGGGACGTCTGACCCAGGGGGGCGGATGGTTCGTGCCCTATGCGCTGACGCTTGGCGGTCAAGCGGTCGATCTGAGCGGAGAAGGGCGTCGCGAGGTGCTGTCGCATCGTCCTCGGCTGGACGACTACCCTCTGGCCATCGTGGTGGGGGAGACGGCCGGCAAGCGCGCCGGCGAATATCGCGACGTCCTGACCTTCACCGTCGCGGCCATTTGATCTCCCGGCATCGCCCGTAGGCGAAACGCCCACGATGCGGCGCGGGGCCTTTGTCGTTGCGGCGGTACGAAATCTTCAGATGGGCTGGATCGTAAGCGACAGGATCAACGGCTGTTCAAGCTCGACATCGTCGAAGCGGTAATCGACCGCGCGAATGGTCGCGATGCTTGAACGGCGCAACTCCAATATACCGCCCTTGGCCAGATCCAGAGAGCGATCTCCATAGACCATCCGCACTTTTTCGGTTGCGGCGAGAGGGCGGTACTGGGCTGAGACGGTGAAGCCGCCGGGGCTGTTGCAGGCTTCGACGACCGAACCTGCGCCGCCAGCTTCGGCCATGACGGTCTTGTCCGGTCGCACCCAGCAAGCGACGGGCACGGTGGCGCGCAAGCGATAGGTATGACTCGCCCCCGGCCCCGCCGTCGCGATCTGCGGCGCCAGCATGGCTGCCAGGCCTGCGGCGAAAGGCAGAAGTGCGCGGCGTTTTGCCGAATTCAACCTGGTCATAATGTCCTCATCACCCTTTATTTGGAGAAGAGGATATCTGCCGGCTCTTAACTTCAGGCGATCAGACAGTCTTAGCGGGGACTTAAATCCTATCGTGAATCCCTGCTAACCTTATCGGTCCGAGGGCTGGATGGCGCTTTGATCGGAGGCTGAACCAAGAACGACGTGCGCGATGCGGATGCGCCTCCGATAAGTGACTGTTTCAAAACTCAGCTAGTTCGGCGCAGTGCCCGAGCGCAGGTTATCGATAGGACCCTTGCGACGCTGATCCAGTGCTGTCGCACGGCGGTGTCCGGCGCCGTCTGCGCGGCGGCGGTCTTCAGGGCGGCTGAGGCGGCCGTGTGATCGGTCTTGATCATCTGGCCAATTTCCTTGACCTAGACATTCTGCGACCGTTCCAGGGCGATGTTCGGTGGTCTGGATTTCGTTCAGGTCGCCTATGGCGGCATTGGTAACATAGGCGCTGCCCAATTGGCGCCCGACAAGAGGCGCCCAGGAACCTTGCCAGAACAATGAGCGTGCTTCGTGCCAGTCTGCTTTCCACCCCTCCCAGGTTTTCGGGGCGTCCGCTTGCTGGGCGTGAAGTCGGCGGCGGATTCGCGCCGACGTGGACAATCACGAGATTTTTCTATCGGGTGGTGGGGCAAACCTGATGCGTTTGAGGGCTTAGCCAAAGGGTGGATGGGCATTTGGAGGAGCGACGATCGAAGATTATTCGATCGTCGCTTGGGCATAGATCAGTCCGCCTGAGGGCCGTCATCGCTCGCATTCGTTACCGGTTGCGAAGGTGATTGGGCTTGAGGAACGGGGGTGCGCAACGCTCCAGTGAGCCCGTTCAGATCAGCGCCGGACAACCCAACCTCAGAGAGAAGTTGATCAACCAGGGGCGCCTGAGCGCGATATCGCAGGGCGCTGCTGACCACCTGATCTGAGAGATTGCCCTCCTGCGAACCGCCGCCGACGCCCGCTGCGCCGCCGCCGCCATTCAGACCTTCGACCTGCACGATCTTGATGGAGTCGATGTTCTCCATCGGCTTGACCGACTCGGCGATGATCCGATCCAGGTTCTCCAGCAGCTTGAGCTTGATCTGCAGGGCGACCTGTTCCGGGGACAGCAGATTGGCCGCGGTGTTCAGGGCGTGCTGGCCGGCGGCGTCGACTTCATAGCGGACGCGCGACGCCTCGGCCTCGACGCGGATGGCCTCGGCCTGACCTTCGGCTTCGATGCGGGTCTTGTCGGCCATACCACGCGCCTGTTCGCGCTGCGCCTCGGCGTGGTCTGCGGCGGCGACCTTTTCAGCCTCGGCGGCGACGCGGATCGCAATGGCTTCGCGCTCGGCCTCCTTGGCGGCTTCGATCAGCTCGATGATCTTCTGACGGTCGGCGGCCTCGCGGTCGCGCACCGTCTTGACCTGCTCCTCGGCCTGGACGGCCAGGGCCAGAGCGCGGTCGGCCTCGGCCTTGGCCTCGGATTCGGCGCGCGACTTCTCGGCGACGGCGATGTTGCGGTCCTGTTCGGACAGTTCGATGGCCTTGGCCTTTTCGATGTCCTGCACCTCGACCGCGCGCGCCTTGGAGATTTCGCGCTCTGCGACTTCCTGCTCCATGGCGATGCGCTGTTGGGCCACCAGACGGTCAGCCTCGATCTTGGCCTGCTCGATCTGCTGTTGCGAGGTGATCTTGGCGGCTTCCGCTTCGCGGGCCTTCTCGGCTTCCTGACGGGCGACGTCGGCGGACTGTTCAGCGCGGCGGTTCGAGATTTCCCGCTCCTGCTCCAGCTGTGCGTATTCCTCGTCGCGGCTGATCTCCAGCGTGCGGCGCTGTGCCTCCAGGTTCTTCACCCGGATCTGGACCTGGGTGTCCTGCTCGATGTCGTTGCGCAACTTCTTGCGCAGTTCGATCTCCTGCGTCAGCCGCGTCAAACCTTCGGCGTCAAAGGCGTTCGACGGGTTGAAATGCTCCATCGCCGTCTGGTCGAGGCCCGTCAGCGAGACGGTCTCCAACTCAAGGCCGTTCTTCAGCAGGTCTTCGGACGACACCTGCTGCACCTTCTGGACGAAGTGGGTGCGCTGTTCGTGCAGTTCAGTCATGGTCAGTTCGGCCGCGACCGAGCGCAGGGCGTCGACGAACTTGCCTTCGACCAACTCCTTCAGCTCGACCGGGTTCATCGTCCGCAGACCCAGGGTCTGGGCGGCCGAGGCGATGGCGTCGGCGCTGGGCTGCACCCGCACATAGAACTCGGCCAACACGTCGACGCGCATTCTGTCCTTGGTGATCAGGGCCTGCTCGTTGGAGCGCTGCACCGCCAGACGCAGGGTGTTCATATTGACCGAGATGGTCTCATGCAGCACCGGCAAAACGAGCGCGCCGCCGTTCATGACGACCTTCTCGCCGCCAAAGCCGGTGCGCACGAAGGCGGTCTCCTTGGAGGCGCGCTTGTACAGGCGTGCGAAGATCAAACCCAGGATCAGCAGAGCGACCAGCCCCACGCCTGAAATGATGCCGATCTCGATGATCGAGTTCATTCAAAAAGCCCCTAATCTGTAGAAGTCGTCAGACCGCCGCGTCGCGCAGCGACACGCTGGTGTTGTGAATAGCGAAATATTTGGCGCCCGCATGCCGCACCAGAAGCACGCTGCTGCCTTGCGTAAAGACGTCCGATGCATTGTCAGGCTCGACCATGACGTAATGAACCTGGCCATGCTCGTCGCGAACGCGGGCCTGTGCGGCGCTGGCGTGCGCTGCATCACCGGTGACGATCACCGCCACGCGACCGACCAGACTGTCGCGCGATACAGCTGAGGTCTCATCGCGAGGCATAATCCGGGCCACCGCCTGACCAAAGACGCGCGTCACCGGCAGGGCGATTGCAAAGGCCAGCGGCGCCGCCAGGAACCAGGGCCCCGGCTGGCCTATGACCGCCGCGATGATCCTCTGCCCGATCAGCCCCGTCATGCCGAAGCCGAACAGGAAGACGACGATCAGCATCAGCAGCGGCAGCCGCCCAACGTTGATCCAGGACAGCAGCGAAGGCGTCTCGACATTGACGTCGCCGTCCAACCCATCGAGCCCTTCGCCGACCGCCAGCCCCCCGCCCAGGCCCAGGGCCTCGACGACGCCGATCAGCAGCATCAGCACCAGGGCCGCTATAAACGGCACATTGTCGGGCGAGAGAAGAAAGGCCCACATTGGCGGTGTCAGCCCTTGTCGCCTGCGCGCGCCTTGATGGCGGCCAGGCGTTCCTCGACCCGGTTGCGACGCGCCAGACCGTCCAACTCCGCCAACCTGGCGCCCTGTTCGCGCTCAACCCCACCGAGAGCCGGAGCGCCCTCGCGCGCCATAAGGCGGTCAAAGGCGCCCGTGGCGTTCTCGACGCGGCGGGCCACGCTCGGCTGATCGTCCGAACCGACGCCGCCTGTCGAGGCGCTCGCTTGATCGGCGCCGCGCGCTCGCGCCAGCAGCATAGACTGGAAGGCCTCTTCCATCTCGCGGCGCTTGGCCGTGAGCGCCGCGACATAACCTTCCAACTCGACTTCGCGCTTGCCCGCCTCGGCCACGGTCGCTTCCAGAACCGGGACCTGGGCCTCGACGTCCAGCTGGTGTTCGACTGCGGCGCGTGCCAGGTCTTCACGACCTTCACGCAGCGCCAACTCAATCTGACCGGCCAGTTCTTCGTGGCGGCTGCTCTGCTCGGTCAACCGCTTGTTGGCCAGGTGCTTGCTGGCGATGGTCCGGCCCAGTTCGGCGCGGACATCGTCCACCGCCTTGTCAATCTCGCGCAGGGTCTGCTGCACGACTGCGTCCGGCATTGCGCCTTCGATCGCGTCGATCAGCGCATGGGCGCTGCCCGAGACGATGCGGCCGACACGCGCGCCCAATGTATCCGCCATGATCCTGATCCTTCCGTTAGCGCGCGGCCAGGGCCGCAGAAACAAGCTTCATCAAGTCCGAGAGTTCGGCAAGTCGCCGCGAGATGACAGCGGGCTCGTAGGCCGGCGCCGTGGGCGTCACAGCCCATCGCAGCAACTGGTCGGTCATCCGCGCGGCGCAATCGACCAAACGCGCTTCATGCCGCACCAAGTCGTCCGCTCCGCTAGCCGAACCAGGACGGGGCGCCGCCAGGGCCAGAGCCAGTAATTCCTCAGCGGCGGTCATCAGGCCCACGGTCACGTCGGAATGACGATCCAGATCCTGTTCGATAATCCTCACGGCGCGCACCGCCGCCGCCAGTTGCTCATGGCTGATGACCAAGGCGGCGGAAAAGTTCTCCAGCGGCTCGGCTCGCTGCCGCGCCTGCCTGATCAGGCCTCGGATCTTGTCGCTGGCCGTGACCGCGCCATCGACCTCCAGCTTCGCCAGAAAGCTGGTGTCCTCATCGGAGAGCCTGACGCTCAGGGGGGTGTTTAGGGACGCCATGACTTTTTGTATTACATTGTAGCGCGCATGTAAACATCCACCGTTCTCTAGGCGGGAATACGCAGCGCTTGAGCCTAAGCGGCTCGGAGTTTAGCGCGCCTTGGGCAGCCTTAGCGTACGCGCGCGCTGCCGCAGATGATTCTGAGGACTGGTTCGCCATGGCCAGGTGAGCCACATAAATCGGAAACGCGCGGAGTTTGTTGAAAAAGGCGGCTGTTGAGATCGCCGCGAGATCGCCAGGGCCGACGCCTACGCCGTTTCCCGACGCGAACGGAAGAAGGTTGAGATGCTTTTTGCCCACCTCAAGCGCATCTTGAAGCTGAACCGACTGCGCCTGAGAGGCCAGAAGGCTTCCGCCGCAAGCGAGCGGTTTAACGGCGTGGATAAGGCGGTTTCAGCTATCTCTATTGGGACATCGAGCTGGAGCCCTGATGGGCGAGCGTCTTGGCGCTCGATCTTGATGCGTGGGGTGATTTTAAGCGGTATCTTTGACGAGGTGCGGCTTGTTGCACGTCTTTTCAGATGATGTTCAGCTTCATTGCTGTTCCCTAGCGTCAATAGAGCCCGACATCAGCTATCTTTTTATGTTTCGTCTTGTCGTGCCGTGAATAACGCGCGAGGCTTCATGCCATGATGCAGTTGGGGGGCGAGGAATAGTATGGGGTGGCTGCCCTTAGTCGCCGCTGTCGTCATGGGGCATGGCGGAGCTTCGGCTGAAGCGGCGGCGGGGCAGAATGTGCGCCCGGATCTTGATCTGGAAGAGCCGGTCCAGGTTGAGGATGTGGAGGTGTTCGGGCGGCGCGGCGCGGCGCTGACGCCCCCGGAGATCGAATTAGACGGCGCCGATATTGATGCTCTGGGCGCGTGGAGCATCGACGATGTTTTGAAGCGCATGGATGAAACCCTGGCGCTTGGCGGCCAGCCTCTGGTGCTGATCAATGGGCGACCGACGCCTAATGTCAGCGCTTATACGGGGTTTCCGCCTGACGCCCTTGTGCGCGCCGAAGTTCTGCCTCCTGAAGCTGCAGGCCTCTACGGCGCCGTTCCGGGACAACGTGTCGTCAATCTGGTGCTGCAGCAGAATTTCTCCAGCTATGACGGGCGGGCTGTCGGATCGCGGCCGACCCAGGGCGGAACTTCGACTTTGTCCGGCGATCTGAGGCGTTCCGCTATCGCCGGAAGAAATACGCATCAACTCGGCCTGCGTCTCTCGCGCGACACGGCGCTGCGGGCAGGGGAAAGAGACCGCGCCCTGGCGACAGATGGACCGGACGCGGACCTCGTGACGTTGCGCCCGCAATCGGAACTCCTTTCGGCTAATATCAGCCTTACGCGCGGGCTGGGCGAGTGGTCCGGGGTCTTCAGCCTGAATGGACAGGCGCAAGAGAGTCGTTCAGTGGCGCAGATAGGCGTCGGCGTGGTCGAAAGCCGTCGCCGTTCGCAAAGCCTCGGCATGTCCGGCGGCGCCAGTGGGCAAGTGGCCGGCTGGATGGTGCAGACGAATCTGAACGGCCAGATTGCGCGCAGTCAGGAAGACGGCCTGCAGGACATGAGCAGCGACACCTTGTCGTTCGGGATTACGGGTGCAGGTCAGCGGTCGCTTATTGCACTGCCGTCCGGACCTATGACCGCCAATGTGAGCGCCGGCTTCCAGGGCAGCCGGGCGACTGTTGAGCGTGACCTGGACCGGTCGGTTCACAGTTTCCAGACGAACAGTGCTCGAGGCGCGCTGAGCATCCCCTTGACGAAGTCAGGCGGTCCCGGAGGGAGGGATCGCCTGGGTGATATTGTGGCGACCTTCGGCGTGGGAATGCGCAACAGCGGCGGCGCCAGTGGCGAGGATGTCAGCGCAGGGCTGGCCTGGACTCCCCGCCGGGGCATACGTTTAAACGGCGAATGGGGGGCGTCGACGGATAGCGTGCCGGATATCCAGCGTTCTGAGCCGGAGTATTACGGCCCTCCGATCGTTGTTTTCGACTTCCGGAGCGGAGAGGCAGTCGAGGTTTTGCCTATCAGGGGGGGCAATCCGGATCTGACGCCGCCCGAATCCGAACGTTGGAGCGTCTCGGCCTCATGGGGGCCTTTCACATCATGGGGACTGTCGGGCAATCTGGGTTATGTGCGCAACGCCCATACAAATGGGATCGGCTCGCTGCCCGAGTTGACCGAAGACGTGGAGATGGCGTTTCCCGACCGTTTCCATCGGGATATCAATGGTAGGTTGGTAAGTATCGACTATCGGCCGCTTAATCTGAGTTCGACGTTTTCCGAGAGTCTGACCACGGGCGCGAACTTTAATCTTCCTCGTCCGGCAGGGGCGGCGGGGCAAGAGGCGACGATCATGCGCGTCGCGATCAGTCACAGTCTTCAACTCGCCAGCGTCACGCGTTTGCGCGCAGGGTTGGCCGAATTAGATCGCCTCAAGGGAGATGGCGGAGGAATTTCACGCCAGAACGCCAGCGTTTTGATTGACGCTCAGCGGGGGCGGTGGGGCGCGAATCTTTCGGCTCATTGGCAGGAAGGTTATCGAACGCGGCGCCTTGGCGGAGTGGATGGTCCCGATGACCTGGTCATCGCGGATTTCATGACGGCTGATCTGAGGTTCAGCTTTCAGATGATGTCCGGTCGCAGTCGATCCGGAACCGGAGCCATCGAGACGCCTCGTCGTCGCAGTACAGGCCTGCAGGTCAATCTGGAGATCAGCAATCTGTTCGATACGCGCCGTGAGGCGCGCCTGGGCGACGGATCGCCAGCTCAAGGCTATGGGCGCGACATGCAGGATCCCTTGGGCCGCGCCGTGCGCCTGACGTTGCAGCGCCGGTTCTGATGGAAGGGGCGACTTGACGAAGTCCGCACGCTTCGTGAGAGTGTCAATCTAGCGAACAATGGTCTGGGGAGAGACCATGGGCGAGAGGCAAGCACGGATTACAGCGCCACATGAACTGGACGAGACGTTTCGATCCAGCGCACAAGGTTTGCGCGCGATCACGCGCCGCGTGCAGGGAGACGAAGCCGATCTTGCTCAGGACGCTTGTTTAAAGCTTGTCGAAACAGCAAGGCGCGAGCCGGTTAAAGCACCGACTCATTTGCTTTTCCGTCTCGCACGCAATCTGGTGATTGATCGACTGCGCAGTCGGGCGCGGACGCTGCGCTTGTTTCGCCCGGAAGACCATTATGAGCAGGGGCCCTGCAGTCTGGCTGATCCAGAGCGCGTCCTGCTTGCGACTGAAAGGCTACGCAGGGCGCTGGCGGTCATCGACGCCATGCCTGGCCGCCGACGCGAGGCCTTTCTCCTGCATCGCATCGACGGTCTCAGCTATCTCGAAATCGCCCGTACAATGGGAATTGGCGTGAAGGCGGTGGAAAAGCATCTTTCGGCCGCCATGCTGGAATTGGTACAAAAAATGCAGGCAGACGAATTGGATGAGTAGGGAATAAGCTCCTTCATTCGTCTATGGTGGTAATCCTTCGGCTCTACACGCCGCCAATTCGCCGGTCATGATCTTAAACGAAGAAATCCAGCAGGAGGCTGCTCGGTGGTTCGCCGCCCAGCGAAGAGGCCCTATGTCGCTGGAAGAGCGACAGGCTTTTGACGTCTGGCGTTCCCATCCTCTGCATCAGGCCGCCTTGAACAGTATGCACGAGGTGTGGGGCGAGCTTTCAAACGTCGCTGAAATGGTTCCGGCGCCGCGCCGCAGGGCTCCCAGACAGGTCCGCCTCGCCGCCATAGCCGCCGTTCTGGTGTTGGGACTGACTGCGAGCGTGGGCCTGGGCGCCCTCTGGCGGCTGGATCGCACGTCCAGTGAAACGGGTGTCGGCGAACAACGCAGTCAGGAGTTGCCGGATGGCAGTATTGTCGCGCTGAACGTCGTAACGCGCGCTCAATATGATCTTAATCGCCGCGAACGAGTGGTGAATCTGAAAGAAGGCGAGGCGACCTTCGTCGTCCGTAAGGACCCTGATCGTCCCTTCCTGGTTCGGGCGAGCGGCTATGAAGTCCGGGCGGTCGGCACGGCGTTCAATGTTCGTAGCCGTGACCACAGCCTGGACGTAGCCGTCAAGGAAGGGGTAGTCGAGGTCCGCTCCCTGGCAGGGGGCGGAAAGCCGATCCTCCTGCGCGCCGGGCAGAGATTTCAAGTTAAGAATACGAACCAACACACGTTCAAGCAGACGCGGATCTCGACGATCCCGACGACGTCTGTCGATGAATGGCGCCAGCGTGTCCTGACTTATGAAGATGCGCCGGTCGATCAGGTGATCCGCGACCTCAATCGCTTCTACGAGCGCCCTGTTTCGGCAGAACCCTCCTTGGGACGCCGTCATGTGACGCTGCGCCTTGTGATCGACGACCGGGCCGATACGGTGCAGCGCCTCGCCGCCCTGCTCGACGCCGACATCCGCGATGCGGGTCGCGAGGACCGCCTCAAGCCCGCAAGCTGAGATTTTACGATCCCTGCAAAAATATGCGTCGGGGCAGGTAGGGTTTCTGTCGCCTGAAACGTCAATCTCTCAAAACAACCATCTCTTGGGAGGGAGAGGTCTATGGTGTTGCGGTCTTCGCGCGTCGGTATTTCACGTTTGCGCATGTTGGCGGGGGCGGGATGCGCCGCATTGATGATTGCGGCGTCGCCCGTGGGCGCGACAGCTCAGTCGGCGGTGACCTCATTCAACATCCGTTCGGCGCCGCTGTCGCAAAGCCTGCTTGAATTCGGACGCCAGGCCGGAATTTCGGTCGCTGTAGATCAATCTCTGACATCCGGCCTGCGCGGCCGCGCCGTGTCGGGCGACCTGCCGGTCGGCGAAGCCCTGGACCGACTGTTGGTCGGTACGGGGCTTACCGCCGAATTCGCCGGCCCGAATGCTGTTCGTCTGGTACGCGGCGGCCAGGGCGATGCGGGGGGAAACGACCTTCTGCAGGGCCCGATCGCCCAAGAGACGACCAGCGTCGCCGACGTGATCGTGACGGCTCAGAAGCGTGAGGAATCCATTCAGAGCGTGCCCATCGCGGTCTCCGCCTTCTCGGCAGAGAACTTGGACGCGATGAAGATTGAAGGCGGTTCGGAACTGATGCGCGCCATCCCGAACGTGGCTTTCTCCAAGGGCAATTTCAGCATGTACAATTTCTCGATCCGTGGGATCGGGACCAAGGCGGTTTCAGCATCGTCTGACCCTGCTGTCGCCGTCAGTTTCAACAATACCCCCCTCATCCGAAACCGTCTTTTCGAACAGGAATACCTGGACGTGAACCGGGTAGAGGTCCTGCGCGGGCCGCAGGGAACGCTCTATGGCCGTAACGCTACGGCCGGCGTGGTCAACATGTTCCCCAAACTGCCCGGTCCGGACTTTGAGGCGATGCTGAAGGCTGAGACCGGCAACTTCGGCACGATGCGCGGCCAGATGATGGTCAATGTCCCGATCACCGACACCTTCTGGGTTCGGGCGGCTGCGGGCCTGACCAAGCGGGATGGATTTGATTACAACTCCTTCAACGATACACACGTCAACGGACGTGATCTGCATTCTGTGCGGCTGTCCGCAGCTTGGGAGCCGACGGATCGTTTCCGCGCCAATCTGATCTGGGAACATTTCGGGGAAGACGACAATCGTTCTCGTACCGGCAAGCAACTGTGTACGACTGACGACGGCCCGACGCAGGTGGGGAATTTTACGCTCACCAGTAAATTCCTGCAGGGGGTTCTAAGTCAGGGCTGTCAGCCGGGGAGCCTTTATGAAGATGCGGCCTATGGCACGCCTAATGGCACTAGCATGGGCCAGATCTGGGCGGCAGCGAACGTCGGTTATGGGCAGCGTCTCGTAAATGGCGTCAGAATTTCAACACGGGGAATTGATGTAGGGATAAATCCCTATGAAGGCGTCGTTCAATCAACAGATCTTCGTGAGGTCTCTACGAGCTATGATCCGAAATTTGTAGCTAATAATGATGTTTATCAGCTAAATCTTGAGTATGATTTTAATCCTAATCTTACACTTGTGTCGCAAACTACATATGCAAAAGACTATTTCTGGTCGTCTCAGGACTATATGAGATATGTTTCTAATGAAATTTTTAATAAGAGTAATTACGACGATATTATAGATGCGTGGGGAAATCCGCGACCTCTTCATGGGAGTATTTACAATGCAGCGCCGGAGGGGGTGTATACGGATCCGCAGCTCGGGCCATCTAAAAGAATGCTTGCCGTTGATCTTAGTAAGTCAAAAAATGAGCAATTTTTCCAAGAGTTTAGGTTGCAATCAAACTACTCCGGACGATTTAATTTTAATCTAGGAGTGAATTACCTCAAATTTGATACGAGGGATGATTATTATGTATTCAATAATGTTTTCACACTTATCGCTGAGTACTGGTACAATAGGGTTCCTATAGATCCTTCAAATCCAACTGACGGTGGCATGTCGATCCCCTGTGTGGATGGAAGCCAGAATGAATGTGTCTACGTTGACCGATCCTCTATCAAAAACATTGCGGGCGACGGGCATAATTATTTTAGAAGTAAAAATGAAGTAACAACTGAATCTTATGGCGTATTTGGTGAGATATATGTTGATATTTCAGAGATTTTTCGCCTTACGGCTGGCCTGCGCTATACCGACGACAGCAAGACGTCAACGCCATATCCGACGCAACTGCTTTTAGGGACCAGGGATAGTCTAGGTTACGGTCATTTGACTGGCGGTTCGTTCTCCAGGGGCTTTGAAGCCTTGCCGGACATTGAGCAAAACTGGTCTGAAATGACGGGCCGTCTTGTTCTGGACTGGAAGCCGTCGGATAATCTGATGGCCTATGCGTCCTACGCGCGCGGCTATAAAGGCGGGGGGACCAACCCTCCGCGGGCGGGCCTCGATCCGAGGGTGGTGCAGTATCTGCCGCAGTCGAGCATTTTCGAGCCTGAATTCCTCAACGCCTATGAGCTCGGGATCAAGACCAGTCTGTTGGATCGCCGTCTGCGCTTGAACGCAACAGGCTTCTACTACGACTATACCGACTATCAGGTGTCTCAGATCGTTGACCGTATTTCTCTGAACGAGAATTTCGATGCGGAAAGCATGGGGTTAGAGCTTGAGGTCAATTATCAGGTCACGCCACGGTTCCGGATCGATGGCAACTTTGGTTATCTGAAAACGCGGATTGCCGACGGTGAAGGCTCCATCAATGTCATGGATCGCACTCAGGGAAATCCCGAGTGGATGGTATTGAGGCCCTGGGTCCAGGTGCCGTCAAATTGTGTGGCGCCGACCGCGCTTGTCGAAAAGATTGTAAGCAGCAACTTCGGCGACAGCCTGAATCAACTGGCCCTTCAGGTCTTGTGCGGAGGATCAAAGAACTATGGTTCGTTCGATCCGAGCTTTGTGGGCGGTACGCCATTCTGGGCATTGTACGGCATTACATATAATCCACTGACCGATGCGCCGAATAGCGGTCGCGGCTTCTTGGCGGACCTCAGTGGAAACGAACTGCCGAACTCGCCGCGATGGACGGCAAACATCGGAGCCCAGTACGTCTGGGATATCGGAGCCTCAAGCATTACGTTCAGAGCCGATTACTATAGGCAGGCTGAAAGCTATTTCCGCGTCTATAATACAGAGTATGATAGACTTAAGGGGTGGGGTAATGCAAACTTGTCTATATCTCTCGAGAATCCTTCTAACGGCCTGACTGTAAGCGCATACGTAAAGAATGTTTTTGACGATACTCCTATTGTGGATGCGTTTACCAATAGCGACGATACGATGTTAACCACAAATGTATTTACTCTTGATCCAAGAATTTTTGGATTCTCCTTACAAAAAACGTTCTAGTTTTGTTGGCTTTTTTTAGTAATTGTGTAGTATAAATCTCGCCTATAATGGCTACTTATGAAAGACGGAGTTATATGTTATGACTAAGACGCTTTCTGTAGTTTCTTGTGCGGCTGTTTTGGCTGTTTCCAGCTTTGGAGTGGCTAGTGCTCAATCCTTTCAACCGGCCCCAGGTATTTTTAAGGCTGTTGGAAATCTTGAGCTCTATCAGACGATTGATGGTGTAGACTGTAATGTTGACGCTACCATAGAGGTTAATGCTGCTGGTCAAGCTTACATCACCAGTATGACATTCTCTCCGGGGCATCCGCTTTGCGGCACCTTGATCCGCCCTCTGAGCCCCCCGCCGCCGCAACTCATCACCGGTTCCCCTAGTGGCACAGATGAAGGCTCTATCAATATTAATGTTAATATTCAGGCTGGAGCAGGAACATGCTCTGGTGTTCTGGCTCCACTAAAGCTTTATTGGGGCAGTAAGGGTCCTAATCGTATTGTAACTGATCCTACGGCTACTGTTACTGGATCTCCTTCTACTTGTTACGCAACAGGATATCTGAATATCACTCCAGTTGCTCCGACTACCGGCGAGCTAAAAATGTAAAGCTGGCTAATAGCTAAGCTATTAATGATAATCCTCTATGCTAATATTTAAGCTCCCCTGAGTTAACTAAACCGGATGATTTCATCCGGTTTTCTTTTTTAAGTGCTAGCATTCAGCAAGTCTGGATGGAGCCTAGGGCGCCTTCAAGCGCCACTGAAACGTCAGGTCTCGCTTACGATGCCTTCCACCGCTCCAGATACTCCAGCCGCCTCAGCACTTTTGAGCCGGGGTCTAGGAGGATGTGCGCGCGCGCAGGAGCGGTGAAGATTGCGCGGCCGTTGGTCATGGGCAGAGAGAGCAATTCGCCGTCGACCTCGACCTCGACCGGCAGGGGGAAAGGACGGCTGTTTCCGGTCTTCCACTCCAGCGTCACCTGCTCGCCCTGCCGTGTCATGGCCAGATCGGGCAGGGCGGCCTGATAGAGGTAGGCGTCGAAGAACCAGCCCATGTCGCGGCCGGTTACTTCATTGACGATGGCGACATAATCCGGCGTCGTGGCGTAGCGGGGCCGAAAGTTCCCCGGCTGCGGATCGGGGCGGCCGTAGACCAGGCGGCGCAGGCTCTCATAGAAGGCGCCGTCGCCGATGAAGAGGCGCAGGGTGTGGGCGATCAGTGCGCCCTTGTAATAGAGGTCCAGCGCCGGGCCGGTCTTGTCGTCATAGACGGTGGCCGCGTCCTGCGGCCTGCCTGACACCACGGGGAAGCGGTTGGCCAGGGTCAGCCGCATGGTCTGGAGCTCGGCCTGCATGGCCCGTTCGCCGTTCAGCCAGCGGGCGTAGAGGGGCTGCATATAGGTGCCGAACCCTTCGTGCAGCCACATGTCGTCCCAGTCGGCGTTGGTCAGCTGATTGCCGAACCATTCGTGCGCCAGTTCGTGCTGCAGCAGCCAGTCGTAGCCCTTGCCGTCCAGCTTATAGCCGTTGCCGTAAGCGTTGATGGTCTGGTGCTCCATGCCCAGGTGCGGCGTCTCGACCACGCCCATCTTCTCGTCGCCGAAGGGGAAGGGGCCGATCGTCGCCTCATAGAAGTCGAGCATCTGCGGGAACTCGTCGAACAGGCGCTGCGCCTTGGCCGGGTCAGCGGATGCCAGCCGCCAGAAACGCATGGGAATCACATTGCCGAACCGGCTTTGATAGGCGGCGGCCATCTCCACATAGGGGCCGATGTTCAGGCTGATGGCGTAGGTGTCGGGCTGGCGCGTGGTCCAGTTCCAGGTGGTCGTGCCGTCGCCGTTGTCGGTCTTGCCCAGGAAACGGCCATTAGCGGGGGCGCTGAGGGCAGAGGGCACGGTGATATGCAGGTCAACGCGCTCCGGCTCGCCCTGCGGATGGTCGATGCAGGGCCAGAACAGGTCGCAGCCCTCGCCCTGAACCGCGCTGGCGACCCACGGCTGGCCGTCGGGCGTTGTCGTCCAGACGAAGCCGCCGTCCCAGGGCGCGCGCCTGGCCTGATGCGGGCGGCCGGAATAGGCGATGCGCACAGTGGCTGTTTCGTCCGTCGAAAGCGGGCGGGGCAGGGGGATGGTCAGCCGCCCCTCGGGATTGGACCAGTCGGCGACGGCCTGACCGTCCACGGTGACGGCGGCGATGGCGAAGGCGGCGTCCAGTTCGACCACGACCGCCGCCGTCGGCGCTGTGGCGGTGAAGTCCAGAACGGCGACGCCTTCCAGCGACTGCGTCTCAGGCAGCAGTTTGAAGGACAGGTCCGCCTTGTCGAAACGCAGGGCCAGTTGTTCGGGTGTGCGCGGCGTGCCGCTGGACAGGGTGAAGGCGGAGGTTTCGCGCGCGGCCTCCTGCGCGACAGCGGGCCACGACAGCAGGGTCGTGGTCAGGATGAGGGCGGCGAGAGGACGCAAGGCTGAGGCTCCGGCTGGACGAGCCGTGAGGGTAGCGGGAGCGCGCTCAAAAGAAAAAGGCCGGTGTTTCCACCGGCCTCTTCAAAATCCGTCAGTCGGCGCCGATCAGGCGGCGGCTTGCTCGGCCAGCTTGGCGCGGACCTGACGCTTGATGCGCAGGGCGGCGATCGACAGCTGCTCGTCGCGGGCCTTGACGATAAAGGCGTCCAGGCCGCCCTTGAAGTCCAGGGTGCGCAGGGCGGCGTTCGAGATACGCAGCGAAAAGGTTTGGCCCAGAGCGTCCGACTGAACCTTGACCGTCTTCAGCGACGGCAGGAAACGACGCTTGGTCTTGATGTTGGAGTGGCTCACGTGATTGCCGACCATCGGGCCGATACCGGTGAGTTCGCAGCGACGCGACATCTGAAGATCCTCAAGGTCACATCCGCAATACCGGCGCGGACGCATGAAACAGGGGCGCGGCAAGCCAAAGAGGCCTGCGCGAGAGGGGGCCGTATAGAGGAATGAATCATCGCGCGTCAAGGCCAGAGTCGTCGTGCGGTCGTCGTGCGGCTGGCGCTGAGTCATTGTGAAGGCGAGGGATCGCCTTTGTTCAGCAGCCGTTCAAGCCGTGACTATATAAAGAACCCCATGATGAGTCCCATGAACGGCAAATCCATGAAGACCCTGCCCCACCTGGCCAAGCTGATGGCTGTCGCGGCCCCCATGGTCGCGGGCGCTGTGATGCTGGCCGCGCCCGCGTCGGCGCCCCAGGCCCAGTCGGCCGCCCAGTCCGAGGTCCTGCCCGGCTATTGGGAGTACACCACCAGCGTGATGGGTTCGCGCGACACTGAGCAGAAGTGCGTCCGTCCCAGCGAGATCAACCGTTTCTTCGGCGGTCTGTCGACGCGCAAATGGCGGTGCACCTATCCGACCCGCCAGGTCGGCGACGGCAAGGCCCGATTTGAAGGCAGCTGTCAGGATCACAAGGGCCGCCGCATCAATGTGCGCCTGAACGGCACCTATGAAGAACAGGCCTTCCGCTTCAACGGCGGCGCCCAACTGGCGCGCGGCACCCCCTACATTCCCGCCAGCATCACGGCGCGGCGTCTGGCCGCCCAATGCCCGGCCGGGGCGGAGTATTTCTAAACTTCGCCCTTGTCCCAAAAACAAAAGGCCCGGCGTCGCCGCCGGGCCTTTTTTATCATCAGTCGGTCGCCTGAGATCAGGCGGCTTCGGCCTCTTCTGCGGCGGGGGCGACCGGCTTCTTGGCGCTGAGCGACTTGCCCAGCAGAGCCATGGCGGCGTCCTTGTCGATCTTGTTGGCGGCGGCGACTTCGCGGGCCATGCGGTCCAGGGCCGATTCATAGAGCTGGCGCTCGGAATAGGACTGTTCCGGCTGGGTGTCGGCGCGGTGCAGGTCGCGGACCACTTCGGCGATAGAGATCAGGTCGCCCGAGTTGATCTTGGCTTCGTATTCCTGCGCGCGACGCGACCACATGGTGCGCTTGACGCGGGCGCGGCCCTTCAGGGTCGTCAGGGCCTTGGTCACGGTGTCGTCGGCGGCCAGGGTGCGCAGGCCGGCGGTCTTGGCCTTCTTGGTCGGGACGCGCAGGGTCATTTTTTCGTGCTCGAAGGTCACGACGTAGACTTCGAGCGCCATGCCGGCGACTTCCTGAGTCTCGATCGCGGCGACCTTGCCGACGCCATGCGCGGGATAGACCACCGCATCGCCAACCTTGAATTCCAGACCGGTCTTGCTCGTCATGTCATTCCTTTCCCGAACCGAAGGGGCGAGATCTCCGCCGCATCTTTGAAAGCAAAATCCACCCCGCCGCCGGGCGTAAGCCAGGCGGTTGAGCGGAAGGTCGCATTGTCAGACGCGAAAAAGGATCACCGAACCTCTGGCCGACCCCGTCCTCGCGGCGAGGTTCTGTCGTAAATGCGGGCGGCGCGCAGAGTTGCGGAACCGCCCGTTTCGAATAGGGAGGAACCTATCATAAAATTAGGAAATCTCAAAACATCCACAGGGCCGTCGGCGACGAGCGGCACATTGTGACTGCAATGTGGCGGATTATTAGGAGCCTTTGCCCGGCTTGGGGCTGAAATACTTCTCGAACTTGCCGGTTTCGCGTTCGTACTGCTCGCGGTCCGCCGGGGGGACGCCCTTGACCGTGATGTTGGGCCAGACCTTGGCGTATTCGGCGTTGACCTGCAGCCACTTGCCGTCCGGTTCGTCCTCAGTGTCGGGGACGATGGCGTCGACGGGGCACTCGGGCTCGCACACGCCGCAGTCGATGCATTCGTCGGGCGCGATGACCAGGAAGTTCTCGCCCTCATAGAAGCAGTCCACCGGACACACCTCGACGCAGTCCATGAACTTACATTTCACGCAGGCGTCGGTGACGATGTAGGTCATGGCGTTTCGGGCGGGCCTGTGGCAGCGAGGAGGTCGAGGGCGGGCACATGGCCCCGACGGAACCAACTGTCAACCGACGGCGCTGTTGCAACGCTGTTCAGGCCCGACGGCGCCGGGCCGCGCTTCCTTTTGCCAACGCCGAATCATTGTCTTCCTGGAGGCCGCCCTATGACTTTCAATCAAGGTTTCATCCCTCGCTCGGCTCTCGGCCGCATCGGCGCCGCCGGCGTGGCGCTTAGCCTGCTGACAGGCGGCGCGGTCGTCGCCCAGGCCGCTATGACCAAGGTCCCGGCCGAAGTGCAGCCTGGCGACTACAAGCTGGAGTCCGCGCACGGCAAGATCACCTGGTCCGTCGATCACCTCGGTTTCTCGACCTATGTCGGTCAGTTCGTGAACGTGCAGGCCGAGCTGAAGCTGGATCCCGCTAATCCGTCCGCCAGCACCCTGACCGCGACCATTCCGCTGACGGACGTGGCGTCCAACTCCGACGGCCTGAACAAACACCTGCAGACGGCGGACTTCTTCGACACGGCCAACCATCCCGTCGCCACCTTCCGTTCGACGCGGATCGTGATCGACGCCGACGAGCCCGACGAGGCGACCATCCATGGCGAACTGACCCTGCGCGGAGTCACACGCCCCGTGGTCATGGAAGTCGAGTTCAATCAGGCCGGTCCGACCCGCGGCGGCTACAAGGCCGGGTTCGACGGCGAGGCGACGATCAAGCGGTCCGACTTCGGCATCAACTTCGGCCTGCCCGCGCTGGGCGACGAGGTGAAGCTGCACATCGAAGGCGAGTTCGTGAAGCCGCAGGGCTGAGTTCTCCTCCCCATTGCATGGGGAGGAGGGGGGTTAGTCCAGCGCCTCGTACAGGGCGCGCGCTTCCTCTGGCGGGCCGCGCCTTTCGCCCGTCTGCACCACGCGCACGGCGACCAGCCGCCCGCCCTGGGCGAACAGCACCTCGTCGCCCGGGTGAACGCTGCGGCTCGGCTTGTCGAGGCGCGTCTGGACGCC
Organism: Brevundimonas sp. LPMIX5; assembly: GCF_003576505.1. Taxonomy (NCBI): domain Bacteria; kingdom Pseudomonadati; phylum Pseudomonadota; class Alphaproteobacteria; order Caulobacterales; family Caulobacteraceae; genus Brevundimonas; species Brevundimonas sp. LPMIX5. Next base: position 164,207 of record NZ_QWTZ01000005.1, read on the forward strand.
GTTGTGCGTCAGCCGGATCGCGCCCTTCTCGACCATGGCGGCGGCCAGGCTGCGGGTCTTGGCGAAGCGTGCTCGCCACAGCCAGAGGTCGATGCGACAGCTCTCCACGCTCATTCGGCGGTCTTGCCGGCCGCCGCTCTGCGGGGGCGTCGCCGGGGTCTGCGCGCCGTCTTGGGGGTGGCTGAGGGGGCCGGGCGCGCCGGCTGGGCCAGCTGGGCGAGGGCGGCGAAGGGCGAATCCTTGGGCGGCGGCATGCGCGTGCCGGGGCGCGGCGCCCGTTCGGCGCGCAGCGTTCGCAGGGCGGCCTGGATCGCCTTGGCCTGATCCGCCGTCCAGCCGAGCGCATCCAGCGCTTCTGGTGACAGGGGCTCCTTGCCCGCCGCCCGCGCGGCGTCGGCGAAAGCTTCCAGCGCCTCGACCGGCGCTGTCCAGCGGTCGACCGCGCGTCGGCCGAAGGCGGACAGGGCCCGCGCCGAGGGCGCCGGCTCCGGCAGCGGCAGCAGGCCCTCACCCGCCAGGCCGTTCGTCGCCTCGCGCGGCAGGAAGGCCTGCGCCAGCGTCGCCCCGCGAGGCTTCATCACGCCGGGCAGCCAGACCGAATGGGCGCCGACGCGGATGGCGAAGGTCTTCAGCGTGCGCCGCTCATGCTGGCTCAAGGCCGCCAGGTCGCGCTCGACCTCGCGCCGGGGGATCAGGCCGCCCGCCTCGATCAGTCGGAACGCCAGCCCCCGGGGCAGGCCGGTCAGGGCGCCGCTCTCGATCGCGTGGCGCAGCCGTTTCAGCGGCTTCAGCGCCCGCCCGGCCTCGCCCGCCAGCCAGGCCTCCATGCGCCGTTCGGCCCGCTCGCGCGCCGGGACCGGCCCCAACTCGCCTAGCAGCCGCACGCGCGGCGAGAAGGGGTCTTCATTGACGATGCGCCCGGTCAGCGCCCCGTTCCATAGCACCCCGCCGTCCGGCGTAACGGAAAAGGCGGCGTCGTCGTCCGCCGCCAGCCGCCCCAGCCGCCGCGCCACCTCCGGCCCTACGGCGCGCGTCGCCGCCTGCCTTAGCGCCCGGTCGGCCAGCGCCGATCCGCCCGCATTGACGGTGAAGCAGACGCCGTCCAGATGACCGACGACCTCGCCCTCGACTGTGACCTCGCCGTCCTCGGCCACGCCCGCCAGCACGTCGGAGCGCACGTTCAGCGCCCGCATCAGGGCCGCCGTGCGCCGATCGACGAAACGCGCCGTCAGCCGTTCGTGCAGCACGTCGCTGAGCCGTTCCTCCAGCGCCTTCGTCCGGTCGCGCCACTCCTGCGCCCCCGCCATCCAGTCGGGCCGGTTGGCGATGTAGCTCAGCGTCCGCACCCCAGACAGCCGCGCCGAAAGCTGGTCGATCTGGCCGTCGTCGCGATCCAGATCATTGAAGCGCGGCGCTACCCAGTCCTCGGTCAGCCGCCCGCGACGGCTGGTCAGGGCGGTGAAGATCTCCTTCGACAGGCGGGCGTGTTCGTCCAGCGTCGTCTTCTGGAAGTCGGGCAGCTGACACGCCTCCCACAGCCGCATCAGGGCCCCGCGCGAGCTGGCGATCTTCCTGACGTCCTCATCGACCGCAAAGCGCCGCAGCAGGGTCTCGTCCAGCGCCTGGGCCGTCAGCCGCAGCCCATGACGATCCGGCGTCACCGTAAGCGAGCGCAGCAGGTCGGGCAGCGTGTCGAAATCCAGCCGCCCGCTGCGCCACTCGGCCGCCTCGACCGGATCGAAGCGGTGTTCGACCACCTGTTCGACCAGATCCTCGTCCAGCTCTTCCGCCTCGCCGGTGACGCCGAAGGTGCCGTCGCGCAGGTGCCGCCCCGCCCGCCCGGCGATCTGGCCGATCTCCGCGGCGTGCAGCCAGCGCGTGCGCCGCCCGTCGAACTTCCGCAGGCCCGCAAAGGCCACATGGTCCACGTCCATGTTCAGCCCCATGCCAATGGCGTCGGTGGCGACCAGGAAGTCCACCTCGCCCGACTGGAACAGCTCGACCTGGGCGTTGCGGGTGCGGGGCGAAAGCGAGCCCATGACTACGGCCGCCCCGCCTCTCTGACGCCGTAGCAGCTCGGCGATGGCGTAGACCTGCTCGGTCGAGAAGGCGACGACGGCGCTGCGCCGGGGCAGGCGGGTCAGCTTCTTCGACCCCGCGTAAGACAGCATCGACAGCCGGTCGCGGGTCACGATCTCCGCATCCGGAACCAGCGACCGCATCAGCGGGGCCATCGTCCCGGCGCCCAGGAACATGGTCTCGAACCGGCCGCGCGCGTGCAGCAGTCTTTGCGTAAAGACGTGGCCGCGCTCGGGATCGGCGACCAGCTGGATCTCATCCACCGCCAGGAAGTCGACCGACCGCTCCAGCGGCATGGCCTCGACCGTGCAGACGAAGAAGGCGGGACGCGGCGGGACGATCTTCTCCTCGCCGGTGATCAGGGCGACCGAGGCCGCCCCCCGCCGCTTGACGATCCGCTCATAGATTTCGCGCGCCAGCAGCCGCAGCGGCAGGCCGATCATGCCCGAGGCGTGACCCAGCATCCGCTCGACCGCCAGATGGGTCTTGCCGGTGTTGGTGGGCCCCAGGATCGCCGTGACGCGCGAAGGGGCCATGCCTGCGGAACGGTCGCTCATGACCGGCCCAAGGTGGCGAACCCCGCCTGCTTTCACAAGCGGCGCGGCGATCTCGATATGAACGAAAAAGAATTGGTAAGCGGAACCTTACCGGCCCCTGGAACACGGGCGAAACGAATCATGACCGAATCAGCGACGTTCGCCGATTCAGGCTTTGTTCCATACTAGGTATAGTAGCTTAACACGCCTTAACCACAAGGCCGAACCCTCGCACGGTCGCCGTCACGCGTTCAGGTTTCGCAGGGGCTTCCCTGACGCCCCAACCTCCTTTAGGCAGACGCGCGTGGCCCCGTAGCTCAGCTGCATAGAGCAAGGCTTTCCTAAAGCCGAGGTCGGAGGTTGGAGTCCTCCCGGGGTCGCCATTCTGTCGTGACCACTTAGAACTGGCTCAAAACCAGTTAGAAGTGGCTCAAAATGCGAACGACTCGCAATTCATGCTCGTGGCGCTGGTGCCTCATGAAGCGCCCGAGGCACCTCTCATGACTCAAAGCGGCGGCTGGCGACGTTCGCTTCAGGGCGCGGAGCTTATGAGACGCTAGGCTGCTCCTATGGAACCTGGCCCGCTCGGCCCGTCGGCGTCTACCGGCTGCCGCCCGGCTTCGCCGTTGAGGCGGACGCGATTGTAGGGCGGCAAAGGTCAGCGCGCCACGCAGCGCTGACGCCATATCAATCGCCTCGGGGCACCTGCGACCGGCTCTGACTATCAGAATGCGACCGAACGGTCGGCGATCTTATCCGGTGAACGGGTCGCCGAACCCAAACTCGCATGTTAACCTGATCTGAACGGCTGGCTTAGAACCTCCGGGCAGGAAGGCGATATGGCCCGAAGCGATCTTATTGTCTCATTGGTGAAGGCGGGTGCCGCCGGCGACCGGTCGATGTTCAAATCGACCGTCGAAGCCATGGTGGCTGACGAGAAGGCTCGCAGCCACCATGTGCTGGCGGACCGGCTTCAGCGTGCTCTGCAGAATGTCCCCGTCACCAACTCCGCTGAGCTCAGACGAGCACAGGGCGGCGGGCGAGACTTCGTAATTGAGACCGAACCGCAGGTTCAGCTCGACGATCTGATTCTGCCGTTGCCAGCCGATCGGCTTGCGCGCCAGCTGATTGAAGAGCAGTCCCGATCGGATCTTCTGCGAGCCCAGGGATTGCAACCTCGCCATCGCGTCCTCCTTTCCGGCCCCCCTGGCAACGGCAAGACCTCCCTAGCCGAGGCAATCGCCGAAGGTCTGGCTCTGCCGTTGCTGACGGTCCGCTACGACGCCTTGGTGGGGGCATATCTAGGCGAGACGAACGCCCGCTTGGCCAAGCTATTCGAATTCGCGCGGTCGACGCCCTGCGTTCTGTTCTTCGACGAGTTTGACGCTGTCGGGAAGGAGCGGGGAGATGTCCATGAGACCGGCGAGATCAAGCGTGTTGTGTCCTTCCTTTTGATGCAGCTGGACCAGCTGCCCAGCTATGTTGTGGCGGTCGCGGCGACCAATCACGCAGAGCTGCTTGATCGCGCCGTTTGGCGGCGTTTTCAGCTGCGGATTGATATGCCGGCGCCCGATGTCGATCGCCGCGCGGTTTTGGTCTCGCGTTTCTTCGACGCTTGGCCCGAGCCAGCGGGAATTAGCCCGTTACAGGCGGCCAAGCGGTTGGGAGACGTCAGTTTCGCTGAAGTATTCGAGTTCTGCCAAAATGTCAGAAGGCGCCATATCCTATCCATAGGTGGTGATTCGCTTCGCCGAATCGTCGCCGAGGAACTGGAACTTTGGGCGTCCCGCGTGACGCTGTGGGCAGATGGCCGAACCTCCGCAGTATCCCCTTCTGCGCCTCGACGCGCCCGAGCCGGTCGATCGCCAGAAAAGAGCGCCTGACCGACGGCAGTCGCGTAAATTCACGGCTGACCAGCAAGCTGGTCGTGAGCCTGGGCGGCGCATGCAGCGGCTGGCCCAAACCTTCGCGGCCGATCGCGATCCGATGACCTTGCGCCGGGACGCGACCGGCTTGGCGCCCGAGCGCCTGATCGTCTTCGAACTGACCAACGGGCTGAGAGACTTCGCCCGTGCGGCGGCGCTCGTGCCTGGCTTGGAGATCATCGGCGCCGAGGATCTGGATGAAGACGAAGAGGATGCCTCGCCCGTCCTGTACCTGATGATCCCGGACGCCCGCGCGCTCAAAGAGATGGTGCGCCTGTGGGCGCTGTTCCGAGCCGGCGACGTCTTCCCGCGCGGCTTCGCGCCCTGGCGCAATCTCTTCAGCCAGTTGCGTGATTTGCGGGCTTGGGGACCGCGCGATCGGGTATCGCCGGAAGACGCGGTCTTCCTTGCAGAGGCGAGCACCGACGTTCATGGAATGGTACGCATCGAACTGGAACTGGTGTACCGGGACGACGGCACGACAGTAGAGGCGGAGGCCCGCGCCGCCGTCGCGGAGGTCGGCGGACACGTGATCTCTGGAGCTCGAGTGGACGGTGCCCGCTACCAAGCCTTGTTGGCTGAGGTTCCCGCCGCCGAGTTGACCCGCATCCTCGAACGGGGAGCGGCGGGGCTGGTCGCCGCCGAGGCGATCATGCACATCCGGCCTCAAAGCGCGATGCATTTGACGCTGATCGAACAAGGGGCGGCGGTCCCGGACGGCACCGCGGCAGCACCGACGGGCGATCCCGTCGTCGCGGTCTTCGACGCCGTTCCCCAGGCCGGACACCCTCGGCTCGCGGGACGGCTGTCGGTGGACGATCCCTTCAACCTCGAACCGCTCGCCGTAGGCCGTCGCGTTCACGGCACGGCCATGGCTTCGGCAGTCCTTCACGGCGACCTAGCCGTGCCGTCGCCCATAGACCTCGAACGTCGCGTCTACTTCTTGAATGTCATGTATGCTCCGCCGACGGCGGACGGGGCCGAACGTTTCCCGGACCGGCTGCCGGCTGACCTGTTCCAGGCGGCCATACTCCACATGAAGTCCGGCCCTGACCCCGCGGCTCCTCAGGTGATTGTTATCAACGCCTCGCTCGGCGACCGCAACAAGCCGTTTAGCGGTCGGATGTCGGGCTGGGGACGGGTGCTGGATCATCTTGCCCATGAGCACGGTCTGCTGTTCGTGGTCAGCGCCGGCAACCACATGGGCGACCTCGAAAACGCTGCGACCGATGTCCTGGCCTTCGAGGCTTTGGACGAGCCAGGCAAGGCCCGCTCAGCTTTGCAATCCAGTGGTGCGATGATGGCCCATCGTCGTCTGCTGTCTCCGGCAGAATCGATGAACGCCCTGACAGTCGGCGCTCTGCACAGCGACGCGAGCGCGGCACCGCCCGCGCTTCCGGCTTCAACCTTCGATCCTTGGCGAGACACGGGCCTATGTACGGTCTCCAGCGCGCTAGGTCCGGGTCTTGGCAATGCGGTAAAGCCGGACGTGCTCGCGCCAGGCGGCCGTCACGTTGTCAGGTTATTGCCGGCGGGCGCAGGCCATCGCCTATCGCCCGTCGGCATCGGCTCGCCCCTGCTAGGCGGTGTCACCGTGGCGTCGCCATCGGCCGCCGCGGCGATGATGCCGAACCAAGTGGGCAGGTCTGTGGGAACAAGCGTGGCCGCCGCGACCCTGACGGGGCTGGCGGCGCGACTGCATGAGGTGTTGGAGGCCTGCTACGCCGACTTCACTCAGCTCTCGTCGCGCCGTCGGGCAGTCCTGCTTAAGGCGTTGCTGGTGCATGGCGCACGCTGGTCAGCGGCGCGTGACCTGATCATTGAGGTCTTGGGGCCCGCCGACGGCCGGCAGCATGTCCGCCAGAAAGACAATGTCCGTCGATACCTCGGCTACGGCGCGGTCGATGCGGACGCGGTCCTCGCCTGCGCTGAAGATCGCGCGACGCTTTGGTCGGTGGGTGAACTGGGCTCGGAGCAGGGACACGCCTTCAGTGTGCCTCTGCCGGCGGCGATGTCCGCGCGGGCGCAGGCGCATGAGATCTCCATCACGGTGGCGTGGTTCGCGCCGCCGCGGGTCGGTGCCGCGGCATATCGCGGTGCGCGTCTGCGGCTGGTCAACCCGGAGACTGGCGTGGAACTGTTCGCGGTAGCGCCGGACAAGGCCCAGCCAGACGACAACCAAGCCCATGGTGGAACGGTCATCCATCGTCGTTGGGTCGGGGACCGTGCGGCGGCCCTCGGTGAAGCGTCCGCCTTCGTCTTCAACGTGCAGCGAGAGCCGGACAACTCCGGCGACGACGTCGCCTTCGCCGTGGTCGCGACAGTGACCATGCCGGGCGTGGCGGAGGTCTACACCCAAGTCCTGAACCGCGTCGCGGTGAAACCGCGAACCCGAGTGGTGGTGGCACGGTGATATGAGCCCCAATCGGTCACCTCTTGAGGCCAAGCTTGAAGAGCTGGTCGTGGTGCCGCCCCTGTTCGCTCGCGAACGTCTGCTTTCGGCGGAGATGCCAAAGTCCGCTCCTGGCGCAGAATTGAACCGACGCAAGATGGGGTCAGCGATCGCTCGCGCGGCCAAGCTTCGAACTGCTGGTCGGATCAGGCCTTTTATGGGTCGCGGAGCTCTCAAATGAGACCGCCGTTCTATGTCGTTCGTAAGCATTCAAAATATACAGCATAGTATATATTTGGCTGACCGGCCGATTGCAGCTCGGTTAGCGTAGTAAAAAATCCCTGTGACTCCGCTTCATCGCTCTGGAACACTCTTCGAGCCGGCGGTGAGTCCTCCAAGACCCTCCTGCTAAGCCTTAGATTCGAACGGGCTAACTGAAAACAGGAGCAAAAATGTCCCGACCGCCATGAAAATCAGACGTCAATTCTGTGGCTTAGCGCAGAAACGACGCGAGCCCCGGGCGTAAACCCAAGGCTCGGTCGGAGGATCAAGTCCCCAATCGTTGTGCCGACGACTTGGCAAATGATCCTCCGCACCGCGCAAGAAGTCAACGCGTTCTCTCAGAGACGCGTGACGTCCAACAACTGCGCCAGCATGGTCAGCTGCCACTTGGTCAACTGGCCGAGAGCTTTGATGAACGGCTGCGCGGCTTGGCCAAGCTGAAGGCCATGATGGTCGGCCGCATCGTCCGGCTCGACCTCACCAACATCCCCGACAGCTCGACCCCCGTAACGCTGGTCGAAGGGCCGCAGGAGGAAATCCAATGAACACCATTCGACTGACCGCCGGGGAAACCTGGGCCATCGGCTCAGAGCGCTACGTCCTTGATCAGGTGATGGGCAATGGGCTGCTCCACCTGCGATGCGAACGGACCGGAGCGCCGCTGCAGGTGAGGGGCGAACAGAACGATCTAGTGTGCCCCAGTTCCGCTTGGCTCGTGGAGCAGTTCGCTGCCGGCCAGGCTCGTCGTATCGACCTCAAGCAAGCGAAGTCGGCAGTTCGAAAGGGCGCTCTCGCTTTTGGGGGCGACTACCAGATGATCGTGTCGCGCGATCCGTCGGCGACCTTCCGTTTGGCAGTGACCTCCCTGGATCGCATCGCCTCGTTCTCTCGAAGCGCAGACGGGATACGCAAGGCATTGGCGGTCGTCTGGAGCAAGAAGCCAGAGTTCTTCAGCGGCAAGAAACCCCCGTCGCCGACGACGGTTCGCAGATGGCTTGCCGATCGCGGCGACGTCGGCGAGCGACCGTTGAAGGCGATGGTCAACATGTCTGGGAAGGTGCCGCGCAAGCATCGCCTTCCGGCATCAGTGCGCCGACGGATGCATGAGGAGGCGACGGCCTACTGGGCCGACCATAAGAAGTCCCTCGGCGACGCCTACGACGACCTCTGTGAACATCTCGGCGCACTGAACAAATGGATTCGCCAGCGTTCGTCCAGATGGATGACAGTGCCTGTGCCTGCGAAAGAGACATTTCGAAAGTATGTTCGGTCGATCGAATGCTACGAAACGGTGGCTGCGAAGTTCGGCAAAAAGGTCGCGGACCAAAGGTTCAAGGCCTGTGGTCAAGGGCTGGCCTCCCAGCGTCCTTTGATGCTGGGCGCTAGTGAACACCCTGACCTCCGAGCGAAGGACACTGGCGGAGCGCTGGCCAGCGCTCCAGGCCAGAGGCATAGGAGGGGGCTGGGTCAAGGCTTCTATGAGCGAAAAGCGACCGCGGCCGGGATGAATGGCTAGGCGATGAGCAAAGATGCCAAACGAAAGGTCCGCCAGCGCCAGATATTACACTGGGCGCAGGGTGGGCGCTGTGCAGGTTGCGGTCAGCAGATGACCCTGAAGCGCGGTTTGCCGAGAGACCGTTCTGACTATCCGACCTATGATCATATCGTGCAGAAGAGCCGAGGTGGTGGGCACGGTCTGATCAACGGGTTGCTCAAACACTTCGCCTGCAACATGCGGCGAGGATCCATCACGCGAACCTCGCCCCAAGTGCTTGTGGGTTGGATCGTCCGAGGCCCGCCGAATGGACGAGCTTCCTTGCCAAACCTGAGCACGCCGGTCAGCAGCTCGCACGTTAGGACACGTCGCACATGTTGGAAGGTGATAGGCTCGCCCGAAGTCCAAGTCGCTCCATCTCGCTGGAGAATTCGGGCAATCTGTTCGAGTCCGCGCGTCGATGACATCAAGCAGATTCTGCTTGCCGCGCTCCGTCATCGGCGCGAGACCGAAGTCGTCAAGAATAAGAAGACGCCAGCAGGGAAGGCAGCGACCAGAGCTGCGGCCACTCTACAAGTTCTTTTGGCTTTTCCGATTATCAGCATCTGCTCGAAATCTTCCATCACGCTAATGTGCCGTCGCTAGCGAAGGCGACGAATGTCGTTGGAGTGGGGCGGCACAGCGTCCAAGCGCCACTGCCAGATATCACTTCACTTTATTCATGGCCATGAGTATGAATGAAAAAATCAACATCGAAATTGTAATAATCCCAATAATAATAGATGCGTATTGATCAGATACAGATCCATATATCCACGCAGCTAGGGTGGAAAGGTACATAAATATAAATACTATAAACAATAAGTATTTGAAGTTTTTATTCATTGCTATCTGCATCCGGGAGGGGGTGGAGAAAATCCAAGAAGAGTTGTGGTGAGGCCGACCATGCCAGAGACATACGCGATAAATGGAGTTCCTAGAAATCTTGCGCCAAGAGCCACTGGGCCAACCTGACCTCCCGTTAAGACGTTCAGGGCTACCGCCCCCCCTCCTGCACCAGCGGAAGCAGAGAGAGTTGCATTTGATCTCATCATTGCATGATACGAGTCGCAAGCTTGCCTAGCGTAATCCTCATCAAGTTGCAGGTCACCATTCTCATCTCTTCTGTATACGCAGATTCCTGATGCATTTTTATGTTCGCAGTTATATCTTGACTGAGAGTTATCATTCCGCTCCTGAGGGATCGATGTTTTTCGTTCATTGAGATTGGGCAAGCTGCCTGCGGTACCTTGGCCGCACCTCACTCCCTTTCTGCTGCACGTAACCGTAGGACCGTCAAGTGTGGTTGCCTCATCCTCCAGCCCCCATGGATCGACGAGATTGATCGGATCTCCCCCT
>NZ_QWTZ01000006.1:0-224500 GCF_003576505.1 Brevundimonas sp. LPMIX5
GGCCGTCTCATATTCCACGTGCGACGTGTTGATCGTGATGCCGCGCGCTTTTTCTTCCGGCGCGTTGTCGATGTCGGCGTAGTTCATCGCCTTGCTGCCGCCGGCCTTCGCCAGCGTCATCGAGATCGCCGCCGTCAGCGTCGTCTTGCCGTGGTCAACGTGGCCGATCGTGCCGATGTTCACGTGCGGCTTGGTGCGTTCGAACTTTTCCTTGGCCATGGCCAAACTCCTGTGGCCCGGGTCCGGAACGGAGGGGCGCTGTGCTCAGTTCATAAAACCTGGAGCGGGTAGCGGGAATCGAACCCGCATATTCAGCTTGGAAGGCTGCTGCACTACCATTGTGCTATACCCGCGCGAAGAATGCGGCTGCACCGCCCTTCGTTTGAAGAGCGACGTTTCCGCACCCGATTCCTTTCTGGACTCCCGGCCCGGCGGGCATTGAAGGCGCGTGGTGGGGGAAGCAGGACTCGAACCTGCGAAGCTTACGCAGCGGATTTACAGTCCGCCCCCTTTGCCGCTCGGGACATTCCCCCAGCGCGCCTTATGTCAATGCCGGTCTGGAAACGCCGGAAACAATCTTTCGATCATTTCGCGACGAAAGCCTTCGCTGTCGGGCGACGCCTGCAGTAGAGGAAGCGCCTGAACCGAAAGCCCTGGGGCCCAAATCGGAGGCCGTCTTATAGTGTCGTCATTTCGAGAACGCAACGACCGGAAAACCGGTAAAAAACAATCTTTCCACAAGAGGGACGAAACACGCCCAAATCGGGCTCAAACCCCCGCGCCGCAAGGACGCAGCCCCGGCGAAAACGAGCGCAGACCCGCCCGATCGCGCCCGGACGCCGATAATTTTCTTTGGGGACGCCACCCGGTTCTGGCCGCTTTGGCGAATCCGGCGAGGCGCGGAATGGGCCGTCTGATGGTCACAGAAGACCGCGCCGAAGAGATTCAGCGCGAGAATCTGGCGAACGGCCACCGAATCGAAGTGGTCGATTCGGTGGCCCTTGGCCGGATGCTGCCCGCCGGGGCCGTTCATCAGGGCATGGCCTTCAAGGTCCAGCCGCTGGAAGGCGTCGATCTGGAAGACCTGGCCGAACCGGCTGAGGGCGTCATCGTCATGCTGGATCAACTGACCGACCCCCAGAATGTCGGCGCCATCTTCCGCTCGGCCCTGGCCTTCGGCGCGCGCGGCATCGTCGTGCAGGATCGCCACTCCCCCGCCCTCGCCGGCGCCCTGGCCAAGGCCTCGGCCGGCGCGACCGAGCGCCTGCCCTGCGCCCGCGTGACGAATCTCAGCCGCGCGTTGGAAAAACTGGCCGACCACGGCTGGCGCGCCATCGGCATGGACGGCGGCTCGGACCTGACGCTGGAACAGGCGCTGGATCCCCGTCCGACCGTCATCGTCATGGGCTCGGAAGGCGACGGCGTGCGCCGCCTGGTGGCCGAGCACTGCGAAGCGATGGCCCGCATCCCCATGCCCGGCGGTTTCGAGAGCCTGAACGTCTCCAACGCCGCGGCCATCGCTCTTTATGAAGCCGCGCGGGCTCAGGGGCGCGCAAGCTAGGGCCCGCTAGCTAACGCCCCCGCGCCACTTCGCCCCTGCGGCGTCTTGGCGCGGGTCCCCTCGGGCTTTATGAGTGCGGCATGGACTTCCTCTCCAATCCCGAACTGATCAGTCAGGCCTCCGCCCTCGGCAAGGTTCTGATGATCGACCTGGTGCTGGCCGGCGACAACGCTGTCGCCGTCGGCCTGGCCGCCGCCGCCCTGCCGCAGGAACAGCGCCGCAAGGCCATCCTGGTAGGCCTGGCCGCCGCCGTCGTCATGCGCATCGGTCTGGCGCTGATCACCGTCCAGCTGTTGGCTATCGTCGGCCTGTTGCTGGCGGGCGGCTTCCTGCTGCTGTGGGTCTGCTGGAAGATGTGGCGCGAGCTGCGCGAACAGGCCACCCACGATCAGGCCGAAGCCGAGGCCGAGATCGAACGCGCGATGGCCATCGAACACGGCGGCGGCCCCTCGCCCGAGGAAATGGGCCTGAAGCGCAAGACCTTCGGCGCCGCCCTGATCCAGATCATGATCGCTGACCTGACCATGTCGCTGGACAATGTGCTGGCCGTGGCGGGCGCCAGCCATGATCACCCGTGGATCATGGTGTTCGGCCTGATCCTGTCGATCGCCCTGATGGGTCTGGCGGCCACCTTCATCGCCAAGTTGTTGAACCGTTATCGCTGGATCGCCTATGTCGGCCTGGCGATCGTGCTGTACGTCGCGCTGCACATGATCTGGGACGGCGGCCGTTCGGTGATCGTGCGCACCGGCCATACGGAACAGTTCAACGCCTCGGCCCCGGCCTTCCTGGCGATCGGCGCGGAGGAAGAAGCCAAACATCTGCGTCAGGGCGGCAAGGGCGCAAACTCACATACGCCCCACGCCCTGCCCGGCGGTCGAGAGCGGGGCGCCCCGCCGCCGCAGACGGTCGAGCCCGCGCCGCCTGCGCCCTGAAACAAAAAAAGGCCCGGATCGCTCCGGGCCTTTTCTTTATTGCATGCCTTGGTCGTTAAGGCCCTTACCCCTCAGCGCCGCCGAAGCGTTCGGTCCATTCGGCGACCTGAGCGTCCTCGATCTTGGCGAACAGCACCTGGGCAGAGGCTACGGCCTGCCCCGTCGGCAGGGCGTTCAGCAGATCGACCTGCGCGTCCGGCCAGGACAGGTCGGTCGAGCCCACGGTCGCGGCGATGCGGGCCGCCGCCTCGGGCATGAAGGGGGCGGTGATCCGGGCGAACAGGGCGACCAGGTTCAGGCCGGTGCGGACGCCGACGGCGGCGCGCTCACGGTCGGTCTTCAGCGCCGTCCACGGCGCGGCGACCTGCAGATACTCATTGCCCAGGGCCCACAGGGCGCGCGCGGCCTGAGCCGCCTTGCGGAACTCCATGGCCTCGAACTCGGCGGTCAGTTCGTCCAGCCCGGCCTTGATGTCGGCGGCCAGCTTGATCTCCAGCGGCCCGGCCTCGCCTTCGGCTGGCAGGACGCCGTCGAACTTGGACTCGGTGAACTTGACGATGCGGTTGACGAAGTTGCCCAGCACGTCGGCCAGGTCCTTGTTCGTCGTCGACTGGAACTGCTCCCAGGTGAAGGCCGCGTCGGAATGTTCCGGCCCATAGGCCGTCAGATGCCAGCGCCAGTAATCGGCAGGCAGCAGCTCCAGCGCCTGATCCATGAAGACGCCCCGACCCATGCTGGTCGAGAACTTGCCGCCGTACCAGTTCAGCCAGTTGAAGGCCTTCAGCTGGTCCACTGTCTTCCACGGCTCGCCTGAGCCGAGGATGGTCGAGGGGAAGCTGACGGTGTGGAAGGCGACATTGTCCTTGCCCATGAACTGGACGTAGCGCACGTCCTCGGCGCCCTCATCCAGACGCCACCACGAGCGCCAGTCCCCGCCGGTCTTGTCGGCCCATTCCTCGGTCGCGCCGATGTACTCGATGGGGGCGTCGAACCAGACGTAAAAGACCTTGCCCTCCATGCCCGGACGCGGACCGCCGTCGGGCCCGACGACCGGCACGCCCCATTTCAGGTCGCGGGTGATGCCCCGGTCGATCAGGCCTTCATCCAGATGCTTATAGGCGATGGAGCGAGCCAGCGGCTGCCACTGGGGCGAGCGGGCGTCGACCCAGGCGCGCACATCGTCGGCCACCTTGGTCTGCAGCAGATAGAGGTGCCGCGTGTCGCGGACCTCCAGATTGCGACTGCCCGACACCGCCGAATAGGGATTGATCAGATCGGTCGGATCCAGCAGGCGGCCGCAGTTGTCGCACTGGTCCCCGCGCGCCTTCTCATAGGCGCAGTGCGGACAGGTGCCTTCGACGTAACGGTCGGGCAGGAAGCGGGCGTCGTCGATCGAATAGATCATCCGGTCGACGCGCTCCTCGATCAGGCCGCGCTCCTCCAGCACCTTGGCGAAATGCTGGGTCAGGCGGGTGTTCGGCGCGTTGGAGCTGCGGCCGAACACGTCGAACGACAGGCTGAAGGCCTCGCCCGCGCGGCGCTGCACCTCGTGCTGCTCGTCGCAATAGGCGCGCACATCCTGACCGGCGGCGGCGGCGGCCAGTTCGGCCGGGGTGCCGTGTTCATCGGTGGCGCAGACATAGAGGACATCATGCCCCCTCGCCCGCATGAAACGCGCCCACACATCGGCGGGCAGCATCGACCCGGCCAGATTCCCAAGGTGCTTGATGCCGTTGATGTAGGGCAGCGCCGAGGTGATGAGGATGCGGGCCATGATGTTCCAACGTCTGACAGGGAGGCGTCGGATATAGAGGGCGAAATGGGCGCCGTCACCTTTAGCCTTCTCCCTCCCCTTCATGGGGAGGGTGGCTGAGCCTGAAGGGCGAGGCCGGGTGGGGGCGGCAAGGCAAACCAAGCGCGCGTTCCGTCACCTGGCTCTCCCCACCCGGTCGCTTTGCGACCACCCTCCCCATGAAGGGGAGGGAGAAATCTACGTCAGCCGCCGCGCGATGCGCACGAAGCGCCCGGTCAGCAGCGCGCCCGAGATCAGGCTGGCGACGATCACCGACCAGACCAGTCCGTCCACCCCGATCCGGTGCGCCAGGAACCAGCCCAGCGGGATCATGATCAGGCCATAGGACAACAGGTGCATCAGCGTCGGCCACACCACGTCGCCCGCCGCACGGTTGGCCTGTGCTGCGACCACCTGCATGGCGTCGGCGACGAAGAACAGCGTCGCCAGCACCAGCGCCGGAGCCGCAATGGCGAGGATCGCCGGGTCGGTCGTATAGGCGCCGACGATCAGCCGCGCCGACGGCCAGATGATCAGGGCGATGATGAAGGCCAGCACCGTCACCACGCCGATGCCGGCCAGACCGCCGCGCATCACGCCCGCCTTGTCCGCCGCGCCATAGCTGCGACCGACCAGCACCGCCGTCGCGGACGAAAGCCCCATCGGCACCATGAAGACGATGGCCGAGATGTTGATCACGACCGCCCAGCTGGCGGTCTGGGCGGCGCCCAGCTGACCGGCGAACAGGGTCATGGCGGCGAATGCGCCGACCTCGATGAAGTTCGACGCCCCCGCGCCCAGCCCGACCTTCATCTGCTGGCTCTCGACCGCCTTGTCGCGTTTGGGCTTCTTGAACACGCCCCAGGCCCGCGCCTCGGGCAGGCGCAGGATGAAGACGACCAGAAAGATCGCCAGCGCCGTGCGCGCGCCGAACGTCGCCCAGGCCGAGGCCACCGCGCCATGCAGGCCGATGCCCAGCAGGTCCGGCACCAGCAGCAGATTCAGCGCCAGGTTGACCGCATTGGCCACCCACATGGCGACCATGCCCGCCTTGGGCCTGTGCAGGCCCTCAAGAAAGAACTGGGCGCAGACCGAAATCAGATAGGCGGGCATCGACAGGGCGAAGACCATCAGGGCGGGCGTCGCGCCCTCGCCCAGACCGTCCTCCAGCCCCATGTGAACCAGTCCGAACGGCCCCAGCAGCAGCAGGCCGATCATCGATACCAGACCGATCTGCAGCGAATAGGTCATCCCGCGCCTCAGGACGGCGCCGACTTCATCGCCCCTGCCCTCGCCCAGCAGGCGGGCGGTCATGACCTGCACCCCCATCATCAGCCCGACCGCCGTGGTCAGCACGACCGAGGACGGCGCCCATGCCAGGGAGTGGAAGGCCAGCTCGCGGCTGGCGTAGTGGCCGACGACGATGGCGTCCGTCAGCCCCATCGTCATGATGCCCAGACGCGCCATGACGACCGGCCAGGCCAGCTTCAGCAGCTCGGACAGGGTGGCGCGGGTCTTGAAGCTGAACAGGGCGTGGGTCATCGGAGGCCGCAACAGCCACGCGCCCATGCGCGCGTCAATCGATTTTCCGTGTGTTTCGGGCGCCTACCAGGCGCCCAGTTCGCGCAACTCCCGCGCCAGTTCGAGCGGCAGGTCCGTCGGCTCGGCTATAGACAGGTCCGGCGGCACGTCCTTGTCGAAATAGCGCCAGCCCTGAAACGGCCGCCGGGCCAGCGGCGCGGTGCGGATGACCTGGCTGTCCAGCTTGATCTCGCACCGGCTGGCCTTGCCCTCGCCCACGGTCGTGATGTCCAGAATGCGCTGACGGCAAGTCACCACGCCCTTCATCACCCAATAAAGGGAGCCGCCGTCCTCGATCTCGGCGGCGCGCTTGGGCGTCATGCGGGTGTGGACGATGCGCCAGTCGGACCGGGCGGCGTTGGCCTCCAGCGTCTCGACCTCGGACACGCCGACGCAGAGCTTGATCATGTGCAGGGGCATGAAACGCCGCCTCTACTCCGTTCATCCCGGCGGACGCCGGGACCCAGTAAGAGCCCCGCACGCGAAGCTCGACAAACTTGCTCGGGCCAACTCTCGGCGTCCGCCGGGATGAGCGGGGGTTTAGTCCGCCGCCTTCACCACAGCCAGAACCGCGCCGTCCGTGACCTGATCGCCCACAGCGACGTTGAACTCGGCCACCACGCCGTCGAAGGGCGCGGTCAGGGCGTGCTCCATCTTCATGGCCTCCAGCACCACGACCGGCTGCCCCTTGATCACGGCGTCGCCGGCCTTGGCGGGCGCCGCGACGATCTTGCCCGGCATGGGCGCGCGCAGGCCGCCGTCCGAGGCGGCGCCTACTGTGGCCGTTGTCGGTCGGCACAGCGACACCCGCGAAACTTCCCCGGCGCGGAAAACGACGACGTCATCTTCAACCGATAGGATCGAGGCGGCAGGCCGACCGTCGAACATCACGGAGGCTCCCTTGCCACGCCCCCCCCATTGCACGTCAGTGACCAACGAGGTAGCGCCCGCGCTCACGTTCCAATTCCAATCCGGCCTAGACGAAAATACGAAGTCCGATGCCGCATCCGCCGAATAGACCCGCACCTTAGCCCCAGGCGAGCTATTGGCGCGGAACCCGAATATGCCGTCCGGGGTCGGCGTCCACGGGTCGAAAGGCCCACTTCCCCAGAACGCCCGGTCGTCATCGCGGGCAAGACCGTCGAGCAGAGCAGCGGCTCCTGCTAAGACTGCTTCCGAAGCGGACGCCGCCATCAGCGCGCTCTCCTCCGCTGCGATGAAGCCGGTGTCCACGTCACCCTCGACGAAGCGCAGATGGTCCAGACAGCGCGCCATGAAGCCTGCGTTGGTCTTCACCGGCCAGACTTCTACCTCGCGGCAGGCGTCGGCCAGGCGGGCGGCGGCGGCTTCGCGGCTGTCTTCGTGGACGATCAGTTTGGCGATCATCGGGTCGTAGAACTGGCTGACCTCGCCGCCCTGCATCACGCCGGTGTCGACGCGGATGTCGCCAAAGTCCTGGGAGGGCATGACGAAGTGATCCAGCCGCCCGATGGACGGTAGGAAGCCGTTGGCCGGGTCTTCGGCGTAGAGGCGGGCCTCCATGGCCCAGCCCTTCATCGGGATGTCGGCCTGCGCCAGCGGGATCGGCTCGCCCGCCGCGACGCGCAGTTGCCATTCGACCAGATCGACGCCGGTGATGGCCTCGGTCACCGGGTGCTCGACCTGCAGCCGCGTATTCATCTCCATGAACCAGATGCGGTCGGCCTTCAGCCCGTCGGAGGCGTCGGCGATGAACTCGATGGTCCCCGCGCCCTGATAGTCCACGGCCTTGGCGGCGCGCACGGCGGCCGCGGTGACGGCGTCGCGCGTGGCCTGATCCATGCCGGGCGCCGGGGCTTCCTCGATCACCTTCTGGTGGCGGCGCTGCAGCGAGCAATCGCGCTCATGCAGGTGGACGACATTGCCGTGGCTGTCGCCGAAGACCTGCACCTCGATGTGGCGCGGACGGGTGATGTAGCTCTCGATCAGCACGCGCGGATCGCCGAAGGACGACTGCCCCTCGCGCTGGGCCGAGGCCAGGTTTTCAGCAAAGTCCTCGGCGCGGTCGACCTTGCGCATCCCCTTGCCGCCGCCGCCCGCGACCGCCTTGATCAGGACCGGAAAGCCGATGCGGTTCGCCTCGGCCGTCAGAGTCTCCAGCGACTGGTCCTCGCCCTGATAGCCGGGGGTGACGGGCACCCCCGCCTCGATCATCAGCGTCTTGGCCGCGTCCTTCAGCCCCATGGCGCGGATCGAGGACGGCTTGGGGCCGATCCAGACGATGCCCGCCGCCGCCACGGCCTCGGCGAAGTCGGCGTTCTCGGACAGGAAGCCGTAGCCGGGGTGGATGGCCTCCGCCCCCGTCGCCTTGGCCGCCGCCAGCACCCTGGCCGCATCCAGATAGGATTCGCGCGCCGCCGCCGGGCCGATCAGCACCGCCTCGTCCGCCTCGCGCACGTGCAGGGCGTCAGCGTCCGCCTCGGAATAGACGGCGATGGTGCGCAGGCCCATGCGGCGGGCGGTGCGGAAGACACGGCAGGCGATCTCGCCGCGATTGGCGACCAGGACGGACTTGAACATTCGGCTACCTTATTGCGCCCAGCTCGGCGCGCGTTTGTCGAGGAAGGCGCGCACGCCTTCCTGCCCCTCGGCCGAGACGCGGGCGCGGGCGATGCGCTTGGCGGTTTCTTCCAGCAGGCGATGATCGATATCCTCGCCTGCGACATCGTTGACCAGCCGCTTGGCGTCGCCCATGGCGCCCGGCGCATTGCCCGACAGGCTGTCCGTCAGCATGGAGATGAACTCGTCCACCGAGCCTTCGGGCAGGACCATGTCGATCAGCCCCGCATGAGCGGCGTAATCGGCGTCGAAGATGTTGGCCGTCAGGAACAGCTGGCGCGCGCGGCGCGCGCCGACCGCCTCGATGACATAGGGGGCGATGGTCGCCGGGATCAGGCCCAGCTTGACCTCGGAGAAGGCGAAGCGCGTCCCCTCGACCGCCACGGCCATGTCGCAGGCGGCGACGATGCCCGCCCCGCCGCCCATGGCCGCGCCTTCGACCAGAGCCACCGTCAGCGCCGGCACGTCGTGCAGGGCCTTCAGCATCTTCGCCAGGCCCATGGCGTCGTCGCGGTTGTCGCTTTCGGACCAGTCGGCCGCGTCGCGCATCCAGTTCAGGTCGGCGCCCGCGCTGAACGTCCCGCCCGCGCCGCGGATGAAGACCACCCGCACCCGGTCCGCGCCTTGCAGGGTCTCAAACGCCTCATACAGGGCGGCGATGGTGGCGGCGTCGAAGGCGTTCTTCTTCTGCGGCCGGTTGATGGTGACGAAGACCACGCCGTCGGCCGTGGCGTCGATCTGCACCAGATCGTCGTTCGCATCCGGCGCCGGATCGGCGACGAAGGGATGGGCGATGGCGTTCATCTCCGCCGCCTCGGCGTCGGTGATGTCCAGAGCGTTCAGGTCGTCTTCGGTCGGTTTCTGGTCGGTCATGGTCGGCTCCTTGCCGAAGTGAAACGCGGCAGTACGGCTTTGGTGCAGGCTTTCGCCGGTTACATCCGGAACACGCCGAAGGTCGTCTCGGGGATGGGTGCGTTCAGGCTGGCGCTGATGGCCAGGCCCAGCACATCGCGGGTCTGGGCCGGGTCGATGACGCCGTCGTCCCAGAGGCGGGCGGTGGCGTAATAGGGGTTGCCCTCGTCCTCGTACTTCTGACGGATCGGCGCCTTGAAGGCCTCGGCCTCTTCCGGCGTCCAGGTCTCTGCGTCGCGGTGGACGGTGGCCAGGACGCTGGCCGCCTGCTCGCCGCCCATCACGCTGATGCGGCTGTTGGGCCAGGTGAACAGGAAGCGCGGGGAATAGGCGCGGCCGCACATGCCGTAGTTGCCCGCCCCGAAGCTGCCGCCGATCAGGACGGTGAACTTGGGCACCTCGGCGCTGGCGACGGCCGTCACCAGCTTGGCGCCGTGCTTGGCGATGCCCTCGGCCTCGTATTTGCCGCCGACCATGAAGCCGCTGATATTCTGCAGGAACAGCAGCGGAATCTTGCGCTTGCAGGCCAGTTCGATGAAGTGCGCGCCCTTCTGGGCGCTCTCGGAGAACAGCACGCCGTTGTTGGCCAGGATGGCGACGGGCATCCCCCAGATGCGGGCGAAGCCGCACACCAGCGACGTGCCGTACAATGCCTTGAACTCGTCCATCTCCGAGCCATCGACGATGCGGGCGATGACCTCGCGCACGTCATAGGGGGCCCGGACATCCTCGGGGATGATGCCGTACAGCTCAGCCGGGTCGTAGGCCGGAGCGCGCGGCTCGCGCACGTCCAGCGGCTGGGGCTTGGCAGTGTTCAGATTGGCGACGATGGAGCGCACGATCTCCAGCGCGTGCTCGTCGTTCTCGGCCACATGATCGACCACGCCGGACCTGCGGCCGTGGGTCTCGGCCCCGCCCAGTTCCTCGGCCGAGATGACCTCGCCGGTCGCGGCCTTCACCAGCGGCGGCCCGGCCAGGAAGATGGTGCCCTGATTGCGGACGATCACCGTCTCGTCCGACATGGCCGGCACATAGGCGCCGCCCGCGGTGCAACTGCCCATGACGCAGGCGATCTGCGGGATCGAGCGCGCGCTCATCCGCGCCTGGTTGAAGAAGATGCGGCCGAAGTGATCGCGATCAGGAAAGACCTCGGCCTGGTGCGGCAGGTTGGCCCCGCCGGAATCGACCAGATAGACGCACGGCAGGTTGTTCTGCTCGGCGATCTCCTGCGCCCGCAGGTGCTTCTTCACCGTCACCGGGAAGTAGGCGCCGCCCTTCACCGTCGGGTCGTTGGCGACGATCATGACCTCGCGGCCCGACACCCGGCCGACGCCGCAGATCATCCCGGCGCCCGGCGCTTCGTCCCGATACATCCCATCGGCGGCCAGTTGGCCCACCTCCAGAAACGGCGAGCCCGGATCCAGCAACCGCTCGACCCGATCCCTCGGCAACAGCTTGCCGCGCGCCACATGGCGCTCGCGGCTAGCGTCCGACCCGCCCCGCGCTGCCTTGGCGACCTTTTCATAAAGCACGTCCCGCAGGGCGCGATTGTGCGCATCCAGCGTTTTGAAAGCAGGACTGTTGCGATCGACGGCGGAAATCAGCTTGGGCATGCCTAAGGTTTAGGAGGCTTCCGCGCCGGGGGGAAGCCGTTCGGTTCACCGAAGACGAAATCGGCTATATCTCCTTCCCATGGCCCCGCTTCGACCGGACACCCTCGCCGCCGCCCTGACCCGCGCCTTCGAGGACGCGCAGGACAGCCGCGCCAGCTGGTTCGCCCTGACGCGGGGCGAGCGGCTGTTTTCCGCCGGCGACCGCGCCGACACCCTCTATCTGCTGCGCGCCGGGCGACTGGGCGTCTTCCGTCGCGACGACGGCCGCACCCCCCAGATGATCGCGGTCATCAAGCCCGGCGAGCCGGTCGGCGAACTGGCCATGCTGGCGGGGACCTCGCACATGTCGGACGTTGTCGCCCTGCGCGACAGCGACGTGCTGGCCCTGCCGCGCGAGGCCTTCTTCGACGCCGCGCGCAACGATCCCCTGCTGATGTCGGAGCTGGGCCAGATCATGCTTACCCGGGCGCGTGAGCGCGGCGGCGGGACCGAGCCCAACGTCTTCGGCTTCGTCTCGGCCCGCGACAAGCCGATCCGCGCCTTCGTCGAGCGCGTCGCCCGCGCAGTCGAGGCTCAGGGCGCCACCTGCCACGTCATCGACAGTTCGGCCCTGTCATCCGCCGCCGAGTGGTTTTCGCGGGTCGAGGACGCCCACGACTATGTCCTCTATGTCGCCGAGGCGGACGAGCCGAACTGGGCCGCCCTGTGCGCGCGTCAGGTCGATCGGCTGTTCCTGGTCGGCGCCGCCGACTGCCCCCCGCCCCCCGCCCCGCCCGTGGCCGACGAGTGGGACGATGCGGGCCAACGCACCGACCTGATCCTGCTGCGCGATCCCCGGATGCCGCGTCCCAGCAACACCCGCGCCTGGCTGGACGTGCTGAAGCCCGGCCGCTGGTTCCACGCTGTCGAGGGCCTGTTCGAAGACACCGCGCGGATCGCCCGGCTGATCACCGGCTCCTCCGTCGGAGTGGTGCTGTCCGGCGGCGGCGCGCGCGCCTATGCCCACATCGGCGCGCTGAAGGCCCTGCGCGAGGCGGGCACGCCCATCGACTTCATCGGCGGCGCCTCAATGGGGGCGGTCATCGGCGCCGGTCCCGCTCTCGGCTGGTCCGACGAAGAACTGGAGCACCACATCCGCCAGGCCTTCGTCCTGTCCGACCCCCTGGCCGACATCGCCCCGCCCATCATCGCCATGACTCACGCCCGCAAGGTCAAGGCGCTGATGAAAGAGGCCTTCGGCGACGTGCAGATGGAGGACATGCTGCTGCCGTTCTTCGCCGTCTCGACCAATCTGACCGCAGGCAGGCTGGAGGTGCACCGCGAGGGCACGCTGCGCCACGCCCTACGCGCCTCCATCTCCATTCCCGGCGTCATGCCGCCCGTGGTGATGAACGGCCAGGTGCTGGTCGACGGCGCCGTTCTGCGCAACTTCCCCAGCGACGTGATGCGCCGGTTGAACAGCGGCCCGGTCGTCGGCGTCGACGTGTCTCAGTCACGCGGCGTGGACGCTTCGGCGCTGGAGAATCCCCCCTCCTGGTGGCGTTGGATCCTGTCGGGGGCATGGAAGCACGGCCCGCCGATCGTCTCCATCCTGATGCGCTCGGCCACCCTGTCGAGCGAGGCCGAGCGGATGCAGGCCCGCGCGGAGACGGACCTGCTGATCCTGCCGCCCTCAGACGGCGTCGATATCCGCGACTGGAAGGCCTATGAGCCCGGCGTCGCCGCCGGCTATGAGGCCGCGCGCGCCGCCCTGGACAGCCTCAACGGCCCGGTCGAGACCCTGCACCGGCGCCGCCGCTCCGACGCGCCAGAAGAAACAGTCGAGGAAATGGCAGAAGAGTCCTTCCCTCAGGACGTTTTGGAAACGCCTGGCCCAACACCTGGCTCAGGCGCAACAGGAAGGCGTCGCGGCTGGCTGGGTCTTCGCAAAGCGCGGTGAGATAGGGCCGCAGCGCCGTCCCCTTCATCCACTCCAGCACGGCGTCATCGCCTTCCAGCACATGCAGATAGGTGGTCGACCAGATGTCGACCTCTTCGCACAGATCCGCCACCGCATCGTAATAGCCCTCCGCCGCCAGCAGAGGCTGAATGGTGTCCACGCCGCTCAGCCGCTCGCGCCACGGTCCGTCCGCCGCCGTCTGACGCATCAGCGTATGGTGGCGCGTCTCCCACGCCATCGGCATCTGCACCGCCAGCACGCCGCCCGGCGCCAGCGCCTCGGTCAGCCGCCGGAACAGGGCCGCATGATCCGGCGCCCACTGCAGCGAAGCGTTGGCCAGGATCAGATCGACCGGCGCATCCGGCGCCCAGCGCTCCAGATCGCCCTGCACCCAGCGCACGTCGTCCGGCAGGCCGCGCGCCTGTTCCAGCATCGTCGCGCTGGAATCCAGCCCATGCACCCGCGCGCCCGGCCAGCGTCGTTTCAGCAGCGCCGCATGCTGTCCCGTGCCGCAGCCGATGTCCCAGACCTCATGCGGGTCCAGATCGTCCGGCAGATGCGACAGCAGGTCGATGGCCGCGCGATCGCGCTGGCGTTCGAAGCGATTGTATTGCTGGGGGTCCCACGCCGGCGACGTCATCGTCATTATTCTCCTTCGAGCATCGCGAAAGCGATTCGAAGGAGAATGGTACAGCCTCTCAGGATTGAACTGAGGACCTCCGGCTCCACAAACCGGCGCTCTAACCAGCTGAGCTAAGGCTGCACATCTCTGCGCGAGGGCGGTTCTCTAGCGGGCCTCGCCGTCGGGGGCAAGCGGCCTTTTCACCCTCGCGTAGAATTTATGTTTTATCCCCGTCAGTTCCAACCTCGGCTGGCGATATATTGCTGCAACTGAGCGATCCGGGTCTGATCCGACGGGTGGGTCGAGGCGAACTCCGGCGTGCCCGACTGCCGCCCAGCCGCCATCGCGCGCCACAGCGTCAGCGACTCGGACGGCTTGTAACCGGCCGCCGCCATGTAATCGACGCCCAGCCGATCCGCCTCCAGTTCATGACTGCGCGAGAAAGGCAGCAGCACGCCCAACTGGGCGCCCAGGCCGCCGAAAGCCTGCACTGCCTGGCCATAATCCCCTGCCCGGCTCTGCACGGCGCCCAGAACCAGACCCGTCGTCTGCGTTGTCGATGCCCGCTCGGCCGCATGGCGCGCGACGACGTGGCCGACCTCGTGGCCGATCACCGCCGCCAGTTGGTCGTCGTTCTTGGCGATGGCGAGCAGCCCCGTCGTCACGCCCATATGGCCGGAAGGCAGGACGAAGGCGTTCGGCGTGGCGTCGTCGAACACCGCATAGTCCCAGTGACGATTGGTCAGGTTCGCCGCCTGGACGATTCGATCGCCGACGCGGCGAACGCGCGCGTTCTGGGCGGCGTTGTTCGACACCTTCTGCGTCCGCAGGGTCTCGGCCCAGGCAGCCTGGGACTGCTGGATCAGCGCGCTGTCGTCCATCAGAACGAACTGGCTGCGGCCCAGCGCCTCATTATAGGCGCAGCCGCCGATGCCGGCGCCGACAACGCTCGCGCCAACGGCCAGAGCGACGAGGATGGGTTTGTGGGACATGGGGCCTCCAGACAGCAATTCGCTCTGCATAATGCACAGCCTGTCCGCTCGGCTCCATGTCAGGTGAGCGCAATCTGCCGTCTATCCAGCAAGCGGCAGGTCGATCCGTCGCCAGAGGACGCCAGGCCGCGCTTCGCCGCCGACGCTGTTGCGCAACCCTGTTCCTGAACAGCTGGCGCCATGAAAAAAGCGCCCCGAGGCCAAACCTCGAGGCGCTTCTTTTCGTTTCAGTGCGATCGCTCGCTTAGTCCAGGTTAAACGGCACCCGGACCACGAACTTGGCGTTCGTTGCAGCGCCATCGACCGTGCGGGGCGAAAGTTGCCCGCGCTGGACGATGCGGACCGCTGCGGCGCCGAAGCCCATGCCCGACGGCTCTTCCGAGACGACACGGCAGTCTTCAGGACGACCGCTCGGGGTCACCGTACATTCGACCGTGGCCGAACCACCCACGCCGCGATCAAGAGCGCGCTGCGGGAAGTCCCGTTCGGTCGGACGCGGCGGGCGAGCCCACTGCGGGTTGGTGATCACCGAAGGACGCGGCGGCGCGGGCGGCGCCGGCGGAGGCGGAGGACCTGGGACGATCACGGGCGGGCCCGTGTATTCGACGCGGTCTTCCTTCTTCGTCGGCTCGATCGGCAAGGTCACCGGCGGCGGAGGCGCCGAGGTGTTGACGACCGGCTCGCGCACCTGAAGCTTCGGCGGCGGAGGCGTGTCCGGCGGCGGAGGCGGAGGCGGCGGAGGCGGAGGCGGTGGCGGCGGCGCCATCAGCTCCACATCTACAGCCTCGTCTACATAGTTGAACTCCTGGAGTTCGAACTTGCTCTTGTAGAGGTAAAGACCCGCAAGAACGTGAACGGCGATAGAGATGCCGATTCCGACCATTGCGCCCGTCGAAAGTTTTTTCTTTCTCGGAGCGTCGAGCAGAGGGTCGCGATGCTCGCGATGTTCAGCAGTCATGCTTGCGTCACGCCCCCTTACGACTGATCTTCGCCAACCAGGGCGACACTGTAGAAACCATTATCCTGCAAGGCGTTCATGACCTGCATGAAGTCCCCGTAACGCGTTTGCTGGTCAGCACGGATGAAGATCCGCTCCTGCTCAGGGTCACGTGTTCCGATCTGGACCTTCAGATCATCGCCCAACGAGCCCACCGAGGTCCGGAAGTCGCCGATCCACACTTCACCGCCATTCTGGATGGAGATGAAGACAGGCTTGGGCGGATTCTGGGCCGGCGGAGCGACGGCGCGAGGAAGCGTCACCGGCACCGACACGGTGGCGAGCGGAGCCGCCACCATGAAGATGATGAGGAGAACGAGCATAATGTCCACGAAAGGCGTGACATTGATTTCGCTGTTCGCCTCGACGGTGTACTTGCCGCCGCCGGAACCGGAAAGTTTGGCGGCCATTCGGCTTACGCTCCCTTGTCGAGTTGACGCGAGATCGAGTTGATGAGCTCAGCGTTGAACCCGTCGGCGCGAGCGCCGTACGAAGCGATGCGGGTGTTGAAGTAGTTATAGAAGATAACCGCCGGGATAGCCGCGAACAGGCCGATACCGGTGGCCAGCAGGGCTTCAGCGATACCCGGAGCAACGACGGCCAGGTTGGTCGTGTTCGACTCGGCGATGCCGATGAACGAGTTCATGATGCCGTACACGGTGCCGAACAGACCGATGAACGGACCGCCCGAACCGACCGACGCCAGGAACTGCTGGCCGCCCGACAGACGGATGCCCAGACCACCTTGAACGGCGCCGATGGCGTTGTTCGCGCGGTCGATCGTCGAGCCGCGGTGAACGCCAGCGACGTCCAGGCCGGCTTGACGCGACAGTTCCACTTCGCCGGTGGCGGCGGCGGCCATGTCGGCCAGCGGGTTGCCGTCGAACTCTTCCGAGGTGGCCAGGCGACGGATGTCAGCCAGGGTGCGAGCACCGCGGTACTCTTCCAGGAAGCGGTTGGTCTTTTTGCCCAGCGAGCTGAACTCGACCAGTTTGATGAGCAGCAGCGTCCAGGAGAAGATCGACGCCAGGATCAGACCTGCCATCACGACCTTAACGACCGGGTGCGCCATCATGAACATGGCGATCGGGGTCAGGCCCGCACCGCCGTGACCTTCAGCGGCGGCTTCTTCGGTGGCGGCTGCATCAGCAGCCGGGGCGGCGGCGTCGGCGGCCGGAGCGGCGGCGTCGGCAGCGGCGGGAGCCGAAGCGGCGGCCGGAGCGGCCGGAGCGGCTGCGTCCTGCGCCAGAACCGGCGAGCTCGCCATCAGGACGGCTGCGCCGGCCATAGCGAGGAGGATATTCGTCTTCTTATCGAGCATGTTTCGCCAGTTCCTGCTTTGGTCTGACTCGTGGAACCCAAGACGGCGACCGCGTCAGTCGGCCGCGCCTTTACAGTGAAATCTTTTCCTCCCGCCGGATTTCTCCCCCGCCGGTCGGCGCCGCAATCCTCCAAACGCCGAAACGTCTGCGGACCTGGCGACAGAGACAATATCTCGCCGCCCACAGCCTGCAAGCAGGAATGCGGTCCTGTCCCTTTGGCGAAGCCCTATCTTAGCGTCAAGGGCGGAAAATGTCTTTTCACCCCCGGCCGGACGCTGTTCGGCACGTCGCGCACAAAAAATGCACACTCAGGACACAGAACGGCAACAAACTTGCAGTGCTACCGATTGTTAAGAAAAGTTTAAGCCCGTGATGAATTTTCGGCTTTTTCGGGACCGAGGCGAATATTCATCAATGAGGGGAAAGTGGTGCCTGGAGGCGGATTCGAACCACCGACACGCGGATTTTCAATCCGCTGCTCTACCAACTGAGCTATCCAGGCGTCGCTTTGCGTCGCGAGAGGCGGCTCTATAGGCGAGCCCGGACGGGCTGTCCAGACGCCAATTCACTCAATTCCACGATCTTTTTCATCATCGTGCGCTTCTTCGGCCGGAATGGCGTAGCCGCCGGTGAACCAGCGCTGCAGATCGATGTCGGCGCAACGCTTGGAGCAGAACGGCTTATAGGCCGCGACGGCCTCGGCGCGACGGCAAATGGGGCACTGGGCCATGCGTCAGCCCTCCTTGATATGAAAGTCGCCCGGCGCGGCGTCGGGGCGGATATGGGCGCGCGGCCCCAGTTCAGCCGCCCACGGCGACAGAATCGTTTCAGAGGCCGGGCTGCAATGCAGCGTCAGACGCGGCGTCGCCCGATCCGTCGCCAACGCCAACCGCAGGCGATGCAGGGCGGCGCGTTCGGCTGCGCCCGGCCCGGCCAGCCGCTCGTCCGCCGGGGTTCGCCCCCACGGCAGGGACAGTTGCAGCAGCCCGAACCGACTGAGCGGCCCCACCGCTACGCCTTGCGTCCCGGCGAAGGTCTGACGCGCCATGTTCAACGTGCTTTCGGGATGCAGGCCCACGCCCGCCAGATCGACCGCCACCAGACCGCCCCACCCTGTCAGGCCCAGCAGGCGCGCGGTCTGGCGAAGCCCCTCGCGATTCACCGCCTCGCGCCCCTTGCGGGAATCACGACCGACGACAGGGGCGTAATCAATGTCGACCGCGATCAGGGCGCGCGTGCGCTGGATCGCCAGGTCCAGCCCGACCGCAGGCGCGACAACCCCGCCCGCCAGCGCCTCTTCCTGAGCCTCCGTCGCGGCGCGAATGGCCACGGCGCCGGTCGTAATGAGCGCGTCAGGATAAAGGGTCTTCAGAATCGCCTGAATATCCGGCCCCGGCGCCAGCAGGCGCGGCTCGCCGCTCGCCTCGGCCAGACGGCGCAGCACCGGCCCCTTGCGCTCGCGGGGCTCAGCGGTGATTTCCAGTTCCAGTTTGGCGCCTTCGGCCGGGCGATCCGCCTTGCCCAGAGGCAGGAAGCCGAACGGCTCGCCGCAGCCCAGGTCGACGAAGGCGCCGTGCAGCCCCGGCGCCAGCCGCGCCACCCGCCCCACGACGCGCGCGCCCAGGCGATGCTCGGGCCGGTCGTCGTCTCTATGAAGGATCAGCGTCTCGGCGCGGCCGTCGCGGAACGCCACGCCTCGGGTCTCGCCCGGAGCCGCGTCCAGGAAGACCTCGATATCGGACATCAAGCCCCCTCGCCTCGCCAGCCGGCGCCGCGAAGAAGATTCGCCGCCTCATACAGAGGCAGGCCCATGACGGCGGGATGGCTGCCGACAATTCGGGTGATGAAGGCCGCCGCCCGGCCCTGGATGCCATAGCCCCCGGCCTTGCCGCGCCATTCGCCCGAGGCGACATAGGCGGCGATCTCGCCGTCCGACAGCGGCTTGAAGCTGACGCGGGTTTCCACCACCCGCCAGGACGTCCGCCCGCCGTGGATCACGGCCACGCCGGTGAAGACGCGATGATTGCGTCCCGACAGCAGCTTCAGGAACCGGATCGCCTCGGCCTCGTCAGAAGGCTTTTCCAGCAGACGGCGCCCGACAGCCACCACTGTGTCGGCGGCCAGGACCACGTCGTCGGGATGGCGTTCGGCCACGACGGCGGCCTTGGAACAGGCTAGCCGCTGGGCCAGACGCGCGGGCGTCTCGGCCCGCTCGGGCGTTTCGTCGATGTCGGCAGGGTCGACCAGATCGGGCGCAATGCCGATCTGCGCCAGCAGTTCGATACGGCGCGGGCTCGACGAGGCCAGGATCAGCCTCGGAGCCAGGGCGTCAGGACGCGACACGCGCGTCCTTACTTGAAGCGATAGGTGATGCGACCCTTGGTCAGGTCATAGGGCGTCATTTCGACCAGCACCTTGTCGCCGGCCAGCACCCGGATGCGGTTCTTGCGCATCTTGCCCGCAGTGTGGGCGATGATCTCGTGATCGTTTTCCAGCGTCACGCGGAACGTCGCGTTCGGCAGCAATTCGCTGACCACGCCGGGGAACTCCAGAAGTTCTTCCTTAGCCATGCGGCCTCTCTCGCCCCTGTGAATACGGCATAAGGCTCGCGCCGGGCGTGAGCGCGAGCCGTAAAAGTGAGGGCGCCTAATGCACCAAAACGCTTAGATAGTCGAGTTCAGCCCCGACGGTAGAGGGCGCAGACCAAAGTAAAGAGCCGCCGCGCGGTCTCCTGGTCCATCTCGACCTTGCCTTCCAGACGCGCTTTCAGCAGGGCGGCGCCTTCATTGTGCAGTCCCCGGCGCCCCATGTCGACCGACTCGATCTGACTGGGCGAAGAGCCGCGCAGGGCCTCGTAATAGCTTTCGCAGATCAGGCCGTAGTCGCGGATCACCGTCTTCATCGGCGTCAGGGACAGGACGTGGGTGCGGCTGAAATCCGGGCCGGTGATGTCGAAGGCCAGGCGATTGTCCTGTGACGACAGCTTCAGCCCATAGGGGCCGCCTTCGGCGCCTTCGGGGACAAAACTGTTCTGCTCCACCAGGTCGAAGATGGCGACGCGGCGCTCATGCTCGATCTCGGCCGTGGCCGCAGGCAGGGAGGCGTTGTCGATCTCGATCGCCGTCAGCTTGTGCGTCGCGCTCATCAGCCCGCCTCGTCCAGATGAGTCGGCGCCACGCGGGCGGGCCAGCGTTCGGACAGATCGGTCAGGACCGCGTCCAGGCATTCGACGTCGATTCGCAGGTCTCCGCCGCCGGCGAACATCATGAACACCTTGCCTCCCGGCGCCTCGGTCGGATGAAAGTCCATCGCCAGCAGTTCCAGCGCCTGATCCGGCAGGCGCGGCAGACGGCGGCTCTTGACCGCCTGAACGTCGCCGAACTGCATGGCCGCCATGACGCGCGTGCCCCCGCATTCCCAACAGAAGCGCGACAGGACCACCGTCAGGCGCCGCGCCTCCTTTTCCCAGCGGATGTCGACCGGGCGCATGATGGCGTCCTGAAGCGCAGCCGAAATGATCTGCAGGTCGTCCGCATCCTCGGCCAGCAGGCGCAGCGGCGCGATCGGCGCGGCCTCCTCGCCATCGCCGTCGATCACGGGATCAGGGATGGATTCGCCGTCAGTGGTCATCGCCCTCCCCCTTGATGCGTCGGACATCGGCGCCGCAGGCGCCCAGTTTCTCTTCCATGCGCTCGAAGCCGCGATCCAGATGATAGACGCGGCCGACCGTCGTCTCACCTTCGGCCACAAGACCGGCGATGACCAGAGACATGGAGGCGCGAAGATCGGTCGCCATGACCGGCGCCCCCTTCAGCCCCTCGACGCCCCGCACCACCGCCTGACCGGCGTGGACGGTAATGTCCGCGCCCAGACGCGCTAGTTCCGGTGCGTGCATGAAGCGATTCTCGAAGATGTTTTCCTGGATGACGCTTTCGCCTTCGGCCGTCGTCATCAGGGCCATGAACTGCGCCTGCAGGTCGGTGGCGAAGCCCGGATAGATCTCGGTCGTG
Source organism: Brevundimonas sp. LPMIX5 (assembly GCF_003576505.1). NCBI lineage: Bacteria > Pseudomonadati > Pseudomonadota > Alphaproteobacteria > Caulobacterales > Caulobacteraceae > Brevundimonas > Brevundimonas sp. LPMIX5. Next base: position 20,875 of record NZ_QWTZ01000006.1, read on the forward strand.
GCGTCGACCGCCTTCAGCCGCTGCGTCGGGTCGCGGCGCACGATCAGGCCGTCGTCCGTGGGCTCGATCTCAACCCCCGCCTCGATCATCCTGTCGGTCAGGGCGGTGATCAGATCGGCGCGGCCCTTGGTCAGGCGCACCTCGCCCCCAGCCATCGCCGCAGCAAGCGCATAGGAGCCCATCTCGATCCGGTCGGGAATCACCGACCAGGTCGCGCCTGACAGGGACGAGACGCCGGTGATCGTCAGCACGTCCGTATCCAGCCCCTCGATCCTGGCCCCCATCGCGATCAGGCAGCGGGCCAGATCGCCGATCTCAGGCTCGCGCGCGGCCCGCTTCAGCACCGTTGTCCCGTCCGCCAGCACGGCGGCCAGAAGAGCGTGTTCGGTCGCGCCGACGGAGACGAAGGGAAACTCGATCTCTGCCCCGCGCAACCCTCTGGGTGCGGTGGCGGAGACATAGCCCTCTTCCAGCTCGATCGCCGCGCCCATAGCGGTCAGGGCCTGCAGGTGCAGATCCACCGGACGCGCACCGATGGTGCAGCCGCCCGGCAGGGAGACCTTGGCGTTCCCCGTGCGCGCCAGCAGCGGTCCCAGCACGTTGAACGAGGCCCGCATCTGACGCACCAGATCATAGGGAGCGAAGGTGGAGGTCAGTTCCGGCGCATGAAACAGGGTCTCCTGCCCGTCCGCGCCGTCCTGCTCGGTCACTTCCACGCCGAACTGACGCAGCAGCTGGCCCAGGAATCGCGTATCGGCCAGGCGAGGCATATTCGTCAGCAACAGGGGCTGATCCGTCAGAATCGACGCCGCCATCAGCTTGATCGCCGAATTCTTGGCGCCGCTGACCGGAATGGAGCCGTTGAGGCGGTGGCCGCCGTGGATGACGATGCTGTCCATGAGTGTCGGGGAAGTCCTGGGAGGCCCGGACCCCTACGGCCCGGCGAACCGGCTATCTAGCAAGCCTGGCGGCGCAGGCGAAAGGCCGGAACGTCGCAAGAGGGATGACTTTCAGTTGCTTTCCTTGACCGGTCGCGCCCCACCCGCGCCCGGCGCCTTGCGACGGCGCAGATTCGCGCGCAGGGCGGCGGCCAGTCGCGCCGCCCGCTCGGCCTTGGCCGAGGCGGCGGGCGCAGGTGAAGAAGGCGCGGAGGGCTCAGGGCCCGCCCCATCGGCGTCTTTGGTCGGCTTATCCATGGCGACAGCAGACCGCGCCCAAAGATTTTGATCAAGCGTGCATTTTTGGCTTGGCCCGGCCAAAACCTTTGGCTATACGGCCGCTTCCTCAGTGACCCGCCGCCGTAGCTCAGTGGTAGAGCGCATCCTTGGTAAGGCTGAGGTCGGCAGTTCAATCCTGCCCGGCGGCACCATCGAGGCCCAGACCTTCCGGTCTGGGCCTCGTCCATTTCCGGCCCGATAATCCTGATCCACCGCCTCGGCGCCGAAAGCTGGTCAGGCCTCAAGCTCTGCTTTTGAACAAGCAGGCCGAGGTCCTCACGATTCACCGAAGAATATTCGGACCTGCCGACCTTATCCCGACTAGCCAAGGTCCGGCCGCTGCCGCTAGCTTCGCCCCCATCTGTATACGTTTGATAGCCGAGGGGGCTTTCATGAAGCGCGTTCTATTGACTACGGCTGCGGCTCTGGCCGTGGCTTTCCCGGCCTTCGCCCAGGATTCCAGCCAGACGGCGGCGCCGAAATGGGATGTCCAGAATCCCATCGGTCCCCAGCGCGACATAAACATCAACGTCGACGAAGGCACCTGGATGGCCGTCGACGTCAGCCCCGACGGCCGCGAGATCGTCTTCGACCTGCTGGGCGACATCTATGTGATGCCCATCGGCGGCGGCGAAGCCCGTCCGATCGCCTCCGGCGTGTCGTGGGACATGCAGCCGCGCTATTCGCCGGACGGCCGCTTCATCGCCTTCACCTCCGACCGTGGCGGCGGCGAAAACCTGTGGGTCATGAACCGCGACGGCTCCAACCCGCGTCAGGTGTCGAATGAAACGTTCCGCCTGCTGAACTCCCCGACCTGGACGCCCGACAGCCAGTTCGTCGTCGGCCGCAAACACTTCACCTCTTCACGCTCGCTGGGCGCGGGCGAGATGTGGATGTACCACCGCTCGGGCGGCGGCAGCGGCGTGCAACTGACCGAACGCCGCACCCAGCAGAAGGACACGGGCGAGCCCGCCTTCTCGCCCGACGGCCGCTATATGTACTTCAGCGACGACGCCACGCCGGGGGGCGTCTTCGACTATTCCAAGGACCCCAACACCCAGCTCTATGTGATCCGTCGCCTGGATCGCGAGACGGGCGAGATCAAACCCTTCGTCACCGGCCCGGGCGGTTCAGTGCGCCCGACGCCGTCGCCGGACGGCAAGTCGCTCGCCTTCGTGCGCCGCGACCGCTACCAGTCGGTCCTCTACGTCATGGACCTGGAGTCGGGCCGCGAGACGCCGATCTACGACGCCCTTGACCGCGACATGCAGGAGACCTGGGCCATCCACGGCGTTTATCCAGGCTTCGCCTGGACGCCGGACAACGGCTCCATCGTCATCTGGGCGGGCGGCAAGATCCGCCGCATCGACGTGGCCTCCAAGGCCGTCAGCGAGATTCCCTTCCGCGTCACCGACACCCGCCGGGTGCAGGAGACCGCCCGTTTCCCCGTCGAGGTGGCGCCGGACCAGTTCGAAGTGAAGATGATCCGCTGGGCCCAGACCTCGCCCGACGGCTCCAAGGTGGTGTTCGAAGCCCTGGGCAATCTGTGGGTCCGCGACCTGCGTAACGGCGTGGCCGGAACGCCGCGCCGCCTGACTCGCCAGAGCGATCATTTCGAGCTTTATCCGTCCTGGTCGCGCGACGGCCGCTCGATCGTCTACACGACCTGGAGCGACGACAAACTGGGCTCCATCCGCGTCGTTCCCGTCGCAGGCGGCGAAGGCCGGACCATCACGACCAACCCCGGCCACTATCTGGAGCCGCGCTTCTCGCCGGACGGACAGACGGTCGTCTACCGCACCTCCAGCGACGGCTATCTGCGCTCGGCCCTGTGGAGCCGCGAGCCAGGCGTCTACCGCGTCTCCGTGCGCGGCGGCGCGCCGGTCAAGATCACCGATTCGGGCACGACGCCGCAGTTCGGCGCCAGCAACGACCGCATCTTCGTCAGCGCGCGTGAGGGCGACAAGCGCGTCCTGCGCTCGATGAACCTGTCGGGCGGCGAGGTGCGCAACCACCTGAGCAGCGAATGGGCGGCTGAGTTCTCGGTCTCGCCGGACGAGCAGTGGATCGCCTGGACCGAGCGTTTCAACGCCTATATCGCGCCCTTCGCCTCCACGGGCCGCGCCATCACGGTCGGCGCCGACACCAAGGCCCTGCCGCAGACGCGCGTCACTCGCGATGCGGGCGAATGGCTGCACTGGTCGGGCGATTCCAGCCGCCTGCAGTGGTCGATGGGACCGGAGCTGTTCTCGCGTCCGCTGAGCGAAAGCTTCGCCTTCGTCGACGGCGCCCCGGCCGATCTGCCCAAGCCCGCCGAGCATGGCATCAAGATCGGCTTCAGCACCGACTACGCCCGACCGACCGGCGTCACCGTCCTGTCGGGCGCCCGCCTGATCACCATGAAGGGCGAGGAAGTCATCGAGGACGGCGTCGTCGTCATCAACGGCAACCGTATCGAGGCCATCGGCCCGCGCGGCTCGGTCACGGTTCCGGCCGGCGCCCACGTCATGGACATGGCCGGCAAGACCATCATCCCCGGTCTGGTCGACGCCCACTGGCACGGCCGCATGGGCTCGGATCAGATCATCCCGCAGCAGAGCTGGGTGAACTACGCCGCCCTGGCCTTCGGCGTGACGACGCTGCACGATCCGTCCAACAACAACAGCGAAATCTTCGCCCACAGCGAACTGGCCAAGGCCGGTCGCGTGGTCGCGCCGCGAATCTTCTCGACCGGCACGGTCCTGTACGGCGCGGCCACGCCGACCACCGCCGTGATCAACAGCCTGGACGACGCGCGCTCGCACCTTCGCCGGATGCAGGCCGTCGGCGCCTGGAGCGTCAAGAGCTACAACCAGCCGCGCCGCGAACAACGTCAGCAGATCATGCAGGCCGCCCGCGAACTGGGCATGATGGTCGTGCCGGAAGGCGGCTCGCTCTATAACGTCAACATGAGCATGCTGATCGATGGTCACACCACCATCGAGCACTCGGTGCCGGTGGCGCGCATGTACGACGATGCGGTCCAGCTGTGGTCGCAGACGGGTACGGCCTATACCCCGACCCTGATCGTCGGCTTCGGCGGGGCCTGGGGCGAGAACCACTGGTATGAGGTCACCGACGTCTGGAAAGACCCGATCCTCAGCCAGTATGTCCCGCGCCGCATTCTGGACGACCGCTCGCGTCGTCCGGTGAAGACCCCGCCGGAAGAGCTGAACCACATCTCCATCGCCCGCGAATCCAAGCGGCTGATGGATCAGGGCGTCTCGGTCCAGATCGGCGCCCACGGTCAGCGCGAAGGTCTCGGCGCCCACTGGGAGCTGTGGATGTTCGAACAGGGCGGCATGAGCCCGCACGAGGCGCTGCGCGTCGGCACCATCAACGGCGCCCGCGCGCTGGGGATGGACAAGGACATCGGCTCGCTGGAAACCGGCAAGCTGGCCGACCTGGTCGTTCTGGACGCCAATCCGCTCGAGAACCTGCGGGACTCGACCAAGATCAGCCACACCATGATCAACGGCCGGCTTTTCGATAACCATATGAACGAGGTCGGCGGCGCTGAGCGCAAGCCGTTCTGGTTCGAAAGCGAAGACGGTCAGGCCTGGAGCGCCTCGGGCACGGCTACGGCCGCCGAATCGCACAGCCACACCCACGACTGATCCCGCCGCACGGCAGGAACGCGAAAGGGCCCGGCATCCGCCGGGCCCTTTTTCGTGGGCAGTTCTGTTTGAGTGTTTCTCGCTGCCTACCTCCGCTCATCCCGGCGGCCGCCGGGATGAGCGGGGATGAACAGACACAGCTCAGAACCAGCCCGAGGATGGCCGAGGGCGGGCCTCTCGCCCTTGCGCCCTACACCGACAAGAGCGGGCGAGTCTTACTCCCCCAGCCCGCGCACCGAGGCTTCCAGCAGGGCGTTGCGCCGCGCCGCGCGGCCCTTCAGCCAACGCATGGCGACGACCAGGGCCGCCACCACCGCGACGAAGGCCAGCAGCCACAATGTCGGATTGTGCGCCTCGCTCATCATCTCCAGCCGCGCCAGCCCTTTGGCGGCCAGATAGCCCGGCGCCAGCATGGCCAGCACCCAGACGAAGGCCGAACTGACGTTGGCGATCTGGAACACGCGCTGGCGCATCTGCAGCACGCCCACCATCACCGGCACGAAGGCGCGCAAGGGACCGAAGAAACGGCCGATGAAGATCGAAGCCACGCCGTAGCGACGGCAGTACAGGCGCGTCCAGGCCAGCTTGCGGCGGTGCGGCACCAGCAGGTGATGACGCAGCACCCGCGTGCCCAGCCGCCGTCCGATCCAGTAGGAGATGGCGTCGCCCATGACGGCGCCGATGACGCAGCCGCCGATGACGGTGAAGGGGTCCAGCACGCCTGCCGCCACCAGCCCGCCCGCCGCGACCAGCAGGCCCGTCGCCGGCACGAAGGCGCCGATGACGACCAGCGACTCAAAGAAGGTCACCGCGCCAAGGATCACGCCGGCCCACATGGCGTTGCGGGCGATGAAGTCGGCGGCCGAGGTAAGCAAACTGTCCATACTGATCCTTTGCCCGAGGGCATATGGGATCAGGCCCTATAAAGGGAATGCGGCGATGCGACGCCCAGGCCTAAAAAAGGTCTGCGTGGCGTATGGGACGCACTTTATCGGCGGTCTGACTATCGACCGGCGTCGCCATCCGGGTCGCGCGCGGGCTCAGCCTGCCGCTCATCCGTGCTGAAGGGGCGGATGCGGCTGGGGCGTTCATGCGGACTGCGCACCCCCATCGGCCCCGGCATGGCGCCATAGGCGTCGCGCCAGCCATAGCCGTTCAGCCCATAGCGGCCCGCGCCATAACCGTAAGGCGCATAGCCGTAGGGACCGTAGCCATAGCCCCAGGGCGCGTTCTTGGTCTGGCTGACGCTCAGGTTCAGCGTGCCGTTTTCGCCCAGCGGCATGGAGACGGCGGCGGCGAAGTCGCTATAGCCGCCCGTGCCGATCCCGGCGCTGACTTCGCCGTGCATCTTGCGGGGCGCGGCCTCTTCCCAGGCGTCGGCCCATTGCTCGACCGGACGCGCATCCGTCTTGCGTTCTCCGATCCAGCGGGAAATCTGTTCTTCGGTGCTCAGGCCGTGCGGCGCCGCCGTCTGCAGCGTCACAGCAGGCGAGGCCTCGCCCACGGTCTCGGCCAGCGCGGCCGCGCTGGCGGTCGGCACGGCGCCCGAGCCCGCGCGCGGAGCGGTCGAAACCACGCCCTCGGGATCGCTGCTCGCCAGCAAGAGGGAGGCCGTCATGAGTTCGATCAGCATACGCATCTACTCCCGTTCACAACCACCCTACCCCTAAATGCGGCCAAGGTCAGGCGGTCCCATCGCCGCGCCCCAAAGGATCAGGCAGGGCTGCGCCTTCAGCCACGAAGCTCAACGCGACGGAGTTGATGCAGTAGCGCAGACCCGTGGGCGGCGGCCCGTCCGGGAAGACGTGGCCCTGATGGCTGTCGCAGCGGGCGCAGCGTGTCTCGACGCGCACCATGCCGTGGCTGTCGTCGCGCACGGCGCGAACATGGGCCGGATCGACCGGCTCGGTGAAGCTGGGCCAGCCGGTGCCGCTTTCGAACTTGGTTCCCGACCGGAACAGCGGCAGGCCGCATTCGCGACAGCAGAACACCCCTGCCCGCTTTTCGCCCAGCAAGGTCCCGCAGAACGGCGCCTCGGTGCCGTGCGCCAGAAGCACGCGCCTCTCTTCCGGCGACAGATCGGCCTCCAGCGCCGCGCGCTGGCTGTCGGTCGGGGGTGTCAGGTCATAGCCGGAGGCGGAACGCATGGCGGCGTGAGATTCGGTCTGGGTCATGGTCTGAAAATAGGAAGGGCCGGACGGTCGTTCCACCGTCCGGCCCTCGATAGGCTGATTTAGGTCGTCGCGGTCAGGCGCCGAACAGGCCAGCGACCCAGGCGCGAACGGCCGTCTCATCGGTGGCGTCACCCGTGTAGGCTAGGGCGCCTGCGGGCGCGTAGGGCGAGTTGTTGCCGCGTTGACGCGTCGTCCAGGCCTTATGGCCATAGCTCAGGTCGGCGTAGTTGGACGGCAGACGCAGGGTCGTCGGCTCGATGAAGATGGTGTCTTCGGCCGTGGTCGAACCGGCGATGCGCACGTTCGGCAGGCGGCTCAGCAGGTCCAGCGTGTCCAGGCAGCCGCCCGAGCAACCGGCATCCACCAACACGACCACCTGGCCCTGCACCGGATTGGCGGCGCCGGTGTCCGGGGTCGCCGGGCGGCCCGGCATGACGAAGGTCGGCTGACCGGCGGCGATGGCGCTGTCGAAGGCGGCGACGATGGCCTGGGTCTGCTCGATCACCGCACCCGATTCCTGAACAAAGCGCGGATCAGACTGCATCCGGTTCAGGGTGTCGGCGAACCACTGGCGGTTGCCCGGCGTGGCGCGATAGGTGATCTGACCGGCTTCCGGCTGGCGGCTGACGGTGAATTCCGGCGACCAGATGCGGTTGGCCAAGCCATAGCCGCGCGAGGTGGCGTTGGCCGAGGCGCCATTGGCGCCGCGCAGGTCCAGCACAAAGCCCTGCGGCCCGCGAATGGCGGCGGACTGGGCCTCGACCTGGGCGAAGAAGGCGTCCCAGGCCGCGTCGTCGGCCAGCGAGTGAACGCTGACCCACGGACGCCCATCGACCATCTCGACCGACAGCGGCGCGCCCGACGGCGTATAGACCGAGGCGCGATAGGCGGCTTCCAGATTCTGGGCCGTGGCCGGCTGCGGCGACAGGGTGAAGCTGCGGGTGCGGCGGCCGACCTGGAACTCGCAGGTCCCCGGCACGCCCGTCGTCATCGGGTTGTTGCGGTTCCACAGCAGATAGGGGGCGCTGCGGACGCGACCGGCTTCGGTCGTCAGATCGCCCTCGAACTGGTCCAGCTTGGCCTTGGCCAGGTCCTCGATCGGCTCGGCGTTGCAGCTCTTCAGCACGGCGCCCAGCGGCGGCGCGCCGCGCACGCCCTCCTGAACATAGGAGACGACGTACTGGCCGTTGCGCCAGGCCGTGGCCACGCCCGGCCAGCTGGTGGCGAAATACGGGCCGAGACCTTCATAGGTCGGACGGGCGGCGATGTTGGAATCGCGGAAGCCGTTGGCGTACCAGCGCAGCAGATAGGCGTGGCTGTCGCCGCTGTTGACCTGTCCGGCCTTGGCCTGCGCTTCCTGCAGGCCGGTGTCCAGCCAGCCGCGGAAGGTCGCGCTGGCCTCGCCCGGCGTCACGGCGGCCGGATGGTTGTCGCGCAGGGCCGCGTGCATGGCCTGAAGGTCCTGACGCGCCAGATCGCTGAAGTTCTGGGCCGAGGCGGCCGAGGCGGCGAAGCTCAGGGCCAGCACGGCCGCCGAAGCGGAAAGCAGGCGTTGCATAGGGGGTTTCTCCCAGTCCGTTCAGTATGCGGGTTGGTCGTGTTTTAGACCCATTAACGGCGCCGTCGCCACCCCTGTGACGAAATTGCACCGCCTTGCGGACCGCGGCGTTTACGCGCGCCCCTTTCCCGACTAGGCCGGGTTTCCGCAGGCGCAAAACGCGCCGAAACGCCGCGTGCCCCCAGAATGACCGCCCTGGCTGATCTCTTTTTGAATTCTACGGGACGCATCGGTCGAAGCCGCTTTTCAGCGGGCGCAGTCAGCCTGATCGGCGCCTGGATCGCCGTGGATGCTTTTCTGCGAACGCCCGGCTGGCTTCACGCCCTGATCGCGGCCGCCCTGCTTTACGGCGGCTTCTGCGTCCTGTCGCAGCGTCTGCATGATCGCGGACGCTCAGGCTGGTGGAGCGGGCCGATCCTGCTGGCCTTCGCCCTGGCCTGGCCGCAACCGCTGACGCTTCTGGATTGGGTCGCGACGGCCGCTCTCGCCCTGGCCGCCTTCGACCTCGCGATCCTGCCCGGCCGAAAGGCCTTCAACCGCTACGGCGCCGCGCCGGGCGCCCAGCGTCACAGGGGCGCGACGCCCGGCTGAACCGGGCCGAACACCTGCTGGAAGGACGACTTGAGCGCATCGTCCGCCTCATCCATCGTCGCCAGCACGCCCAGATCGACCAGGCTGGTCACGCCGTGTTCGGTGATGCCGCACGGCACGATGCCGCCGAAATGGTCCAGGTCCGGCTCCACGTTCAGGCTGATGCCGTGGAAGCTGACCCATTTGCGGACCTTGACGCCGATGGCGGCGATCTTGTCCTCGCGGCTCCAGCCCGCGCCCTTGCGCTCGACCCAGACGCCGACCCGGCCCTCGCGCATCCCCGCCTCGACGCCGAAACGGTCCAGGGCGCCGATGATCCAGTCCTCCAGCCCATGCACGAAGCCGCGCACGTCCTTGCCGCGCTGGTTCAGGTCGAGCATCACATAAGCCACCCGCTGGCCCGGCCCGTGATAGGTGAACTGCCCGCCCCGCCCCGTCCGGTGCACCGGAAAGCGATCCGGCGCCAGCAGGTCGTCGTCCTTGGCCGAGACGCCGGCGGTATAAAGCGGCGGATGTTCCAGCAGCCAGACCATCTCCTCGGCCTGCCCCGCCGCGATGGCGGCCACGCGCGCCTCCATAGCGGCCTCGGCGGCGGCGTAGTCGACGTAGCCGGACGACAGCGCCCACTGGACAGGGCGCTCATCCTCGCGGAGCAGGCTGCGTTGGGAAGAGTTTAACGGGTCGGCAAGCATGATGCCCTCAATGTGGGGCCGAACGCGGCGGCGCAAGGGCCGCCCGTTGATTTGCGAGTATCCTCTTTGAGCCAGATCGATGCCGTCGATGTCGAGATTTCGGTCGTACTGGGCCGTTCGGTCCTGCCGATGCAGCAACTGCTGCGCATGGGCCGTGGCGCGGTGATCCCTCTGGACGCCTCGGAAAAGGACGAGGTCTGGATCCTGGCCAACAACCATCCGGTCGCGCGCGGCGAGATCGAGATTCGCGACGACCGCATCGCCATCACGGTGACGCGCCCCGCGGATGTCTATGACTTCATGGCGGGGGCAGCTTGATGCTGGGCCGCGATCAGGAGGCTGCGCCTTCTCGACCCGACGCGGCCTGATGCTGGGTCGCGATCAGAAGGCTGCGCCTTCTCGACCCGACGCGGCTTGATGCTGGGTCGCGATCAGAAGGCTGCGCCTTCTCGACCCGACGCGGCTTGATGCTGGGCCGCGATCAGAAGGCTGCGCCTTCTCGACCCGGCGCGGCCTGAGCCTCGTCCTCCCGTTGAGAGAAGGCCTCACGCACCGTCGATAGACAGGAATTGCGCCTGTCTCTGCTATTTCCGCAAAACACTCTTTTCTTTCCGCTCTCTCTCCGCTATTGCCCGCCCTCCGATGCGAGCGGTCGTGGCGGAATTGGTAGACGCGCAGCGTTGAGGTCGCTGTGGGGCAACCCGTGGAAGTTCGAGTCTTCTCGACCGCACCATCTGATCTGACAGGGCGAATCTCGGCTAGATACGGCTGATATCAACTCCAGAGGAGGCAGACACGTGACCCACACGGACCTTGCCCCTCTGCGCCCCGACGACCCCCCTCTCGAAGACGAAGATCACGCCGCCCTCGGCGAGGACTACGCCCTGACGGCGGCCTTCGTCGAAAAGGTCGTGGACGCGGCCGACGACGGCGACGGCATGCGGCTGCGCAGCCTGCTGGAAGACCTGCACCCCGCCGACGTCGCCGATCTGATGGGCTTCCTGACCGCCGAACACCGCTCGGTCGTGGTCCAGTGGCTGCCGCCCGATCTGCTGGCCGAAGCCCTGCCCGAAATGGACGACGGCATCCGTGAAAAGGTGCTGGAGCGCGTCCCCTCGGCCACCCTGGCCGAAGCCCTTCAGGAACTGGATTCGGACGACGCCGCCTCGGTCGTCGAAGACCTTGAGGAGGACCAGCGCGAGCGCGTGCTGGCCGCCATGCCCGAGGTCGAGCGCGCCGCCATCGAATCCTCGCTCGGCTATGAAGAGGATTCGGCCGGCCGCCTCATGCAGCGCGAGTTCATGGCGGCGCCGCAGTTCTGGAACGTCGGCGACACCATCGACCACGTCCGCGCACAGGGCGATCACCTGCCCGAGCTCTTCTTCGACATCTATGTCGTCGATCCCATGAACCGACCCGTCGGCGGGGTGGCCATCAGCCGCATGCTGCGCAGCCCGCGCGACACGCCCCTCACCGAGTTGATGGAGCCGGTGAACCCCATTGAAGTGGACGTCGACCAGGAAGAGGTCGCCTACATCTTCGAGAAATACCACCTGATCTCGGCGCCCGTAGTCGATACGGGCGGGCGGCTGGTCGGCCAGTTGACCGTCGATGACGTCGTCAACATCATTCAGGAAGAGAACCGCGAGGACATCCTGCGTCTGGCCGGCGTCTCGGACGAGGACCGCTCGTCCAGCGTGCTGGAGATCGTGCGCGGCCGCGTGCCCTGGCTGGGCATCAACCTGTTCACCGCCGTGCTGGGCGCCAGCGTCATCGCCCTGTTCGAGGGCACCATCCAGCAGATCGTCGCCCTGGCCGTGCTGATGCCCATTGTTTCGGCCATCGGCGGCAATGCGGGGACGCAGGCCCTGACCGTTACCGTGCGCGCCCTGGCGACGCGCGAGCTGAACGCATCGAACGCCCTGCGCACCTTCTGGCGCGAAATGGCCGTAGGCCTGGCCAACGGCTTCGTCCTGGCTCCGCTGATCGGCCTGGCGGCAGGGTTCTGGTTCCAGGACTGGAGGATCGGCGGCGTGATCGCCACGGCCATGATCCTGAACCTGCTGGTCGCCGCCAGCGTGGGGGTGCTGACGCCGCTGACCCTGGCCAAGCTGAAGTTCGACCCGGCCGTGTCCTCGGCCGTTTTCGTGACGGCGACGACCGACTTCTTCGGCTTCCTGATCTTCCTGGGCCTGGCGACCATCGTCCTGCTGTAAATATGACCTGAAACGGCCTCGCCCGTTTCGGAACAAGGCTTGCTCCGCCCCGGTCAGGGCGAGAACGCCCGTTTCGAATTGGGTCAGTCCGTGTCCGCAGCCGCGCCGCAACGCCGCAAGGTCTCTCGTGAAGGCCTTCTGCTGATCAAGAGTTTCGAGGGCTTTCGCCCGCGCACCGTGCTGCGCCGCGACGGGACGCCGGTCATCGGCTATGGCCACTCGCGCTCGGCCCGGCCCGGCGCCGTGGTCAGCGAAGCCGAGGCTGAACTGCTGTTGCAATACGACCTGATGCCCATCGTCGCCCTGTTGAACGAGCGGGTGCGCCTGCCGCTGAACCAGCACCAGTTCGACGCCCTGGCCAGCTTCATCTTCTCCATCGGCCTTGAGCGCTTCCAGGGTTCCGACGTGCTGGAGAAGCTGGACGCCGACGCCCTGCCCGAGGCCGCCGACGCCCTGTCCGCCTGGCCCGAGCGCGCCTCGCCGCCGGTCGACGCCCTTTATCGCCGCCGTTCGGCCGAACGCGCCCTGTTCGACACGGCGCCCGACCAGCCCGCCCCGCTGGACGCCCTGCTGACCGCGCCGGTGCGAGGCCCCGGCGCCGAGGCTACGTCCGCCGAGGCCGCTTCCGCCGACGCCGCGCCGCCCAGCGTGCCTGTCCTGCGTCATGAAAAACGCGCCGCCAAAGACGCCGCCAGCGACGCCGCCCTGGGCGACAAGGGAGCCGTCCTGTTCATCGGCGGCGTCGGCGCACTGGCTTTCGCAGCCGGGATCGCCGCCTTCCGCCGCGCCCTCAACGCTCCCGCTTCGGGCGACGCCACAGTGGTGATCGGCGCCGGTCTGGCGGCGGCGGGGCTGGTCTTCATCGGCGTGGCGGCCTGGAGCTTCCTGCGCGGCAAGGACCTCCCGCCAAAGCACAAACAGTCGCGCTAACAGGCGTCTTTGCGAAGGCCGCGCACGATGCTACGCCTTTGGGCATGAGCATTCCCTTCGCGCCCCAATCCATGGAATTCGGCCTCGGCGAGACCGCTGACGCCATCCGCGACACCACCGCCCGCTGGGCCGCCGAGCGGCTGGCCCCTCGCGCCGCTGAAATCGACGAGAAAAACGAGTTCGCCCGCGACCTGTGGCCCGAGATGGGCGAGTTGGGCCTGCACGGCGTCACGGTCGAGGAAGAGTTCGGCGGCCTGGGCCTCGGCTACCTCGAACACGTGGTGGCGATGGAGGAGGTGTCGCGCGCCTCGGCCTCGATCGGCCTGAGCTACGGGGCCCACTCCAACCTGTGCGTCAACCAGATCCGTCGCTGGGGCACGCCCGAGCAGAAGGCGAAATACCTGCCCAAGCTGATCTCGGGCGAACACGTCGGTTCTCTGGCCATGTCCGAGGCCGGTTCGGGTTCGGACGTCATGTCCATGCGCACCCGCGCCGAGAAGAAGGGCGACCGCTACGTCCTGAACGGCACGAAATTCTGGATCACCAACGCCCCGCACGCCGAGACTCTGGTCGTCTACGCCCGCACCGGCGACGGCAACGGCGGCGTCACCGCCTTCCTGATCGAAAAGGGCATGAAGGGTTTCAGCGTCTCCAGGAAGCTGGACAAGATGGGCATGCGCGGCTCGGACACGGCTGAACTGGTGTTCGAGGACTGCGAGGTCCCCGAAGAGAACATCATGGGCGGCGAAGGGCGCGGCGCCGCCGTGCTGATGAGCGGCCTCGATTATGAGCGCGCCGTGCTGTCCGCCGGCCCGCTGGGCATCATGCAGGCGGCGCTCGACGTGGTCCTGCCCTACGTCCGCGATCGCAAACAGTTCGGCAAGGCCATCGGCTCCTTCCAGCTTATGCAGGGCAAGGTGGCCGACATGTACGTCGCCCTGAACAGCGCCCGCGCCTATGTCTATTCGGTCGCCCGCGCCTGCGATCAGGGCCTGACCACCCGCTACGATGCAGCCGGAGCGATCCTGCTGGCCTCGGAGAACGCAGTGAAGGTCACGCTGGAAGCCGTCCAGGCCCTGGGCGGCGCCGGCTACACAAGGGAATGGCCGGTCGAGCGCCTGGTCCGCGACGCCAAGCTCTACGACATCGGCGCCGGCACCAACGAAATCCGCCGCTTCCTGATCGGCCGCGAACTGCTGGGAAGCTGATGTGATCTGGCGGGGGGCTTTGCTGGGTGCTCTGGGCGCGCTTTTCACTTCCGCTGCCTGGGCTCAGGCCCCCTCGCCGACACTTGATCAGGACGCCCTGATGGCGCAGGCCGAGCGCGTCGAACATCACGCCGACGCCCTCAGTCGCCTGTGGCCCGGCTACTGGCCCAAGGACCAGCCCTTCATCCTCTATGCGCCGGATATCGGCGCCGTCTTCGGCGGCCACCGCCTGCCCGGCACGCCCCGCTTCAGACCCGGCCGCCTGGAAGGCGCCGAGTTTCATTTCGTACTCGACTATCCTTCCGGCGTTCCAGACACGGTGCTGTTGCAACCCGACGGCCCCGACGACGACCTGTCGACCCTCTTCCACGAACAGTTCCACGACTTCCAGAACACGGCCTTCCGCTGGACTTCAGGCGACGGGCATCAGGAATTCGTCGATCTAGACGCGATTCCCGACCTTGCCGGCTTCATCGCCGCGCTGGATCTGGAGCGGCTGGTCCTGCAAGCCGCCCTGCTGGAGCCTGACGCGAGCGCCCGGCGACATCTGGCGCGAACCTATCTGGCGCTCAGGACAGCACGCAGCGCCGATCTGCCTGCCGAAGTGCTGGCGGTGCAGCAGCAAAGAGAATGGTCCGAAGGCACGGCCGAGTTCATCGGCCTGCAGGCCAGCCATCTGATCGCCGGTCGCCCCGACGCAGCCCTGCCTTCCGCCATCGCCGGAGCGCTCGCAACGCCCAGCCAGAAGGACCTGAGTCTGGTTTCCGAATTGTTTCGCTGGCGCGCCTATCCCGTCGGCGCCGCCCTGACCTGGCTGCTGGCGGACGTAGGCGCGGACCAGTGGCGAGCCCGGGTCGGCCAGGGCGTCCCGCTGGATGTCCATCTGCGCCAAACGATCGGCGAAGGTTCCGTCGAAGATGTCGCGACCGCCGCCGCGCGTTTCGACCTTCCCGCCCTCAAAGCCCAGGCGGCTGAGAGACTGGCCCATGCGCCCGAAGGCGTCACGACCCGCGAAGCCTTCCTCGATCAGGCCGCGCATTGGCTTGTTCTGGAACTGAAATCGCCCGTCAATCGCGGCAAGGAAGTCGGGTTGTCCTTCTCGGCGGCGGAGATGACTCCGCTGGCCGACGGCGCCATCGCCCTGCCGCAGGGCATGGTGGTCATGCAGGCTCCGGGCTTCGCATTGAAGAGCGAACACAGTCCCGCCCTCATTGATGTTCCGGTCGGCATGGTCGCGGACGGCGTGATCGCCCACGTCGTCACCCTGCCGTTAGCTGCCGTCGACCTTCACGAGTTGCGCGTGGGCGAGCCCTTTCTGCTTGAAAAGGAAGGCCTGTCGCTGCGCATCGCCGCGCCCGACGAAATCCAGCAGCGGGCCGGCCGAACCCGGATCAGTTTAACCCTGCCCAAGGAACCCTAGGACAGGCGAACAGTTGCTCCCTTCTCGAAAGGAGATCGTCATGCCCGCCAAATCCGCCGCCCAGCAGAAAGCCGCCGGAGCCGCCCTGTCGGCCAAGCGAGGGGATACGCCCAAGTCCAAGTTGAAGGGCGCGTCGAAATCCATGATGGAATCGATGAGCGAAAAACAGCTTGAAGAATTCGCCCACACCAAGCGCAAGGGCAAACCTGAACACGTCTCGAAGCACTAGAGGCCTTATTTCGTCGCAACACTCGCGGCGGGGATGGCGCAAGTCGCGGCGCGCCCCTAACGTCGTGCACGACATCGCTTTGAGTCTCGCTTGATGACGCTCGTTTCCACGCCGCCGCCCGATGAGGGACGGACTTTCTCCGACGTGCTGGAGCGCCTGGGCCAGGACCGGCTGGATCAGGGCGAATCCGATAAACTGTCCCTTCGCGAAATGGTCGAGGCTTTCGGCGAACGCGGCTTCGGCGCCGTCATCCTGATGCTGGCCCTGATGGCGCTGTTTCCGTGGCCGCCGGGCGGCAAGGCGGTCTTTTCCGTTCCGATCATCCTGATCGCCGCCGAGATGGCGCTGCAGCGCGAGAAGGTCTGGCTGCCGCGCTGGTTGTTGAACCTGTCGGTAAGCCGTCAGTCCTATCGTTCCGCCACGGCGAAAATCCTGCCCCGCCTGCGCCGTGTCGAGCGCCTGACCAGACCGCGCTGGCCAGTCCTGACGGGCGAAGCCGCCGATGTCGCCATCGGCGTGATCTGCATTCTGCTGGCCCTGATGATGGCGCTGCCGGTGCCGTTCGGCGACGCCCTGCCCGGCCTGACCCTGGCCCTGTTCGGCCTGGGCATCATCCAGCGTGACGGCGCCTTCATCCTGGCCGGTCTCTTCGGCTCAGCGGTGTGCGGAGTCTATCTGGCCCTGGTGTGGACCACGGTGGTGGCTGTCGTCAGCGGCATAGCCCACTGGGCCGCGAACCTGTTCTAGGCTCGTAACTAGGCCCGCAGGAAGCGTTCAGCCCGCGTCCGTCTGTCCGCTGAGTCCCTGCATGATCATGCGGTTGATCTCGATCAGGGTCGAGAAATCGTCCTCGCCGCGCATGACTTCGGATGTGTTGCGGTTGACGAACAGGCTCAGCGAAATGAACTGCGCCCGCATCGCCTGCGGCAAGGCGTTGTCCGGGTCCGTGCAGGCAGTCGCCAGCGTCGACCACAGCCGACGGTTCCAGTCCAGCGCGTCCATCCGCCCGGCGACATCCGACCTGTCCAGGGTCGAGGCGTGCATCAGGGCGCGCGTCACCTGGCCGAACAGCCGGTATTCCATTTCACGCGGGGATTCAGCCCGCGTCGCCGCCGTCTTGTACGCCTGAAGCGACATTGCCGAGCCTTTGATCTTCGTAATCGACGATTTTGCGAGCGCCCATCAGGGCCTTGTAATACTGACGCGCCAGCACGTGCTTCGAGCAGGCGACGCATTCGCTCAGGATGTCCGGATTGCGCACCGCGCCCATGAACTCCGTCAGGCGCAGGGCGAACTCGTCATAGAATTTCGGCGCGTCAGCCTCATCCAGATACATCATCATGACGGGGAAATAGATGCGGCGCGCGGGCGTCGTGACGTCCTCGGGCTGCATGATGTCCTTTTCGCGCAGGACGCTGGCCTTGTTCTGCAGGATCAGAACGCCGCGACGGTCGCCGTTCTGGACGACGGCCCCGTTCAGCACGAATTTCTCGCCGGGTTTCAGCGACAGTTTCAGAGGCAAGGGAAGGTCTCCGTGGCGCCGCCCTCACCGTGACGGCCGGCCGCTGATGAACTGTAAAGCGACGTGGTTAACCATCCCTTCACTTCGCCCTCCCCAGCGTCATGGCCGCAGGCGGGAACGCCCTGACGAGCCGAGCCGTTGATCTGGTCGGAAGGGAGACAATGATGGCAGGACCCGACTTCGACACCGACGCCCAGGATCAGGCCGAGGTCTATGACGAGACCCATCTGGACGATGACGGCGACGGCGACCTGTCGTTCGACGAGGTCGAAGATGTGCTGGACGTCACCCAAATGGATGGAGACGCCGACGCCGAACCCTTTGACGAAGATGACCCGGATCTCGACGCGGAACTGGCTCTGGACGGCATAGAGGCCGAGGCGGACGCCCTGCTCGGCGTCGACAGCGTCCGGCTCAGCCAGGCCGACGGCGACGGAGCCACGACCTCCGGCGCGGACGAGGTGGAGTTGGTCTACGCCGGTCTGATGCGCAACCAGCGCGGAGCCCAGGCCAGCGCCGCCCATTGGGAAGCCAAACGTCTCTCCGACGACGACATAGAGGACCTGGGCTACGGCCCCGAACAATGAGGAAATCCATGACCGACAAAGCTCACACCAAGACCCAGGAAGACGCTGACCCCAACACCCCTCCGGCCAAGCGGGCGCCCCATCAAAGCGGCAAGACCGACCAACTGAAAGACAAGGAAAAGGACGCCGAAAACCGTCAGGAAGCCCTGATCGACGAGGGCGTCGAAGAGACCTTTCCCGCCAGCGATCCGGTGTCGGCCAAGCGCATCACCTGATCCTGCCGCCTGTTCACGCCCATCTCTTTAAGCTACCTGCTCCCTTCCCCCGGAATGGAGCAGGTTTCGCATGAGCCGGTTCGAAGGCACGTCCAACTACATCGCCACCGACGACCTGAAGGTCGCCGTAAACGCCGCCGTGGCGCTGGAACGACCGCTGCTGATCAAGGGCGAGCCGGGCACGGGCAAGACGGTTCTGGCCTATGAACTGGCCCGCGCGCTGAACGCGCCGCTGATCACCTGGCACGTCAAGTCCACGACCAAGGCCCACAACGGTCTGTATGAATACGACGCCGTGTCCCGCCTGCGCGACAGCCAGCTGGGCGACGAGCGCGTGCACGACGTGCGCAACTATCTGAAGAAGGGCAAGCTGTGGGAGGCCTTCACGGCCCCGACCCGCCCTGTCCTGCTGATCGACGAGATCGACAAGGCCGACATCGAGTTTCCCAACGACCTGCTGCAGGAACTCGATCGCATGGAGTTCTACGTCCAGGAGACGGACGAGACGATCCGCGCCGAGGTCCGCCCCGTCGTCGTCATCACCTCGAACAATGAGAAGGAGTTGCCGGACGCCTTCCTGCGCCGCTGCTTCTTCCACTACATCCGCTTCCCCGACGCGCAGACGATGCAGGACATCGTCGAGGTCCATTTCCCCGGCATCAAGCCGCGCCTGGTCTCAGAGGCCCTGAAGACCTTCTATGAAATCCGCGACACGCCGGGCCTGAAGAAGAAGCCTTCGACGTCGGAACTGCTGGACTGGCTGAAGCTGTTGCTGGTCGACGACGTGGCGCCGGAGACCCTGCGCGAGAAGACGCCCGGCAAGCTGATCCCCCCGCTGCACGGCGCCCTGCTGAAGAATGAGCAGGACGTGCATCTGTTCGAACGCCTGGCCTTCATGAGCCGTCGCGAAGGCGCCCGTCCCGGGGGCTGAAGGGGCGGCTGATTTCAGCCGCTTTCCCGTCGTCTTTCGATTACCGCGATTTCACTGGCCCCACGGCGCTTATGGCGCACAATCGGGACCTTGAGTGGAGCCGACCATGCAACAGATCACCTGGCCTGTTATCGCTTTGGCGCTGATGGCCGCCGCCTGCGACAACCCCGGCACGGTGCGCATCACCACGTCGTCGACCTCGGATTCGTCCGGGGTGCTGAAGGTCGTCGACGCCCTGCAGTGTCCGCAGACCCAGGGCGTGCTGACGCGCAAGGGTTCGGCCCGCGCCGACGGGTCGTGCGTCTATGGCGGGCCGCGCGGTTCGGAAGTCATCCTGCAACTGGTTCAACTGGACGGCCGCTCTTCCACCGAGGCCCTGAAAAGCTTTGAGAACCGCCTGACCTCCGACCTGCCCGAGGCCGTGGCCGAGGTGGAGGCCGAAAACGCCCGCGTCCAGGCCGAGGCCGCCAGGGCTGAGGCGGACGCAGCCCGCGCCGAAGCCGATGCGTCCCGCGCCGCCGCCGAAGCCGAGGCCGCCGCCGGCGATTCCGCCCAGGTCAGGATGCCTGGCCTGCGCGTCGATGCTCAGGGCGACAAGGCCACCGTCCGACTGCCCGGCATGAAGATCGAGGCCGACGGCGACCGCGCCAACATCCGCATCGGCGGCCTGACCATCCGCGCCGACGACAAGTCCAGCCGGGTCAACGTCTCGTCCCGCGACGACACGGTGAACATCGACGCGACCGACGGCGCCGCCCGCATCCGCACCAGCGGTTCCGGCGAGGCGGTGCGCGCCACCTTCCTGATGACCGGCAAGGAGGCCTCGGCCAGCGGCTGGCGCACGGTCGGATACGAGGCGCGCGGCCCGGTCGGCGGCCCCATCGTCGTCGCCACCGTCCGCAGCAAGGACCGCGACCCGGACCGCCTGTTCGACGCGGCCAAGGCGTTGGTGACGCTCAACGTCGGCGATTAACCCCCATCTATCGCAACGGCCGCCCTTGATCGCGCGTTCGGTCTGAGTCACCAGCCTGAGCATGCGCAACATCAAGACCTTGGCCGAAGAAATCGAAGACGCCGGCCCCGCGCCCCGAGTCCGCAAACCCAAGCCGCCCCGCGCCTGGCAGCGGATGCTGTCGGGCCGCCGCCTGGACCTGCTGGACCCGTCGCCGTTCGACATCGAGATCGAGGACATCGCCCACGGCCTGGCCCGCGTCGCCCGCTGGAACGGCCAGACCATCGGCGAGCACGCCTTCTCGGTCGCTCAGCACTCCCTGGTGGTCGAGGAGATCGCCGCCCACATCCGGCCCGGGCTGGAGCCGAAATGGCGCCTCGCCGCCCTGCTGCACGACGCCTCGGAATACGTCATCGGCGACATGATCTCGCCATTCAAATCGGCGCTTGGCTCCAGCTACAAGGATTTCGAGGCCCGACTGGAAGCCGCCATCCACGTCCGCTTCCAACTGCCTCCCAAGACGCCGCAGACGATCAAGACCCTGATCAAGAAGGCCGACAAGGCCTGCGCCTTCTATGAGGCGACGCAGCTGGCCGGCTTCACACGTCGCGAGTCCCTGCAGATCTTCGGCGCCCCGCCGCCCGGCTATGATCTGGTGATCGAGCCCCAGCCCGCCGCCGTCGCCCAGCAGCGCTATCTGGACCGCTACCGCGTTCTGGCCGAAGCTGTCGGCATCCTGCCCGGCGCCGACGCCTGGCACACAGAATAGGACGCTTGATGAAGCAGGGGGGCGAACAGGGCGTGCGGATCGGCCTGTCGGCCGTGGTCATCGCCCTGCGCGAACGTCAGGCCGTAGTGCTGACCACACATGCCCCGGACGGCGCCTCCGCCCTGCCCTTCGGCCCGTTCGATCCGTCGCGCGACCGGACCTTTGAACTGGCCCTGCGCGCCTTCGTCACCGAACAGACCGGCTTCCCGCTCGGCTTTGTCGAGCAGCTCTACACCTTCGGCGACGCCGGTCGCGCCGCGCCCCGCGCCACGCCGGGGCCGGAACGCGCGCGCGAAGTCTCCGTCGGCTACCTGGCCCTGACCGCCGAGGCGCCCGACGCTCCCGGCTTCGCCTCGGGCAGGGACGCCGCGTGGACTCCTATCTTCGACATCTTTCCCTGGGAGGACTGGCGCCAGGGCCGCCCCTCCGTCCTGGCCAGCCTGCGTTCAGATCTGACCGACTGGGCAGGCGATGATCCCGCCCGACGCGGCCGCGCCGAGTCCCTGTTCGCCCTCTCGCCCGACGCGCGCTGGAACGAGGAGCGCGTGCTGGAACGCTATGAACTTCTCTATGAGGCGGGCCTGGTCGCCGAATCCGCCCGCGATCATGACCGGCCCGTCCCGGCGCCTCTGGGCGACCTGTCCATGACCTCAGACCACCGCCGCATCGTCGCCACGGGCCTTGGCCGACTGCGCTCCAAGCTGAAGTACCGCCCGGTCCTGTTCGACCTGACGCCGCCGACCTTCACCCTGTCCGCTCTGCAGAACGCGGCCGAAGCGGTGGCGGGCCTGTCGCTGCACAAGCAGAACTTCCGACGCGGCGTCGAGCGCACCGGCCTGGTCCAGCCCACAGGCGTTTTCGCCAGCGACACCGGCGGCCGCCCGGCCGAACTTTTTCGCTATATCGGCCCCGAACCGGCCGGCGGCGCCCCTTCGGGACTGGCTCTTCCCGGACAGCGTTGAAGCGGCAGTCGATTTTCTTCGACATACGGCTTGCAGCCCGACACGGCTTTCATTAGAGAGACCGCTCGCTCAGCCCCATTAGGGACTACCGACCCGCGGAGAGGTGGCAGAGTGGTTGAATGTACCGCACTCGAAATGCGGCGTACGTGGAAGCGTACCGGGGGTTCGAATCCCCCCCTCTCCGCCACACATTTCCTTCCTAAAATTGTAGAATTGCGCTCCCGCCCGATAGCTTGGGTGGTTGGAGGGGCAGGCGTCGCCGTCTTCAGGCCAGAGCGACGGGCGTATCACTGGGGCGCCTGGGGTTTTCCCTCAGTTCCCGCCCCGTTCCCAAACTTTTCGTGTAGCGCTGCTGTAGGAACCAGCTTCCCCCCTGTTGCTTGATTTCACTCAATCAACAGAGAGAACCGTCATGACCGACGTCCAACCGAACGACCCCGACCGCGACGACGAGACCGGCCTCGATGGCGACGAGGTCGAGGCTGGCCGAGCCGCCCGGAAGGCGGCCGCCAACCAGGATCCAGAGCAGACCAGCAACCCCGCTGACCGAAGCGCGACGCCCTCAACCGGCGGCGCTGGCGCTGCTGGCGCCGGTGGTCCCAAGGGCTTTGGCACAGGAACCTGAACAGTGTGGAGGGGAGAGAGAGGTGCGAGCAACGACCTCGCTCTCTCCTCCTTCACAGGGAGAAGACGATGACGGCAAACGATCGAGACCCTCGCAGCCCCGCTGACAAAGACAGCCTCCAGGAGCAGGCCCGCCGCGAGACCGGCGATGCAGAACGCCGCGACCGACAGCCCGATCCCAGCGTCACCACCCCTCAGCCGGACGAAGACCCTGACCAACGCCGAAGGCTGGAAGAAGAAGCCGCCAAGGCTCCTGCGCCAACGGCGCCGATCGCCAACCCGGATTGAGCTTTTCGTTGAGATTGGCCAGTATCGCTCAATATTTTGAGCATCGCAGACGCTAAATCAACGACTTAGCTCCCGCGCAAAAAGGGCTTGTTGCATAATCCGTAATGCGGCCCACTCTCAGGCTAGCGATCCCTCAGAGAAGATCGCAGGCAGGATGGGCGGGAAACGAATGGCGGCGCCATTTTCCACGGACAGGATTTTCATAGGCGGCGTATGGCGATCCGCCGCCGACGGCGCCACCCTGCCGATTGAGAACCCGTCGACGGGCGAGGTCATGGGCGCTCTGGCCGCCGGGACCGCCGCCGACGTGGACTCCGCCGTCCAGGCCGCGCGCGCCGCCTTCGACGGAGACTGGGGCCGCATGACGGCCGTCGAGCGCGGCCGCATCCTCGCCCGCATGAGCCGCGAGGTCGAAGCCCGCATCGACATGCTGGCCGAACTTGAGGCGCTGGACGTCGGCAAGCCGCTCAAACAGGCCCGCAACGATGTCGTCGCCCTGGCCCGCTATCTCGAATTCTATGCAGGCGCAGCCGACAAGCTGCACGGCGAAACCATCCCCTTCCAGGACGGCTACACCGTCTACACCCTGCGCGAGCCGCACGGGGTGACGGGGCATATCATCCCCTGGAACTATCCGATGCAGATCATCGGCCGCTCGGTCGTGGCCGCCCTGTGCGTCGGCAACGCCGTGGTGCTGAAGCCCGCAGAGCAGGCGTCGCTGACCGCCCTCGCCTTCGCCCACATCGCCGCCGACTGCCGCCTGCCCGCAGGCTCTCTGAACGTCGTGACCGGCACGGGCGCCGAGGCGGGCGCGGCGCTGGCCGCCCATCCGGGCATCAACCACCTGTCCTTCACCGGCTCGACCGGCGTGGGCGTCGCCATCCAGCAGGCGGCGGCGGTCAACGCCGTGCCGGTGACGCTGGAGCTGGGCGGCAAGTCGCCCCAGCTGGTGTTCGACGACGCCGATCTGGACAAGGCCCTGCCCTTCCTCGTCAACGCGGGCGTCCAGAATGCGGGCCAGACCTGCTCGGCCGGATCGCGCGTGCTGGTTCAGCGCGGCGTCTATGACGAAGTCGTGCGCCGCATGGCCGAACGCTTCGCCGCCCTGTCCGTCGGCCCCGCGATGGACGACCGCGACGTCGGCCCGCTGGTGTCGAAGAAACAGCAGGCCATGGTCGAGAGCTTCATCGACAAGGGCCGCGCCGACGGCCTGATTGTGGCGCAGGCGACGCTGGCCGACCTGCCGCCCGGCGGCGCCTATGTCGCCCCGACCCTGTTCGCCAATGTCGCGCCCGACCATCCGCTGGCGCAGCAGGAAATCTTCGGCCCCGCCGCCGTCGTCATCCCGTTCGGGACGGAAGACGAGGCCGTCGCCATCGCCAACGGCACCGACTACGGCCTCGTCGCAGGCGTCTGGACCGCCGACGGCGGGCGCCAGATGCGGCTGGCGAAACGGCTGCGCGCCGGACAGGTCTTCATCAACAACTACGGCGCGGCGGGCGGGGTGGAACTGCCCTTCGGCGGCGTCGGGAAATCGGGCCACGGTCGCGAGAAGGGGTTCGAGGCGCTCTACGCCTTCACCACCCTGAAGACCGTCGCGGCCCATCACGGATAGCGCAAGGGAGTAGCGTCTTGGGGGAGAACAGATCGAAGCGGCTGGAGGGCAAGCGAGCGATCGTCACAGGCGGAGCCTCCGGCTTCGGCGCCGGAATCGCGCGCCGCTTCGCCGAGGAAGGCGCCCGCGTCATCGTCGCCGACCTGAACCTTGAAGCCGCCCGCACGCTGGCCGCTGAACTGGGCGACGCCGATCTGGGCGTGAAGGTCGATGTGTCCAGCGCCGCCGACGTGGCCGCACTCGCCGAGACCGCTGAGCGCCTGCTGGGCGGGATCGACATCGTGGTCAACAACGCGGGCGTCGGCCACACGCCCCAGCCGCTGGACGAACTGTCGGACGAGGCCTTCGACCGCATCGCCAACGTCAATATGCGCGCCATCTATCTGATGTCCAAGGCTTTCGTCCCGGCGATGAAGGCGCAAGGGTCCGGCGCCATCCTGAACATCGCCTCGACCGGCGGGGTCAGCCCCCGGCCCAACCTGACCTGGTACAACGCCTCCAAGGGCTGGGTCATCACGGCGACGCGGGCCATGGCGGTTGAACTGGCGCCCTTCCAGGTGCGGGTGAACGCCCTGAACCCGGTGGCGGGCGACACCCCCCTGCTGAAGACCTTCATGGGCGCCGACACCCCCGAGGTGCGAGCCAAATTCCTGGCCTCCATCCCCATCGGCCGCTTCTCGACGCCCGAGGACATGGGCGCCGCCGCCGCTTTCCTCTGTTCTGACGACGCCTCGATGATCACAGGCGTGGCGCTGGAGGTCGACGGTGGCCGCTGCATCTGACCGTCCGTTCAAGCTTCTGGTCCTGCCGGGCGACGGCATCGGGCCCGAGATCATCCGCGAGACCCTGCGCGTCGTCGACTGGGCACGGAACGCCGGGCTGCGCATCGAACTGAGCGAGGCCCTTGCGGGCGGCGCCAGCATCGACGCCGTGGGCGCGCCCATCGCCGAGGATTTGGTCGAGCAGGCGCTCAACGCCGACGCCGTCCTGTTCGGCGCCGTCGGCGGGCCGAAGTGGGACCACCTGCCCCGCGCCCAACGGCCCGAAATGGGCATCCTGCGCCTGCGTCAGGCGCTGGATCTCTACGCCAACCTGCGCCCCGCCGTCTGCTTCGACGAACTCCTGGACGCCTCGGCGCTGAAGCCCGACCTGATCCGGGGTCTCGACATCCTGATCGTGCGCGAGGCGACGGCGGGCGTCTATTTCAGCCTGCCCCGCGCCAACGAGGTCGCCCCCGACGGCCAACGCCGCGCCTACGACACTCAAGCCTACACAGAAGCCGAGATCGCCCGAGTCTGCCGCACGGCGTTCGAGCTGGCCCGCACCCGCCAGCGCCGCGTCTGCTCGGTGGACAAGGCCAACGTCATGGAGACGGGCGCCCTGTGGCGCGGGGTCGCCACCGAGATCGCCGCCGACTATCCCGACGTGGAGCTGTCGCACATGTACGCCGACAACTGCGCCATGCAGTTAGTGCGTCGGCCGAACCAGTTCGACGTCATCGTCACCGACAATCTGTTCGGCGACATCCTGTCCGACGCGGCGGCGGCCCTGACGGGGTCGCTGGGCCTGCTGCCCTCCGCCTCCCTGTCCGACCTTGAGCAAGGCGGGCGCAGCCGGGGCCTGTATGAGCCGATCCACGGCTCGGCGCCCGATATCGCGGGCCAGGGCGTCGCCAACCCGATCGCGACCATCCTGTCCTTCGCCCTGTGCTTGCGCTGGTCCTTCGACCGAGCGGACCTGGCCGACCGACTGGAGCGCGCCGTGCGGCGCGTCGTGTCCAGCGGCGTCCGCACCCCCGATATCGCCCACCCCGGCGTCGCCGCCGTTTCCACCATTGAGATGACCGACGCGGTGCTGGCCGCCTTGGCCGCCGAATGAGGTTCAACCGATGAGCGCCCCGACCCTGCAGACCGTCATGGACCTGATCGACGGCCGCACCGACGAACTGGTCGCCCTGACCCAGGATCTGATCCGTTTTCCGACCATCAACCCGCCGGGCGAGGCCTATCGCCCCTGCGCCGAATACATCGGCGAGCGACTGAAAAAGCGCGGCTTCACCGTCGAATATGTGCGCGGCGAGGGCTCGCCAGGCGACAGCGACCAGTACCCGCGCACCAACGTCATCGCCCGCTGGACCGGCAGCGAGCCCGGCCCCTGCGTCCACTTCAACAGCCATATCGACGTGGTCGAGGTCGGCGCCGGCTGGACCGTCGATCCCTTCGGCGGCGAGGTGAAGGACGGCAAAGTCTACGGTCGCGGCGCCTGCGACATGAAGGGGGGGCTGGCCGCATCCATCATCGCGGTCGAGGCCCTGATCGATTCCGGCCTGCCCCTGCCCGGCGCGCTCGAAATCTCCGGCACGGTGGACGAGGAATCGGGCGGCTACGGCGGCGTCGCCTATCTGGCCGAGCGCGGCTGGTTCTCCGAACCAAAGGTCAACCATGTCATCATCCCCGAGCCGCTGAACGTGGACCGGGTCTGCATCGGCCACCGCGGCGTCTGGTGGGCCGAGATCGAGACCAAGGGCCGCATCGCCCACGGCTCCATGCCCTTCCTGGGCGATTCCGCCATCCGCCACATGGGCGCGGTGATGGAAGAGTTCGAATCCAAGCTCTATCCCGCCATGGCCGCCCGCCATTCAGACATGCCGGTTGTGCCCGAGGGCGCCCGCCAGTCGACGATGAACATCAACTCCATCCACGGCGGCCAGGCCGAGGGCTTCGACGGCCTGCCCGCGCCCTGCGTCGCTGATTCCAGCCGCATGGTCATCGACCGCCGCTTCCTGATCGAGGAGTCTCTGGAGGACGTGAAGGGCGAGGTGAAGGCCATCCTCGACGGGCTGGCGGCCCAGCGTCACGGCTTCCGCTATGAGATGCGCGACCTGTTCGAAGTCGCCCCCAGCATGGCCGACCGCGACGGTCCCGTCGCCAGCACGACCGCCGCCGCCATCGAGACGGTGCTCGGTAAAAAGGCCCAGTTCGTCTGCTCGCCCGGCACCTATGACCAGAAGCACATCGACCGCATCGGCCGGCTGAAAGACTGCATCGCCTATGGCCCCGGCGTGCTCGACCTGGCGCACCAGCCCGACGAATGGGTCGGCATCGACGACATGACCAACTCGGCCAAGGTCATGGCGCGGGCGGCCTATGATCTGCTGACCCGCAAACGGAGCTGACAGGGTGGCGCGTGGCGATATGGAAGAAGAAAACATCATCGGCCCGCGCCTGCGCGCCCTTCGGGATCGCCTCGGCCTGTCGCAACGCGCGCTCGCCCGCAAGGCTGGGGTGCCGTCCAGCACCGTCAGTCTGGTCGAGAGTGGCCGTACCAGCCCATCCGTCGGTTCGCTGAAACGGCTGCTGGACGCGGCGGGCATCTCGCTGGGCGACTTCTTCAGCTCGGAGTTCGAGACCCCGACCAAATACTTCTATCGCCACGACGAACTGACCGACATCTCGCGCGGCGAGGTCTCCTATCGCCAGTTGGGCTCCAGCCAGGATTCCAGCCTTCAGATCCTCTACGAGACCTATCAGCCCGGCTCGGACAGCGGCCGGGTCATGCTGTCTCACGAAGGCGAAGAAGGCGGCATGATCATCTCGGGCCGTCTGGAAGTCACCGTCGACGGCCAGTCGCGCGTGCTGAAGGCGGGCGAAGGCTATCTGTTCCCCAGCGTCCTGCCGCACCGTTTCCGCAACATCGGCGACTGCCCCTGCGTGGTCATCAGCGCATGCACGCCGCCAACCTTCTGACGGGGCCGTTGCGAATGATCGATATTCCGATCATTGGAATATTTTCTCTATATTGGACAGATATCTAGGCAAACAAAGAAACAGCCTTGCCCAAATTCCTCATCAAGCGGCTACTGATCGCCGAGGGAAGAGGGTTTTTCGCGGCCGATCGTTGCAACGGCAAACGAATGCTGCATTGCACAAAATGTCGGCTACGAAGATAGTTCGGCGATCGGGCTGTCCCGGTCGCGACGGCTGAACGCGGCTTCAAAGACTGCGGCGGCCTCATGGGGAGGAAGACGATGAATCGTCTGATGGTCAGCGTTTCCGCCGGGGCCTTGCTGGCCCTGTCCGCCACCTCCGTCGCCGCGCAGCGCGCGCCGGACGAGCCCGCCGCCACCACGGTGGACGAGGTCATCGTCACCGCCCAGCGCCGCGAACAGGCGGCTCAGGACGTGGGCATCGCACTCAGCGTCCTCAGCGGCGAAAGCCTGACGCAGCAGGGCGTCACTAACGTCAACCAGCTTCAGAACGCCACGCCCAACCTGGAGGTAGAACCGGCCTTCGGCGGCGGCGCGGCCCAGTTCCGCATGCGCGGCGTCGGCTTTCAGGACTACGCCTCCAACAACTCGCCCACCGTCGGCGTCTATGTGAACGAGGTCGCCTATCCGGTCCCGGTCATGACGCAGGGGCTGATCTTCGACATCGATCGGGTCGAGGTGCTGCGCGGGCCGCAGGGCACCCTGTACGGCCGCAACACCACCGGCGGCGCCATCAGCTTCGTCACCAAGCGCCCGACCGAGGAACTGTCCGCCGGCCTGATGACCGAATGGGGCAGTCACAACCTGTTCCGGGGCGAAGGCTATGTCTCAGGCCCGCTGACTGGCGCCCTGCGCGGCCGTCTGGCCGTCTCGACTGAGCAAGGCGGCGCCTGGCAGCGAAACCGCGACACGGGCGAAAGCCTGGGCGACGCCGACCGCACCGGCGCCCGCGCCCTGCTGGAATGGACGCCCAATGAGACCTTCACGGCCCTGCTGGACGTCCACGGCGGCGTCGACAAATCGGAAAACCAGGGCCTGTATCTGATCAGCGACCTGCACACCGGCGCGGTCAACCGCCCCAGCTATCTGATCCCCGCCGACAAGGACCGCTCCAAGACCGGCTGGGGCCTGTCGCAACGCTTCGCCGCCGCCATCGGCCGCGATGTGAACGCCAAACCGGGACGGGACAACTCATCCTGGGGCGCCTCGCTGAACGCCAATCTGGCGCTGAAGGGCATGAACCTGTCCAGCATCACCAGCTATGAGACGCTGGAGCGCAGCGAATACGGCGACTGGGATTCCAGCCCCTCGGTCGAGGCCGATACCTTCTTCGGCAGTGACGTAGACGTGATTTCACAGGAACTGCGTCTGGCGTCGGACAACGACAGCCCCCTGACCTGGGTGGCCGGTTTCTACTATTCGAAACAGGATCTGCACGAGCGCTACTTCTCGGACTTCATCGACATCTACAACACCTACGCCCAGGTCACCTATGACCAGAAGGTCGAGTCCTGGAGCCTGTTCGGCCAAGCCGAATACGCCTTCACCGAGCGCTGGAAAGCCATTCTGGGCCTGCGCTACGAAGAAGAAACCCGCGAGTTGGAAGGCTTCGGTTCGGCCTTCGGCGGCGCCACCGCCCTGCCCCCGACCAGCGTCGACACCAAGATGACCCCGCTGACCGGCAAGGCGGCGCTGGAGTTCAAACCCGCCGATAACATCCTGCTCTATGGCTCGGCCAGCCGGGGCGCCAAGTCGGGCGGCTTCACCACCTACAACACCGGCGACAGCAGCGGCATCGAGCCCTTCGATCCTGAAATCCTGTGGGCCTATGAACTGGGCTTCAAGGCCGACCCGTCGCGCGCGGTCCAGATCAACGGCGCGGCCTACTACTACGACTACAACGGCCAGCAGGTGCTGTCGGCCGTCTGCGGCGCCAACGGCCCGGTCGGCCGCTTCACCAACGCCGATTCCAAGATTTACGGGGCCGAGCTTGAGGGCGTCCTGCGCCCGGCGGCGGGCCTGCGTATCAGCCAGAACCTCAGCTACAAGAAGGGCGAGTACACCGACTTCGTCGACCTGGACATCGGCGCCTGCCAGCAGACGCCCGGCACAGCCGTCTACATCGACAAGTCAGGCCAGAAGATTCCCTTCCCCGCCTGGTCCTACGGCGGCTCGATTTCCTATGACTGGATCGTCGGCGGCTTCGCCGTCACGGCCGAGGCCAACTACAGCTATCGCGACGAATACCCGTCCTGGCTGGGCCAGAAATACGACGTCGAGGCCTATTGGCTGGCCAACGCCAGCATCACCGTGGGGCCTGAAGACGCCGACTGGTCCATCGCCTTCTGGGCGCGCAACCTGTTCGATCAGGATTACGATCTGACGCGCAACTTCTTCACCAGCGCGGACATCGCCCAGCCGGGCCGTCCTCGCACGATCGGCGCGCGGCTGACGCTTCGCTACTGAGCGTTGAGAGCGCTCACATAATCGAGCACGCGGACAAATTGTCTATATTTATCCGTACATTAAATCACCGAAGTAACAGTCTTCCCTTTCGCTGCGGTTCGGCCGCTACTGGCGAAAGACAGAGGATGACCGCATGACCGCTGCCAAAGCCGCCAACGACCTCGATCCGTTCTGGATGCCGTTCACGGCGAACCGCGCCTTCAAGGCGCAGCCGCGCCTGTTCGCCTCGGCCAAGGACATGCATTACTTCACGCCGGACGGTCGTGCGGTGATGGACGGCGCCGCCGGCCTGTGGTGCGTCAACGCCGGCCACGCCCGCCGGCCGATCGTCGAGGCCATCCAGCGTCAGGCCGAGGTTCTCGACTACGCCCCGACCTTCCAGCTGGGCCATCCGTTGGCGTTCGAGCTGGCGTCGCGTCTGGGCATGCTGCTGCCGGGCGACCTGAACCACGTCTTCTTCGCCGGTTCGGGGTCCGAGGCGGTGGACAGCGCCCTGAAGATCGCCCTCGCCTATCAGCGCGCCAGAGGGTTCGAGAACCGCACCCGCCTGATCGGCCGCCAGAAGGGCTACCACGGCGTCGGCTTCGGCGGCATTTCCGTGGGTGGATTGGAGAATAACAGGCGCGGCTTTCTCACCCTGCCCGGCGTCGATCACCTACCCCACACGCTGAATCTCGAGGAAGCCGCCTTCACGCGCGGCCAGCCGAGCTGGGGCCTGCACCTGGCCGATGAGCTGGAGGTTCTGATCGAGGCCCACGGCGCCGAGACCATCGCCGCCGTCATCGTCGAGCCCATGTCCGGTTCGGCCGGGGTGATCGTGCCGCCGCTTGGCTATCTGGAGCGTCTGCGCGAGATCACGGCGCAGCACGGCATCCTGCTGATCTTTGACGAGGTCATCACCGGCTTCGGCCGTCTGGGCGCCCTGACGGCGGCCGAGGCCCTGGGCGTCACGCCCGACCTGATGACCTGCGCCAAGGGGCTGACCAACGGCGCCGTGCCGATGGGCGCTGTCGGCGTCAGCGCCGCCGTCTATCAGGCCGTGGTCGAGGGCGCGGCCGGGCCGGGCATCGAGTTCTTCCACGGCTACACCTATTCCGGCCACCCGCTGGCGGCGGCGGCCGGGCTGGCGACGCTGGACGTCTATGAGAACGAAGGCCTGTTCCAGCGCGCGGCCGAACTGACGCCCTACTGGCAGGACGCCGTGCACAGTCTGAAAGGGCTGCCGCATGTCATCGACATCCGCGACATGGGTCTGGTCGCGGGAATTGAGCTTGAACCCCGTCCCGGCGCGCCCGGCGCCCGCGCCACGGAAGCCTTCCACCGCGCCTTCGATGACGGAATTCTAGTAAGGGTTACAGCAGATGTCATCGCGCTGTCGCCTCCTTTGATTATCAGCCGCGACCAGATCGACGAGTTGATCGATCGCCTTTCCAGCATCATCAAAACCATAAGTTAGAATAACAATGGTATTGAGGGGGACGATATGAACAAATATATCTTGGCATCTTCTGTCAGTTTACTGACAATAGCTGCTTTCTCCAACGCCAATGCTCAGAGCAACGCTCGCTCGGGAGAGCAGGCGACGCGCGTCGATGAGATCATCGTCACCGCCCAGCGCCGCGAACAGGCCAGCCAGGACGTCGGCGTATCGCTCAGCGTCATCGGCGGCGAACAGCTCGATGAGAAGGGCATCTCGGTCGTCAACGATCTTGAGAACGCCGTCCCCAACATGGAGGTCGACAGCCAGTTCGGCGGCGGTCAGCCCCAGTTCCGCATCCGCGGCATCGGCGCGCGCGAATACTCGTCGAACAACGCTTCGACCGTCGGCATCTATGTCGATGAAGTGGCCCACCCCTACACCGTGACCACGCAGGGCGCGATGTTCGACATCGCCCGTCTGGAAGTCCTGCGCGGACCGCAGGGCACCCTGTACGGCCGCAACACCACCGGCGGCGCCGTCAATATCATCACCAACGCCCCGACCGCCGATTTCCAGGCCGGTTTCAACGCCGAATACGGCACGTTCGACCGCTATAAGGTCGAGGGCTATGTCTCGGGCCAGATCGCCCCGACCCTGCTGGGCCGTCTGGCCGCCGTCACCGAGCAGGGCGGCGCCTGGCAATACCACCGCGACACCGGCGAAAAGCTGGGCGACCTGAACAAGACCGCCATTCGCGGCCGCCTGACCTGGGACGTCAGCGAGACGGTCACCGCCGACCTGGCCGCCACCTATTCGATCGACAAGTCCGACGGGCGCGGCTTCCGCCTGCTGGGCCCGTACAAGGTCGCCAACGGCAGCGTCACCTATCCCAAAGACACCGCCTGGCGCATCACCGGCTGGGGCATTTCCCAGCGCCTGGCCGATGTGGCGGGCGTCTCCACCGACGCCAAACCGTTTAGGGACAACGACGGTTTCGACCTCAGCGCCCGCATCAAGGCCGATCTCGGCTGGGCGGACCTGACGTCCATCACCGCCTACCAGACCTTCTCCCGCAAGGAGTACAACGACTGGGACGGCACGCGCTTCCAGGAGTCTGATGTCTACTTTTACAATGACATCAATGTCTTCGCTCAGGAACTACGCCTGAGCTCGACCAGCGACGGCCCTCTGCAGTGGATGATCGGCGCCCACTACGCAAATGAGAGTATCGACGGGGGCTTTTACACCGAGTTCCGGGGGTCCACCCCGCCCGACTTCCTGTCCAGCCTGATCAACACGGCTTACGATCAAGGCGTCAAGGCTTTCGGCATCTTCACGCACAACTCCTATCAGGTGAACGAGCGGCTGAACCTGATCGCGGGCCTGCGTTGGGAGACGGAAACGCGAAGCCTGACGAGTTTCGGCACCGTCGTGGCGCCTGCGGCCCCGCCGCCGCCGGTGACCTACGACACCGATCTGAACGAGGTCTCGGGCCGCCTGGGTCTGGAATACGCGTTGACGGATGACGCCCTGTTCTACGCCAGCGTCGCCCGAGGCGTTAAATCGGGGGGCTTCACGACCTACAACGCGACCTCGGCCACGCCGTTCAAGCCGGAAATCGTCATCGCCTATGAAGCCGGGATCAAGTCCGATCTGTTCGATCGTCGCCTGCGGTTGAACGGCGCCCTGTTCTACTACGACTACAAGGACCAGCAGGTTCAAGGGATTGAGTTCAGCCGCGAAACCGGCCGCCTCGGCAAGATCACCAACGTGCCCAAATCTCACATCTGGGGCGGCGAGGTGGAACTGGTATGGGCGCCGATCAATGGTCTGACCATCACCCAGAACGTCGGATACAAATCCGGCAAATATGACGAGTATTTCGCCATTGATTCCGCCGCGACCGTCGCAGCCAACCCCGAAAACGGCCCCTGGGACATCATCATCGCCAATGACCGCTCGGGTGAGCGCCTAGGCTTCCCCAAGATGAACTATGGCGGGTCGGTCGGCTATGACTGGGATATGGCAGGCTGGGAGTTGCGCGCTGAGACCAACTACAACTATCGCGACGAACTTTATTCGGTCAGCTCGGCCTCGATCATCGACGCCTATTGGCTGTGGAACGCCAACTTCAGCGTTTCACCGGCCGGCGCCAACTGGCGGGCGGGCCTGTGGGTGCGCAACATGTTCAACACCTACTACGAAGAGACCCGCAACGGCTTCAACAGCTCATCGCGGCCGACCACCTCGCCCAGCCAGGGCCGCACCTATGGCGTGCGGCTGTCGATGGACTTCTAAGGCTCCCTCCCAAGCAAGACGGGCCGGTTCCGCCGGCCCGCCTTGCGCCTTTTGCTGATGGTATGATGGCTTATTCCGCCCCCCGCCTTGATCGTCGCGCCCTGCTCACGGGTTTGGTCGTCGCGCCCGCCGTGCTGAGTTTCGGCCGGGCGCAGGCGGGCGGCGCCTATCTGTTTCCGCTGGGCGTCGCCAGCGGCGACCCAGCTCCGGACGGCTTCGTCATCTGGACCCGGCTTGCCGCCGATCCCCTCGCCGCCGATGGGCTGGGCGGCCTGTCCGCAAACATTCCGGTGCGCTGGGAAGTCGCTGCCGACGACCAGTTCCGCCGCATCGTCGCCGCCGGGGATGTGACCGCCTCAAGCGACGCCGCCCACAGCGTCCATGTCGAGATCGCGGGCCTCGCCCCCGGCCGCCCCTACTGGTATCGCTTCACCGCCGAGGGCCAGCAGAGTCCGACCGGCCGCGCCCTGACCACGCCCGCTCCGAACGCCGCCGCCGACCGCCTGCGTCTGGCCGTCGCCTCCTGCTCGCACTGGGAGCGCGGCTATTTCAGCGCCTATGGCCATATGGCCGACGAACAGCCTGACCTGACCCTGTTCCTGGGCGACTACATCTATGAATACAGCCTGGGGCCGGATCGCGCCGATCAGGTGGTGCGTCCCTACAACCTCGAAGAAGCGACGACGCTGGCCGGCTATCGCAACCGCTACGCCCTGCATCGCACCGACGCGAACCTTCAGCGTCTGCACGCCGTCGCCCCCTGCGTCGCCATCTGGGACGACCATGAGGTTCAGGACGACTATTCCGGCGTCTGGTCCAAGGTTTCCGGCGTCGCGCCCAGCGATTTCCTGCAACGCCGCGCCGCCGCCTATCAGGCCTTCTACGAGGCCATGCCCATCCGCCGCACGCGCCTGAGCGCCGCCTTGCAGATGCCGATCTATCGTCGCGTCCGCTATGGCAGGCTGGCCGAGTTCTTCATGCTGGATGGACGCCAGTATCGCTCGAAACAGCCGTGCAGCGACGGCGAGAACGGCGGCAAGGGCCAGATCGTCACCGACGCGACCTGCACCGACCGGCTGGACCCGTCACGCACCTTCCTCGGCTTCGAGCAGGAGCGCTGGCTGTATGATGGCCTGGCCCGCGCTGAGGCGCGCTGGAACATCCTCGGCCAGAATCTGGTGATGGCAGGCCTGCGTCTGGCCCGCAGCCCGGCCGAGGAAAACCGCTACTGGACCGACACCTGGGATGGTTTCCCCGCCGCGCGCGACCGCCTGACCTCCGCCCTGTCCGAGCTGAAGCCGTCCAACCCTGTGGTGCTCAGCGGCGACTACCACTCCTTCTGGACCAATGACGTTAAGCTGGACAGCCGCGACCCGTCCTCGGCCACCGTGGCGACCGAGTTCGTCGGCACCTCCATCACCTCGACCGGCCCCAGCTACGACGGGCTGATGGCCGTCATGCCCAATAATCCGCAGGTGAAGTTCTTCGACAGCCGCCCGCGCGGCTATATGTCGATCGACGTGCGCCCCGACCGCATGGATACGCGCTATCAGGTCATCAGCGACGTCCGCGATCCCAAGGCCAGCCTGTCGACCCTGAAATCCTGGACCGTTGAATCGGGCCGCCCCGGCGCCGTCGCCGCATGATCCCCGCCACTCGGAGTTCTTCCATGATCACCCCGCGCCTTGCGTCCTCTCTCATCGCGATGAGCCTCGCTCTCGCCCTGGGCGGTTGCGCCGGCGCGGTTTCGACGCAGACGGCGGCGGCCGTCGCCCCGGCCGCGCCCGTGACCTTATGGGAAGGCTTTCGCGACCACCCGCACGGCTATCTGACGGCTGAGAACACGCCCAACGCCGCCAACTTCCTGCCGCCGCCGCCCGAGGAAGGCTCCCTGCGCGAACAGGCCGACATCGCCGCCTATCGCGCCATGCGGTCGCTGGAAGGCTCCGAGCGCTGGGCCATCGCCCGCGCCGACAATGAGATCGAGACGCCCGGCGCCCCGCGCGCCTTCGACTGCGCCCTTGGCTTCAAGTTCGAGCCGGAACAGATGCCGACCCTGACCCTGCTGATGGGCAAGATGCTGGGCGATCTGGAGATGATCCAGACCCCGGCCAAGAAGGGCTATTTCCGCAAACGCCCCTTCGTGGTCGAGCCTCTGCCGACCTGTATCGCGCCCGAGACATGGCTGGCGGCCAGCGGCTCCTATCCGTCGGGCCACTCGGCGCTGGGCTGGGCCTGGTCGCTGGTGCTGGCCGAACTGGCGCCCGACCGCGCCGACGCCATCCTGCGGCGCGGACTGGCCTATGGCGAAAGCCGCGCAGTGTGCGGCGTCCACTATGTCAGCGACGTCGAGGCGGGCCGCATCGTCGGCGCGACCATCGTCACCCGTCTGAAGGCCGATCCGGGGTTCCAGACCGACTTCGCCCGCGCGAAGGAGGAGTTCGACGCCGCCCGCGCCGCCGCGACCGAAAGCACCGCCGCCTGCCCCGCCTCGCTGTCTCGCCAGCCCTGGTGAGGCGCGCTTAATCGATGGCGTGAGTGCAAATCCATGACGTAGGCTGACGCAGATCGGCCACGTCGCAAGGGGGGAGATCGAGGGAAGGTGACGAAGACAGGGGCGACACGCGTCGCGACAGCATCCCGACGGCGCGGCCGGAACGGCGGGCTTCGGCCCGGCCTGATCACGCTCGTGCTGTCGCTGGCCCTGTGCCTCGTCTGGGGCCTGACGGCGCCGCAGGTTCAAGCCCAGCCCGCACGTGACCGCCTGATCCTCGGCCTCCCGCTGGAGCCGCCGAACCTCGATCCGACCTCGGGCGCGGCGGCGGCGGTGGATGAAGTCGTCTACGCCAACCTCTTCGAGGGCCTGACCAAGCTGACCCAGAACGGCGCCGTCGCCCCATCGTTGGCCGAGTCGTGGGAGGCCGCCCCCGACGGCCTCACCTGGACCTTCCATCTGCGGCGCGGCGTGACCTTCTCCGACGGCTCGCCGTTCGACGCCGCCGTCGCCAAATTCTCTCTCGACCGCATC
Organism: Brevundimonas sp. LPMIX5; assembly: GCF_003576505.1. Taxonomy (NCBI): domain Bacteria; kingdom Pseudomonadati; phylum Pseudomonadota; class Alphaproteobacteria; order Caulobacterales; family Caulobacteraceae; genus Brevundimonas; species Brevundimonas sp. LPMIX5. Next base: position 58,209 of record NZ_QWTZ01000006.1, read on the forward strand.
ACCGCCAAAGACTCGACCAACGCCCAGAAGGCCCTGTTCGCGCCGATCCGCAATGTCGAGGTCGTCGACCCGGCGACCCTACGCATCCACCTGTCGCGGCCGATGGCGACCCTGCCCTACGTTCTGGCCTGGGGCGATGCAGTCATGGTCTCGCCCAAGAGCGCCGCGACCAACGCCGTCACCCCCATCGGCACCGGCCCGTTCAAGCTGCAGAGCTGGCAGCGCGGCAGTCAGCTGACCCTGATCCGCCGCGACGGCTACTGGGGGCCTGCGCCTCGCCTGAACACTGTCGTCTTCCGCTTCATCAGCGACCCGACCGCCGCCTTCGCCGCCGTAAGCGCCGGCGACGTGGACGCCTTCCCCAACTATCCCGCGCCCGAAAACGTGGCCCAGTTCCAGCGCGACCCGCGCTTCCGCGTCGTCGTCGGCGCCTCCGAAGGCAAGGTCATTCTGGGGATCAACAACACCAAGGCGCCGTTCAATGACGTGCGGGTGCGCCGCGCCCTGTCCTACGCCATCGACCGGGACGCCCTGATACAGGGCGCCATGTTCGGCTTCGGCCAGCCGATCGGCAGCCACTATTCGCGTCAGGCGCCGGGCTATGTCGACCTGACCGAGCTGTCCCCCCACGATCCGGCCAAGGCCCGCGCCCTGCTGGCTGAGGCGGGCTATCCCAACGGCATCGACGTGACGCTGCGCCTGCCGCCCCGCCCCTATGCGCGGCGCAGCGGCGAGGTGCTGATCTCGCAACTGGCCGAGGCGGGCATCCGCGCGAAGATCGAAAATCTGGAATGGGCCCAGTGGCTGGACCAGGTGTTCAAGCGCCGCCAGTTCGACCTGACCATCGTCGAGCACGTCGAGCCGATGGATTACGACATCTATGGCCGCAAGGACTACTATTTCGGCTACGACAGCCCCGCCTTCGACGCCCTGCTGGCTCAGGTCAACGCCGCCCCCGACGAGCCGACGCGCAACCGCCTGCTGGGCGATCTGCAACGCCGCATCGCCGATGACGCGGTCAACGGCTTCCTGTTCCAGTCCTCGCGCATCGGCGTGTGGAAGGCGGACGTCAACGGCCTATGGATCAACGGCCCCATCGCCGCCAACGACGTCACCGGCGCCTACTGGACCGGCGCGGGCGCAGCGGGCGCCGCGACCGCCGAGCGCACCGGCGGCGCCCTCCCCTGGGGCTGGATCAGCCTGCTCGCGGGCGCCGCGCTCCTCGCCTTCGTCGCCTGGCGCTTCGGCGCCGCCTGGCTGCTGAAGAAGCTGGGCGGCCACGCGCTGACTCTGTTGGCGGCGACCGTGGTCATCTTCCTGCTGCTGCAGGTCGTGCCCGGCGATCCGGCCAGCTATATGATGGGGCTGAACGCCAGCCCGGAATCCATCGCCGCCCTGCGCCAGCAGATGGGCCTCGAAGGCTCAGGCCTTGAGCGCTATTTCGCCTGGCTCGGCGACCTGCTGACCGGAAAGTTCGGGACCAGCTACACCTATCAGGTGCCGGTCGGCGGCCTGATCGCGGAACGTCTGGCCGTGTCCGCGCCGCTGGCCCTGATGGCCACCGTCCTGTCGCTGCTGGTCGCCCTGCCCATCGGCGTCACCGCCGCCAGCCGCCGGGGAACCGCCGTCGACACCGGCCTGATCGGCGTCACGCAGGTCGGCGTCGCCCTGCCCAACTTCTGGATCGCCATGCTGCTGATCCTGCTGTTCTCGGTGAACCTGGGCTGGTTCTCGGCGGGCGGTTTCCCCGGTTGGAACAGCGGCTTCTGGCCCGCCTTCAAGGCCCTGATCCTGCCCGCCGTAGCGCTGGCCGCGCCGCAGGCCGCCATTCTGGCGCGCGTGCTGAGAACCGCCCTGCTCGACACCATGAACGAGGACTATGTCCGCACCGCCCGCGCCAAGGGGCTGTCGGTCAATCAGGCTCTGTGGCGACACGCGCTGCGCAACGCCTGGATCCCGGTCCTGACCATCCTTGGCCTGCAATTCCCCTTCCTGCTGGCGGGCGGCATCATCATCGAGAACGTCTTCTCCCTGCCCGGCTTGGGCCGACTGGTCTTCCAGGCCATCACCCAGCGCGACCTGATCGTGGTGCAGAGCGTGGTGGTGGTTCTGGTCTTCGCCGTGGTTCTGGTCAGCTTCCTGATCGACCTCGCCTATCTGTTCGCTGATCCGCGCCTGAGGGGACGCCGCGCATGACCGACGCCCCCGCCATCACCGCCCCCGCCAAACCCCGCGTGCGCTGGCCTCTGTCGTTGATCGTCGGCGCAGGCCTGACCGCCGTCGTGCTGGCGACCGCCCTGCTGGCGTTGGTCTGGACGCCCTATGACGTGGAGGCGGTGGACATCGCCGCCAAGCTGATCGCCCCCTCCGCCGCCCACTGGATGGGCACGGACCACTTCGGCCGCGATGTGCTGTCGATGATCATGGCGGGGGCGCAGAACTCCCTCGTCGTGGCCTTCGTCGCCGTCGGCATCGGCGTCGCAATCGGCACGCCCCTAGGCCTGACCGCAGCGGCGCGCGGCGGCTGGGTCGACGAATTGGTCATGCGCGGCAACGACCTGATCTTCGCCTTCCCCGCCCTGCTGCTGGCCGTGATGATCACCGCCGTCATGGGGCCGGGCGCGATCAACGCCGTCATCGCCATCGGCGTCTTCAACATCCCCGTCTTCACCCGCGTGGCGCGCGGCGCGGCGCAGGGCCTGTGGACCCGCGAATACGTCCTGGCCGCCCGCACGGCGGGCAAGTCCAAGGCCCTGATCTCGCTCCAGCACATCCTGCCCAATCTGATGAGCCTGCTGGTCGTGCAGGCCGCGATCCAGTTCGCCGTCGGCATCGTCGCCGAGGCGGGCCTGTCCTACGTCGGCCTGGGGGCCCAGCCGCCCGCGCCCAGCTGGGGCCGGATGCTGGCCGAGGCCCAGACCATGATCGGCTTCGCGCCGTGGCTGGCCGTCATGCCGGGGCTGGCCATCTTCGTGACCGTGCTGGGCCTCAGCCTGACTGGCGACGGCCTGCGCGATCTGTTCGACCCGCGCGTGCGGCGGGAGCGTTGACCATGACCGTCCTCGACATCCGCGACCTCAGCCTGTCGATCGGCCAGACCCCGATCCTGAAGAACGTCAGCCTGTCCGTCGCCCCCGGCGAAATCCTCGGCCTGGTCGGCGAGAGCGGCTCGGGCAAGTCAATGACGGCGCTGGCCGTGCTGGGCCTGACGCCGCCGCGTGCGACCCTGACCGGCGAGATCCGCCTGAACGGTCAGGTCGTCTCGAACGCCCCCGACGCCGTGATGCAGCAGGTGCGCGGCCGCGACGTGGGCATTATCTTTCAGGAGCCGATGACGGCCCTGAACCCCGTCATGACCATCGGCGATCAGGTCGCCGAGACGGTGCGCCTGCACAAGAAGACCTCGCGCAAGGAGGCCCTCGCCGTCGCCCGCGCCGTGCTGGACCGGGTCGGCCTGCCCGCCGAACGCTTCCCTCTGACCCGTTATCCGCACGAGCTGTCGGGCGGCCAGAGACAGCGCGTCGCCATCGCCATCGCCATCGCCCTGACGCCCAAACTGCTGATCGCGGACGAGGCGACGACGGCGCTGGACGTGACGACGCAGGCTCAGGTGCTGGACCTGCTGAAGCGGCTGGTGCGCGAGGACGGCATGGGTCTGATCCTCATCACCCACGACCTCGCCGTCGTGGCCGAAACCGCCGACCGGCTGGCGGTCATGAAGGACGGCGAACTGGTCGAGGAGGCGCCCGTCGACCGCATCCGCACCGGCATGGCGCATCCCTATTCCCAGCGCCTGCTGGCCAACGCCACCCACGCCCCGACCCGTCACAGCGTCCCGCAGGCCGACGCCGCCCCCGTGCTTCAGGTCGAGGGAGTGGTGCGCGAATACGGCGGCGCGCCCGCCCTGTTCGGCAAGGCCAAGGCTTTCCGCGCCGTCGATCAGGTCAGCCTGTCGATCCAGCCGGGCGAGAGCGTCGGCCTCGTCGGCGAAAGCGGCTGCGGCAAGTCCACCCTGCTGCGCGCCATCCTCGCGCTGGAGCCCCCGCAGGCGGGCCGCGTCCGGGTCAAGGGCCGCGACATCACCGCCGCGCGCGGCGCCGCCCTGAAGGCCATCCGCCGCGACATTCAGGTGGTGTTCCAGGACCCCTACGGCAGCTTTGATCCGCGCTGGAAGGTCAGCGATCTGGTGTCCGAAAACTTCCACCTGCTGGACGCCCGCCCCAGCCCCGCCGAGGCCCGTCGTCGCGTCGATGAAATGCTGGAGCGCGTGGGCCTGAATAGCGCCGCCGCCGACCGTTATCCGCACGAGTTCTCGGGCGGCCAGCGCCAGCGCATCGCCATCGCCCGCGCCCTGATCACCGAGCCGTCGGTCATCTGTCTGGACGAGGCGGTCTCGGCGCTAGACGTCTCGGTGCGGGCGCAGGTGCTGGACCTGCTGGCCGACCTGTCGGACCGGCTGGGCCTGTCCTACCTCTTCGTCACCCACGACCTCAGCGTCGTGCGCACGGTGACGGATCGCCTGCTGGTCATGCAGGCCGGAAAGATCGTCGAACAGGGCGAGACGGCCGCCGTCTTCGCCGCGCCATCGCATCCCTATACGCAGAAACTTCTGGCGGCGACGCCGGATCTGGTCCGCAATCACGCTCTGGAAAAGGAAACCGTCGGATGAACCGCAGAACCGTCCTCGGCTCGGCCCTGATCGGCGCCGCAGCCTCCGCAGCAGGAGCCGCCAGCGCCAAACCCGCCGCGCAGTCCGCCGCCCGCGCCTCGGGCCGCACCGGACCGCTCAACCTCATCACCGACGTCGAGGGCCTCAAGGTCGGTCAGGCGCATGACGCAAGCGTCCGCACCGGCGTCACCGTCATTATGGCCGAAAAGCCCGCCACGGCCGCCGTGGACCTGCGCGGCGGCGGCCCCGCCGGGCGCGAGACCGACGTGCTGCGCCCTGAAAATCTGGTGCAGGAGGTGGACGCCATCATCCTGTCGGGCGGGTCGGTCTATGGCCTCGGCTCGGCCGATAGCGTCGCCGCATGGATGGGGATGCGCGGGCGCGGCTACGGCATGGGCGGGGCGCCGGGCGTGCCCCCCTCGCCCATCATCCCGACCGCCTGCCTCTATGATCTGGCCAACGGCGGGAACAAGCAGTGGGAGATGGAGCCGCCCTATCGCCGCCTGTCGGTTCAGGCGCTGGAGGCCGCCAGCGACCGCTTCGATCTGGGTACAGCGGGCGCGGGCTATGGCGCCGAGGCCGGCGCGCTGAAGGGCGGCATCGGCTCGGCATCGGCCGTCATGGCCTCGGGCTGGACGGTCGGCGCCATCGTGGCGGTCAACAGCGTCGGCTCGGTCGTGGCGCCGGGCGGCAAGAGCTTCTGGGCCGCCCCCTATGAAATCGGCGACGAATTCGGCGGCCTCGGCTCGTCCGGCCTGCACGCCTCGGCCGAGGACTGGGGCCTGTCCAAGTTCCGCCCTCAACCGCGCGAGAACACCACCATCGCCTGCATCGCCACCGACGTGGCCCTGACCCGCGTTGAGCTTCAGCGCGTGGCCATCATGGCGCAGGACGGCATGGCTCGCGCCATCCGCCCGGCCCATGCGCCCTTCGACGGCGACACCCTGTTCAGCCTGTCGACCGGCAAGAAGATCATCGAGGACCCCGCCGCCCGCCAGGTCGCGGTGGCGCAACTGGGCAACGTCGCCGCCGATGTGCTGGCCCGCGCCGTGGCGCGCGGCGTCTATCACGCCACCAACTATGACGGCGTCACCGGCAGGACCTGGCGCGAGATGGCCTGACCCCCTCCCGCCGGGAGAGGGTCTTGATCAGCCGCCGGTTTAGCGGACGCCCAGCGCCAGGGCGTCCGGACGGCGGGTGTCGGCGGCGCCAAGGAAGCGGTCGCCATCAACCAGAATGGATTGGGTGCTGCCCATCGTCATGGACGGACGCACCGTGTGGCCGCGCTCGCGCAACAGCCGCTCCACGTCGGGCGAGAAGCCGCCTTCCAGCTCCAGCGGGCTGTCGCCGCCGCCCTGATTCAGGCGCGGACGCATGGCGGCCTCGGCCACGTTCAACTGGTGGTCGATGACGTTGGAGACCAGTTGCACCATCGTAGCGATGATATAGCCGCCGCCCGGCGTGCCGGTGACCAGCCACGGCTTGTCGTCCTTGAACACGATCATCGGCGTGATGGTCGAGCCCAGACGCTTGCCCGGCGCGGGCGAGTTCGGCTGCCCCTGCGTGCCCCAGTAGAAGTTGTCCAGGTGGTTGTTCAGCAGGATGCCCGTCCCAACCGGCGCGACGTGGGCGCCGTAGGAGTTCGACAGCGTATAGGTGTTCGACACCGCATTGCCGTAGGCGTCGGCCACCGAATAGTGCGTCGTGTCCTTGCTCTCGAACGGATAGGGATTGCCTTCCGGCACATCCTCGGCCTTCAGCGTCTTGTCCAGCGAGATCAGTTTGACGCGCTCGGCGGCGAATTCCTTGCTCGCCAGGCCCTTGGCCGGGGTCGTCCACTGCGGCGCCCCGCCGATCAGGTTGCGGTCGGACGAGGTGATCTTCATCGCCTCGGAGATCAGGTGCAGGCTGTCGACGCTGCCCCATCCCATCGCGCGCAGGTCGAAATGCTCCAGCAGGTTCAGCGCCTCGGCGACGCTGACGCCCGAGGCCGTCGGCGGCATGAAGGAGATGCGGTGGCCGCGATAACTGCCCCAGATCGGCTCTGACACGTCGGCGCGATAGGCCGCCATGTCTTCCATCGTGATGACGCCGCCATGCGCCTGAATCCCGGCCACGATCTGACGCGCCAGTTCGCCCTTGTAGAACTCGTCCGCGCCGCCGCGCGCCAGTTTGCGCAGGCTCTCGGCCAGCAGGGGCTGACGGAAGACCTCCCCCGCCCGATAGACTGAACCGTCAGCCTTCAGATAGGCCTCGCGCGCGCCCGGATCGGTCGCCAGAACGCGGGCGCGGCCGCCCGTGGCGTCGGCCTCGCCGTCGGACAGGACATAGCCTTCCTCCGCCAGGGCGATGGCAGGAGCCACCAGATCCGCCCACGGCATGGAGCCGAAACGCTGGTGCGCTTCCCACAGGCCCATAACGGTGCCCGGCACCGCCACATTGCGGAAGCCCGACGGCTTGGAGCGGTCGAACCGGCCGTCCGGTCCCAGCAGCAGGTCAGGCGTCGTCGCCGCCGGGGCCGTGCCGTAATAGTTGATGGCGATGTCCTGGGCCGGACGATCCTGCGTGGCCGCCATATGCACGACCATATAGCCTGAGCCGCCGATGTTGCCTGCGCGCGGCAGGGTCACCGCCTCGGCGAAGGCCACGGCGATGGCCGAGTCCACGGCGTTGCCGCCTTGGCGCAGGATATCGACGCCAACGCGGGTCGCCGGGTCGCTCTGGCTGACCACCATGCCGCCGCGTCCCACGACAGGGCTGTGAATCTGGCCGTAGTTGACGATGTCGCCGCCGCTGCCGGTGGTCGGCCGAACCTGGACCGCCGCCTCCTGGGCCATCCCCGGCGCAGCCAGCAACATCAGGGCCGCCGCCGAAACAGCCGTCGCCGACTTCATCAAACCCAAACGCATACAGAAATCCCCGCCTCAAGCCCGTGCGTCGCGAAAGGCTGAAGCGCCCGCCACGCTTTCCCGCAGGACAATATTATCAAGAACCATAGCGATAGCATTGCTCAAAACAGTAGTTCAAGGACGAGCTTGAGTGATTATCGCGCTCATTATTTGGGATATCAGCAATATTTTTTCAGCTAAGGTTGACGCGCCGCAGTGTGGCCGCTTCAAGTCCGGACTGAGGCGAACTCTCCGCGCCGCGCCAGGTTTTTCGATTCGTCGGGGCGGCGCGCGCGGGAGTCGGCCTCATTCGACATACAGATCAGTCAGCGATGCGACGCCTGCTTCAGACAGGAGCGCAGAACGATGACCACAACGGGGATGACTACTTCATGAGCACTGTCTTGGCGCGCCGCACCATGCGAACGGCCCTACTGGCCACCACGGCCTTGTTCGGCGCAACCGCCGCCTTCGCCCAGGAGGCGCAGGACGAGGTCACTCAGGTCGACGAGATCGTCGTCGTCGGCTCGCAGATCCGCGGCTCCAAGGTGACGGCCGCCCTGCCGGTGACCGTCGTCAGCGAAGACGACATCGTCGCCGCCGCTCCGGCATCGGGCGACGACCTGTTCCGCTCCATCCCGCAAATGGGCGATGTGACCTTCAACTCGTCCTACCTGCCCTACACCTCGAACGCGGCGCGCGGCGACACCGGCTCGGTGAACCTGCGCAGCCTGGGCATCGGCAACACCCTGGTGCTGCTGAACGGCCGTCGCGTCGTCGGCCACCCGACGTCGCAGGCCAATGAGCATCTGGTGCCGGTCCTGACCTACAACACCAACGCCATTCCGGTGTCGGGCCTGAAGCGCATGGAAGTCCTGCGCGACGGCGCCGCCGCCATTTACGGCGCCGACGCCGTGGCGGGCGTGGTCAACACCGTCCTGCGCGACGACATGGACGGCCTGACCATCTCGACCCAGTACGGCGGCGCCGAAGGCACCGGCATGCGCGAGCTGAACCTGTCGATCTATGGCGGCAAGGACATTCAGGACGGTCGCGGCAACATCTCGGCCTTCTTCAACTACGACCACCGCGACGAGCTGAACACGCTCGATCAGGACTACACCGCCTCCAACGACCTGACGTCGCTGTTCGCCGGCACGGGCTTTGAGAACAACAGCAGCCTGATCGGCACCTCGCCGCTGACGCCCTGGGGCCGCTTCACCGTCAACGGCTCCGGCGCGACGATCAACGGCAGGGCCTACAGCGCCTTCACCGTCCTGCCGGGAACGCACAACGACTGCGTCACCGCCATCGGCGACGGCCTGTGCGTCATGAGCGGCGCCAACCTGCCGTCGGACCTTAACGCCGACATGGCCAAGCTGGGCCTGACGGTCATGCCCGAGGTTGACCGTTTCAACCTGTTCGTCACCGGCAAATACCAGATCAACGACGCCGTCGAGGCCTTCGGCGAGTTGGGCGGCTACTATGCCGAATCCCAAGCCTGGCAGGAGCCGATCGCAACGGCCTCGGCTGTGCCCTTCATCATCCCCGGCACGAACTACTACAACCCGCTGGACGGCAATCAGAACCTGACCCTGACCGGCTATCGGTTCATGGACATGGGCCCGATCAGCGTCAATGTGGTCAACAAGCAGTACCGCATCCTGGGCGGCCTGCGCGGCGACTGGAACGGCTGGAACTGGGAAACCGCCCTGACCTGGTCGGAAGCTTCGGCCAAGGACGTGTCGGACAACATTTCCGCCACCAAGCTGCAGGAGTGGGCCGCCAAGTCGACCCCGGACGCCTACAACTTCTTCAACGGCGGCTCGCTGACCAACCCCACGGTCGGTGACGACACCCTGTCGAACCAGGCGGCCCTGGACGGCATCCGCGTGGACATGGTCCGCAAGACCAAGACCGAACTGGGCATGTGGGACTTCCGCATCTCGCGTCCGGACGTCTATCAGCTGCCCGCTGGTCCCGTCGGCGTCGCCGCCGGCATCGAGCTGCGCACCGAGACCCAGCTGGACGACCGCGACAGCCGCGTCGACGGCACGATCCGCTTCACCAACCTGCTGGGCGTCCAGTCTTCGGACCTGATCAACCAGTCGGAGAACCCGGACACCTACGGCGAACGCGACGTCTTCTCGGCCTATGTCGAGCTCGCCGCCCCGCTGATTTCGCCGGAAATGGGCGTGCCGCTGGTCCACAACCTGGAAGTCCAGCTCGCCGGTCGCTTCGAGGAGTATTCGGACTTCGGTTCGGTCGCCAAGCCCAAGTTCGCTGCGGCCTGGGACATCGTCGACGGCTTCCGTATCCGCGGCTCGTGGGCGCAAGGCTTCCGCGCTCCGAACCTGGAGCAGATGAACGCCACCGTCATCACCCGCTCGAACAACAGCAACGACTGGATCTATTGCGAGGCCCTGCGCGTTCAGGGCGGCCTCAAGACCGCCACGGGCGCGATCGACAACACCCTGCGCGGCTGCGGCGCCTCGATGAGCTCCAGGGTCGCGGACGAGTTCAAGGCGAACTTCAGCCAGACCCACGCCCGCAAATCGACGCAGGAGCGCCGCTCGGGCAACCCGGACCTGGCCCCGGAAGAGTCCGAAACCGTCTCGCTTGGCTTCGTCATCCAGCCGCGCTTCATCCCGGCTGAGTTCGGCGACTTCACCTTCACCGCTGACTGGTGGCAGGTGAAGCAGGAAGGCATGGTGGGCCTGTTCCGCGGTCAGAACGCTCTGACGCTGGACTACCTGCTGCGCAAGCAGGGCTCGTTCAACGAGAACGTCGTCCGCGCCGATCCGACCGCCGCCGACATCGCCCTCTTCGCAGGCTCGGGCCTCGAGGCGGCGGGCGAAGTTCTCTACATCAAGGACGCCTATACCAACCAGCAGCCTCAGACGGTCGAAGGCCTGGACCTGGGCGTGATGTGGCGTCTGCGCGGCACCCAGTACGGCGACTTCAACGTCAACCTGAACGTCTCGCATCTGATCAAATACTATCTGGACATGGCGCCGGACACCAAGATGCTGGCCGACGCCCAGGCTTCGGGTCAGCTGGACGAGGCCATCTTCCTGTCGGGTTCGTTCGGCGACATGATCGCCGACTTCGGTCGCCCGGAATGGAAGTGGTCGCTGTCGGCGACGTGGCGCAAGGACGACTGGACGGTCGGCGCCTTCACCCAGTACATCTCGTCGCTGTATGACGACGGCCTGACCAACTCGGCGGGCGATTACTGGACGGTGGACTCCACCATCACCGCCAACCTCTATGCGGAATACGCCTTCGACGGTTCGCGCTTCAGCGAGGCGCTGGCCGACTCGGCCGTTCGCGTCGGCGTGCGCAACATCACCGACGAACAGCCCCCGCTGGCCAGCGGCGGTTATGTCGGCACGGTGTACCAGCCCTACGGGCGCTACTGGTACGCCAGCTTCCGCAAGTCCTTCTGATCAGTCTCTGACTGATTTCGGGGCGGTTGGCGGCGACGCCTTCCGCCCCTTCTTCTTTCCTGTTCCCGGAGTTCCCATGAAGCCCGTTTCGATGCGCGTCCTCGCCCTAGCCGCCGCGATGACCAGCCTGCCTCTGGCTCCCGCCGTCGCCGCTGAACTGTCGCCGCAGGCCAGAGCCCAGATCACCTCCACCGTCGATCGCAACCAGGCCGCCCTGGACCACGCCGCGCTGGAGATCTGGAAGTTCGCCGAGCTGGGCTATCAGGAGACCCAGAGCACCGCCCTGCTGCAGGATCAGCTGCGCGACGCGGGCTTCGCCATCACCGCCGGCATCGCCAATGAGCCGACCGCCTTCCTGGCCAGCTTCAAGAACGGCGCAGGTCCGGTGATCGCCGTCCTGGCCGAATACGACGCCCTGCCCGGTCTGTCGCAGACCCTCAGCCCGATCCAGGAATCCGCAGGCGGCCATGCGGGCCACGGCTGCGGCCACAACCTGTTCGGCGCCGCCTCGATCCACGCCGCCATCGCGGTCAAGGACTGGATGGTCGCTAACAACATCAAGGGCGAACTGCGCGTCTACGGCACCCCGGCCGAAGAAGGCGGCTCTGGCAAGGTCTATATGGTCCGCGACGGCCTGTTCGACGACGTCGACGTGTCGCTGCACTGGCACCCCGGCAATGTGAACTCGGCCCGTCAGGGCGACACGATGGCCAACGTCTCGGGCAAGTTCCGCTTCTACGGCACGGCGTCCCACGCCGCCGCCGCGCCCGACAAGGGCCGCTCGGCGCTCGATGGGGTCGAGGCCCTGAACTACATGGTCAACATGATGCGCGAGCACGTGCCGGACCGCACCCGCATCCACTACGCCATCACCGACGGCGGCAAGGCGCCCAACGTCGTCCCGGCCTATGCCGAGGCCTATTACTACGTGCGCCACAACAACCCCGAGATCGTCCGCGACGTACTGGAGCGGGTGAAGCTGGCGGCTGACGGCGCCGCCCTGGGCACTGGCACCCGCGTCGAGTTCGAGGCCATCGGCGGCGTCTATTCCATGCTGCCCAATCAGGCCCTGATGACGGTCATGGACCGCAACCTGCGCCATGTCGGCGGCATCACCTGGACGGCAGAGGAAACCGCCCTGGCGACCGAAATCCAGAAAACCCTGACCTCCAAGCCGGACCTGGCCAGCGTCGGTCAGATCGAGGACGCCGTGATCGGCGGCGACTTCGGCGGCTCCACCGACGTGTCGGACGTGTCGTGGGTCACGCCTACGGTCGGCCTGTCGACGGCGACCTTCGTGCCGGGTTCGGCCGGTCACTCGTGGCAGAACGTGGTGGCGGCGGGCACGACCATCGGCCTGAAGGGCGCCCATCTGGCCGCCAAGACCCTGGCCCTGACCACGGCCGAACTGTTCCAGAGCCCGGACACCATCGCCGCCGCCAAGGCCGAGTTCGAACAGCGTCGCGGCCCGAACTTCGAATACCGCGCCCTGCTGGGCGACCGCGCCCCGGCGCTGAACTACCGCGACTGATCCGGCTCGGCCGCCGTCCCCGCGGGCGGCGGCCGACGCTCCCGCGTCGCCTGTTCATAGGCATGGCCCAGAGACAGGATGCGGGCGTCGTCCCACTTGCCGCCAATGAAGCTGAGGCCGATCGGCATCCCCCGATCAAACCCCATCGGCACCGTCAGGTGCGGATAGCCCGCCACGGCCGCCAGCCGGCTGGCGGAGCCCTGCGACCGATCATCGTCGTTGGGATCATTGGTCCAGGCCCGCGACGTGGTCGGGGCGATCAGAGCGACCACGCCGTGCTCGCGCATCATGCGGTCGATTCCATCCGGCCCCGCCGCCTGGAAGGCCTTGGCCCGCACCTCGAGATAGGTTGGGTCGTCCAGGCCCGCGGTCGCTTCGGCCATCTCGAAGAACTCCTGTCCGAACAGTTCCGTCTCGCGCGGTTCGGCGGCGTTGAAGGCGATCACCTCGGCCAGGGTGCGCGTCCTGACCTGGGCCGGGTCGGTCGAGGCCAGATAGGCGTTCAGGCCGTGCTTCAGCTCGGTCAGCATGCCGGTCAGTTCCCAGCTGCCGATGGCCTGCATATTAGGCCCCTCGCCGATCTCGACCACCTCGGCGCCTGCGGCCTGCAGAGCCTCCACGGCCCGGTCGAACTCCGCGCGCGCCTCGGTCGAGTAGGCGGGCAAGAGGAAGCCCATGACCCCGAGCCGCGCGCCGCGCAGGCTGCCAGCGTCCAGGGCCGCGCGATAGTCGACCTTTCGCGCATCCGCCTCGGCCGTCGCCGGATCCTCGGGATCGGACCCGGCCATGACGGTCAGGACGATGGCCGCGTCCTCCACCGTCGTGGCGAAGGGGCCCGGCGTGTCCTGGGAATGGCTGATGGGGATGACGTGGGTGCGGCTGACCAGGCCCACCGTCGGCTTGAAGCCGACCACGCCGTTGACCGAGGCCGGGCAGACGATGGAGCCGTCTGTCTCGGTGCCGATGGCTACCGGCGCCAGGCCGATGGCGACCGCCACGGCGCTGCCTGAGGACGAGCCGCACGGCGTCCGCTCCGGATCATAGGGATTGCGCGTCTGGCCGCCGACGGCGCTCCAGCCGCTGATGGACCGCGACGAACGGATGTTGGCCCATTCCGACAGATTGGCCTTGCCCAGGATGACGGCGCCGGCCTCCCGCAACCGCGCCACGATGGGAGCGTCGCGGCCGGGCGCATTATCGGCCAGGGCCAGCGAGCCGGCCGTGGTCGGCATGTCGCGCGTCTCGATGTTGTCCTTGAGCAGGACCAGCACGCCCTGCATTTGAGCGTCGTTTCCGTCTCGCATCCTCATGACTTCTGGCGATGACCATCGGAGCACGCTTCGATAGCGCTCATCCATTGTCTGCAGCATTCCGACGAACGACGCCGCAGAGGTCGCCCTCTCTCGGCAGACCTCGACGTCTGCTCCATCCGGAATGGAGCGTCCGCGCGCGGCGGCGGCGCGACGAATTTCAGCTTGCTCGGCAGGAGCCATCTGGCTGAGCAATCGGCAGCCCGACTGGCTTGACGTCGCCTGTGCGGCTGCCGGGGTTACAAACCCGCAATAGAGAGCTCCGGCAGCCGCCGCCGCGATCAATCGGCCTTTACGGGCGCCCGCGTGCCGATCGTGCGGTCCAGGAAGTCGAGGTAGGTGCGCCATAGGTGAAGCTGCCTGTCGTTGCCGCGCACGCCGTGACGCTGACCCGGATAGAGCATGGTCTCGAACGGAATGCTCTTTTCCTGCAGCGCGTTCAGCACCCGCGTGGTGTTCTCGAAGATGACGTTGTCGTCGGCCATGCCGTGCAGCAGCAGCAGACGCCCGGTCAGGTTGTCCAGACGGCCCAGCACATCTGACGCGGCGTAGCCCTCCACATTGCCCTGCGGCGTCGACATATAGCGCTCGGTATAGGCCGTGTCGTACAGGCTCCACTCCGTCGGCGGCGCCCCCGCCAGCGCCGCCGCCAGCCCCATCTTAGGCTCCGTCAGCGCCATCAGGCTCATGAACCCGCCGTAGGACCAGCCCATCATGGCGATGCGGCTGTCGTCGACGTAGGGCAGCGAGCGCAGGTGGTCGGCGCCGATGACCTGATCCTCGATCTCGGGCTGGCCCATCTTCAGATACAGGGCCTGTTTGAAGGCGGCCGAGCGGTCGCCTTCGCCCCGGTTGTCCAGACGGAAGACGATATAGCCCGCTTCGGTGAGCAACTGGTTCGTCGCCCCCTGCCAGGCGTTCTTCACCCCGCCCGCCGACGGGCCGCCATAGACCTGCATAACGACCGGATACTGCTTCGACGGATCAAAGCCCGGCGGCGTGGTCATCTGCCAGACCAGGGTCTCGCCGTGGCTCTGCAGCGTGCCGAAGGTCGGCTTCTGCTGGCGCTCGGCATAGGGCCAGAAGGGGTGGCCGGGCTGGAGTTTGTTCTCCTCGATCCAGCGCACGCGCTGGCCGTTGATGGAATACAGCGCCGACTGCGCCGGGGTGTTCACGTCGCTGTAGTTGCCGACATAGGCCGTGCCGGTGCCGTTGACCGTGGCGCTCCACCAGCCGCCGCGCGGCGTGACCTCAGTGGGGTTCAGCGTCCGCTTATAGCTGGCGCGGAACAGCTGCTGCTCGATCGGATATTCCCTGCCGTCGCGCATGGAGGCGGTGAAGAAGGCCTCGCCCGTCTCCTGATTGACGCCCGCCAGCGACTTGACCGGATAGTCGCCGCGCGTGATCGCGCGCAGGCGGCGTCCGTCCTTGGCGTAGAGGTACAGGTGACGCCACCCGCTCTCCTCGCTGGACCAGATGAAGTTCCCGTCCTTCAGCGCCTTGAAGTCATGGGTGACGTTGACCCACGCGTTCGAGGTCTGGCTGGCGATCACGCGGCTGGCGCCCGTGGCCGGATCGACGCTGAGCAGGTCCAGCCGCTTCTGGTCCCGCGACAGGCGCTGGACATAGGCGACCGAGCCGTCCGCCGCCCAGTTCACCCGACCCAGGTAGATGTCGTGATCGGCGCCCAGATCGACCTTGACCCGCTGGCCGCTCTGCACGTCCTGCACATAAAGCTCAATCACGGCGTTGGGCCGTCCGGCGCGGGGGTAGCGCTGCTGAGCGACCGAGGCGCCGCCGCCGGTGATGTCCAGACGCGGAATGACGTCGACGGTGCTCTCGTCCGTGCGCTGCAGGGCGATGTAGCGCTCGTCCGGGCTCCACCAGTAACCGGTGTCGCGGTCCAACTCTTCCTGGGCGATGAACTCGGCCGCGGCCCAGGTGATCAGGTCCTTGCCGTCGGTAGTGATCGCCTGTTCGGCGCCCGTCTCAAGGTTGATCAGGAACAGGTTCTGATCGCGCACGAAGCTGACGAAAGCGCCCTTGGGCGAGACCTTGGCGTCGATCTCGTCGGCCGCCGTCTCCGTCAGACGCCGCACGGAGCCGTCGGCTCGGTTGGCCAGGAAGACGTCGCCTTCCAGCGGCGCCAGAATGTAGCGGCCCTGTTCGTCCCACGAGTATTCGACCACGCCGCGCTGGGAAATCCGCATCCGCTCGCGCCGCGCCTTCTCGGCCTCGGACAGTTCGCCCGCATCGGGGACCAGGGCGCGGGCGTCGATCAGCTTGAACGGCTCGCCGCCCTCCACCGGCGCGGCCCACAGGTCCAGCACGTCCACATCATCCTCGCGCGAGCGCAGGAAGGCGACCAGTTCGCCGTCAGGCGACAGGCTGACGCCCCGCGCCACCGGCCCGGCCAGCGACGGATTGGCGAACACCCGCTCGACCGTCAGGATCGAGGACACCGGCGCCGTGGCGGCGGGCGGCGTGGCAGGTTGCTGAGCGAAGGCCGGCGTCGCAGCCATCAGGATGGTCGAGGCGAGAAGAAGTGTGCGCATGGCGGCGAAGCTAGAGCCGGAATCCTCCGTCGTCATCCCTTCTTTCGCCCGCCCCCTGTTCATGACGGAAGGAGGCTCGCCCCAATCGGCCAGCCTGCCCTGCCGCCTGTTCTAGACTGCGCTCCGGCCAGGGAAGAAGCGACCGCCCGACGCAGGGGATTTCAGACGGTTCAGACGAATTGGACTCTCTTTTTCCTTCTCCCCTTGAGGGAGAAGGTGGCAGGCGGGGCCTGACGGATGAGGGGTGCGAGGAAGCAGGCGAGCGACTTCCGGGCAGGCCTCGCGCCGACACCCCTCATCCGGCCCTGGCGGGCCACCTTCTCCCTCAAGGGGAGAAGGATCTTTACGCACTGTCGCTCCTGGCTGCCTGAGCGCCTTCTTCCTCAAGCGACAGAAGGATCGCCGCAGCACTCTTTCGCAATCGCCCGCGACCGCCTAGGTAGTCGCCATGTCTGACGCCTCCCTCGCCGCGCCGCCCGTCAAGGCCAGTCCGTTCCATGAGTTGGAAGTCCTGTGGGTCCGCCACTGGAACGACCAGCTGTTCAGCTTCGGCGTGAAACGGCCCGAGGATTTCCGCTTCCGCTCGGGCGAGTTCGTGATGATCGGCCTGCCGGGCGAAGACGGCGGCAAACCCGTGCTGCGCGCCTATTCGATCGCCAGCCCCTTCTGGGCCGAGGAGCTGGAGTTCTTCTCCATCAAGGTCCAGGACGGCCCCCTGACCTCGCGCCTGCAGAAGATCGTCGCGGGCGACAGCGTTCTGATGGGCAAGAAGCCGACCGGCACCCTGGTGCTGGACGCCCTGACCGGCGGCGAGCGTCTGTGGCTGATCGGCACCGGCACGGGCCTGGCGCCCTGGCTGTCGGTTGCGCGCGATCCGGAAACCTATTCGCGCTTCAAGCAGGTCATCGTCTGCCACACGGTGCGCAATGTCGCCGACCTGGCCTATCGCGACTTCTTCAGCCACGAGATCCACGACGACCCGCTGATCGGCGACGAGGCCAAGGCCCAGCTGACCTATTATCCGACGGTGACGCGCGAACGGTTCGAGACGCCGGGCCGCATCACCGACCGCATCAAGTCGGGCGATCTGTTCGCCGACCTGCAACTGCCCATCGGCTTTTCGCCCAACAGCGACCGCGTCATGCTGTGCGGCTCGATGGCCATGATCAAGGAGACCGGCGAACTGCTGGAATCCTACGGCCTGAAAGAAGGCTCGAACGCCGAACCCGGCGACTATGTTCTGGAGCGCGCCTTTGTCGGCTGACCTGATGACCTCTCCCCGCACCGTCGCCATTGACGAGCGCAAGGCCCCTGAAGATTGCGTCACCATGGTCGATGTGCGTCAGGGGGTGGATGCGCTAGACCGCGCTCTGGTGACCCTGCTGGCCGAGCGTCAGCGCTATATGGACGCCGCCGCCCGCATCAAGCCGAACCGCGACGCCGTCTTCGATCAGGCCCGCATCGACGACGTGGTGGCCAAGGTGCTGAAGGCGGCCGAACCCGCCGGCCTGTCGCCCGACATCGCCGAGCCAGTCTGGCGCCTGCTCATCGACCGCTGCATCGCCCACGAGTTCGGAACCTGGGACCAGACGCGGGCCTAGCCTCGCTTCAGCCCTTCAAACTCCTGAGCGCCAGTTCATGGCGATAGGCGGCGACGTCGGCCAGGGCCGCGTCCAGCGCCGTCTTCACGCGCTCCAAACCGGCAGGCGCGGCGGATTGCTCGCCGAACTCCACCTCTTCACAGACCTGGGCCAGGGCCTTGGCCCCAATGCCTGCCCCGGCGCCGCGGATGGTGTGAACGGCGTCGCGCCAGCCTTCGCTGGACGCATCCAGAAGGGCCGACCACATGCGGGCCTGTTCGGCGAACAGGCCCAGCACTTCTTCCGTCACCTCATCCATGCCGCCAGTCATGGCTTCGAGGACGGTGAAATCCACCGCCCCCGACAGGTCGCGCCTGGCCATTAACCCTCGGCCTCTTCGCCCTTGGCCAGGCGCGAGTTACGCGACGACCAGACCAGATAGACGGCCAGACCGAACAGATTCCACAGCAGGAAATACAGCTGCGTCGAACTCTTCAGGCTGAAGAAGAAGACGATGCAGCCAACGATAGCCACCCCGCCGACCAGCTGCCACAACGGCGCCTTGAACTTGCGCTCGCGGTTCGGCTCACGCACGCGCAGCACGATCAGGCTGATCCCCACGGCCATGAAGGCCATCAGGGTGCCGGCATTGGCCAGCGACGCCAGTTCGTCCAGACGCATGATGCCCGCCAGGAAGGCGACGACGATAGCGGTGAAGATCGTCACCACGGTCGGCACGCCGCGATTGGAGATCTTGGCCAGGCGATTGGGCAGCAGGCCGTCGCGGGCCATGCCCAGGAAGATGCGGCTCTGGCCGAACAGGAAGGCCAGCAGGACGGTCGGCAAGGCGACGACGGCGGCTGCGGCGATCCATTGTGCGGCGACGCCCTGACCCAGACCGCGCATGATATGGGCCAGCGGTTCGGGGCTGTCGGCGAAGCTGGACACCGGCGCGGCGCCGATCGCAGCCGCGGCGACGGCGATGTAGAGGATGGTGCAGACCACCATCGAACCGACGATGCCGATGGCCAGGTCGCGCTCGGGCTTCTTGGTCTCTTCGGCCGCCGTAGCGATGGCGTCGAAGCCGTAGAAGGCGAAGAAGATGATGGCGGCCGCCGCCATGACACCCGTCTGAACGAAGGGCGCCCCGAAGCCGTGCGGCATGAAGGGGGTGAAGTTCGCCGCATCGAACTTCGGCAGGGCGATCGCCACGAAAGCCACCAGGGCGGCGATCTTGATGACCACCAGCACCGCGTTCAGCGTCGCGCTCTCGCGCGTGCCCATCAACAGCAGGCCGGTGACGATGCCGATGATGAACACCGCCGGCAGGTTGATCAGCCCGCCTTCAACGTGCGGCCCGACGGTCAGGGCGAACGGAAGGTCGATTCCCAGCCCGGACAGGAAGGGCGCCGCATAGCCCGACCAGCCGACAGCCACGGCCGACACAACGAGGGAGTATTCAAGGATCAGGCTCCACCCCACGACCCAGGCGAAGATCTCGCCCAGGGCGGCATAGGAGTAGGTATAGGCGCTGCCCGAGGCGGGCATGATCGTCGACAGCTCGGCATAGGCCAGGGCGGCGCAGGCGCACACCAGACCGGCCAGGGCGAAGCTGATCAACACGGCCGGACCCGCCAGCCCCGCTCCGACCCCGATCAGGGTCAGGATGCCGGTGCCGACGATGGCGCCGACGCCCAGCGCCATAAGGTGCGGCCAGCTCAGGGTCTTTTTGAGCCCCGGCCCCGAGCTCGGAGCCAACATCGCGTCGATCGAGCGCCGACGGTTCCAGAACGCCATAATCTTTACTCCCCCTCGCCGCGTCTTTCGGCGGCTGATTCAAGGCGCGACCTTAGCGCGCGTTGCAATCATGATAAAAGACGCATTTGGCGCTTGCACCGCATGATCGCTGCGAGTAATAGGAGCGCCCTTCGCCGAGGTTGTTCACACCGCAGCGAAGGACCGGCGCCACACCAAGGGCGCAGACGACGGTACGGGTGATTAGCTCAGTTGGTAGAGCAGCTGACTCTTAATCAGCGGGTCCACAGTTCGAACCTGTGATCACCCACCATCGTCTCTTTATTCCTTCATTACAGAAGACAGCCGCCCAGGCGGCAGGCCATCCGACCGCCGCCGGTTTCTGTTAGAAGTCGCGCATGTCCGACGCCGTCTCGATTCCCGCCCCCGCCCCTTCTGCCTGCGGCCCGCTTCATGGCGTGCGGGTTCTGGACCTGTCGCGGGTGCTGGCGGGGCCTTGGGCGACGCAGACGCTGGCTGATCTGGGGGCCGAGGTCATCAAGATCGAACGGCCGGGCGCCGGCGACGACACCCGCCATTGGGGCCCGCCCTTCACCACCACGGCCGACGGCGCGCCCGGCGACGCCGCCTATTTCCTGTGCGCCAACCGGGGCAAGAAGTCGGTCGAGCTGGACATCGCCAGCCCGGAAGGCGCCGAGGCCGTGCGCCGTCTGGCCGCGACCTGCGACGTGGTGGTCGAGAACTTCAAGACCGGCGGGCTGAAGAAATACGGCCTCGACTACGCCTCGCTGGCGGCGATCAATCCGAGGCTGGTCTACTGCTCCATCACCGGCTTCGGCCAGCACGGGCCGGACGCGCACCGCGCGGGCTATGACTACATGATCCAGGCCATGGGCGGGCTGATGTCGATCACCGGCCAGCCCGACGGCGCGCCGGGCGCCGAGCCGATGAAGGTCGGGGTGGCGGTCGTTGATCTGTTCACCGGCCTTTACGCCTCCAACGCCATACTGGCGGCCCTGTGGCACGCGCGGGCGACCGGAGAGGGGCAGCACGTGGACATCGCCCTGTTCGACGTTCAGGCCGCCATGCTGGCCAATCAGGCGACCAACTGGTTCGTCTCAGGAACCGCGCCGACGCGGATGGGCAACGCCCATCCCAATCTGGCCCCCTATCAGCCCTTCGCCTGTTCCGACGGGATGGTGATCATCGCCGTGGGCAACGACGGCCAGTTCCGCGCCCTGTGCGGCGCCCTGGGGCTGGAAGTCGAGGACCGCTTCGCCACCAACGCCCTGCGGGTCGCTGAGCGCGAGGCGCTGGGTCCGCTGATCGCGGCGAAGACGGCGGGCTTCACCATGCAGGGGCTGATGCAGGCGCTGGAGGCGGCGGGCGTGCCCTGCGGCCCCGTCAACACCATCGATCAGGTGTTCGCCGAGCCTCAGGCGATCCATCGCGGCCTGACGGTCGAACAGTCGCGGCCCGATCTGGCCGATCCGGTCCGCACGGTCGCCTCGCCCATCCGCCTGTCGAAGACGCCGGTGCGATACGACGCCCCGCCGCCGAAGCTGGGGCAGGATACGGAAGATGTGCTGGGGGCGTTGAAGACGGAGGGATGAGCGGAGCCGCTGATTAGCTGACCTGACGCTTCTCCAGCTTCCGCGCCAGGGTGCGGCGGTGCATTCCAAGACGCCGGGCGGCCTCGGAGATGTTGAAGTCGGTCTCGGCCAGAACCTCGTGAATACGCTCCCACTCCAGCGTCTTAATCGAGGTCGGGCGGGCGGTCAGAGGGGCGTCAGGGTCGCCCGCTGCGCGACCGAAGGCGGCCTCGATGTCATCCGTGCCGGCAGGCTTGGCGAGGTAGTGACGGGCGCCCAGCTTGATGGCCTCGACCGCCGTGGCGATGCTGGCGAAGCCGGTCAGGACGACGATCACCAGATCGGGGTCGAAGGCGTGCAGCGTCTGTACGCAGGTCAGGCCCGAGGCCGTTCCCAGCTTCAGGTCCACCACCGCATAGTCGGGATGGTGCGTCTTCAACAGCTCGACCATCTGGTCATGACTGTGGGCGGCCACCACCTGATAGCCGCGCCGCTCGAACGAGCGCCGCAGGGTGCGGGAGAAGGACTCGTCGTCCTCGACGATCAGAAGCCGGCGGTGTTCGTCCGTCATCTCATGCCCTCTTTCCAGACTGCTTACTTCGGCGCCAGGGCGTCGATGGGCAAGGCCAGTCGCACCACGGCCCCGCCGCCGGTCGCGCCCGGACGGTTGGCGGCGACGACCGTGCCGCCCAGTTTTCGCACCACATTGACCAGCAGGAACAGGCCCAGACCCGCCCCTGCCCGCGCCTTGGTAGACTGATAGGGCTGGCCCAGCTTTTCCAGAATGACGGGCGCGAAACCGGGGCCGTCGTCCTCGAAGGCGATGAACAGGCCGTCGGCGTCGGCCACCGCCCGCATCTCCAGGTTTCGCGCGCCCGCCTCCTGCGCATTGTCCAGCAGGGCGCTGAATACCTGTTTCAGAGCCGGGTCGGCGATGATGGACGGATCGCGCGGCGTCGGGCCGCTGAGGGCGACCTGCATGGCGTCGCCGGGTCGGCTGGCGGACCAGTCATCGATGATCTCGCCGAGGAAGCCGCTGAGGGCGGTGACGGTCGGCGCCTCCCCGCGCGCCTCGCCCGCCGACATCAGGATGTTGGTGACGATGGATTTGCAGCGATCCACCTCGGCCTGCATCTGGTCGATGTCGTGGCGCAGGTCCTCGTCGCCGGTCAGGGCGGGCATGCGCCGCCAGTCGCTGAGGATCACGGACAGGGAGGCCAGCGGCGTGCCGAGTTCATGCGCTGCGCCCGAGGCCAGCAGCCCCATGCGCACGATGTGGTCCTGTTCCGCCGCCTGCTGCCGCGCCTCGGCCAGATAGGCGTCGCGAGCGCGCACATTCTGGCTGGTGCGGGTGACGAAGGCCACCAGCAGCACGGCGATCAGGATGAAGTTGATCAGGGCGCCCTGCTGGATCAGGCCCAGCCGCGCATCGGCGCCATCCGGCAGGTCCAGCGGCTGCCGCCACACCGCCAGGAAGGCCAGACAGGCGCCCGTCGCCAGCACGAAGCCCCAGGCGTAGACGGGCCGCAGCAGCACCGCCGCCAGCACCACCTGCATCAGGTAAAGGGCCGCGAACGGATTGGTCGCCCCGCCGCTGAAGTAGAGCAGCCAGCTCAGCGCCGCCACGTCGACGCACAGGGCCAGCAGAATCTCTGGGTCGGTGACGACCTTGCGCCGCAGGGTGACCGGCGCGCTGACCAGGTTCATCACCGCCAGCGCCGTCGGCGCCAGCAGCAGAGGCCCCAGCGGGACGCTGATCTTCAGACCCCAGTGGACGATGACGATGGTCGCCACCTGACCGATAACCGCCAGCCACCTCAACTGGATCAGCAACAGCATGTTGCGCCGCCCGGCCGCGCCCGGCGACACCGGAGTCTCGGCATTGGCGTCCATGCCTAGAACGGTTTGAGCGAAGCGGCCCAGAGTCTGCGTCTGCACTATCGCCCCCCTGCCCTGCGGCGCCGCTCGTCGCGCAGCCACAGAACGGCGCCGCCCGCCGACATCAGGGCCAGACCGAACCAGGTCAGAGCATAGACCAGATGACTGTTGGCGAAGCGCACCACCGTCAGACCGCCGCGCGGCCAGCCGCCGGGATTGGGCGTCGAGTCAGCATCTATGAAATAGGGCGCAACCGGGCCGTCCAGCCGCTTGGCCTGCGCGATCGCCGCCACATCGCGCGAGAACCAGCGGTCGCCGACTGGATCATTGTCGCGTAGGAAGCCGCCCTTCGGTTCACTGATCCGCAACAGGCCGGTGACGGAGACCGGGCCGTCGACCTGACCTTCGGTGCGGGTTTCAGGGGCCGTTCGCTCGGCGGGGACGAAGCCCCGGTTGATCAGGACGGTGAAGCCCCGCGCATCCGCCAGCGGCGTGACGACCCAGAAGCCCGGCCCCAGGTCCGTCACCGCCTTCACCCGCGCCTCGCGGTCATGCAGGAACCGGCCGCTGGCCGTGACGCGGCTGTACTGGTCCGCCTCGCGCGTCACGGCGTCGAAGCTTGCAGGCCCCGGCGCCGGGACGGGGTCGGCGTGGATGCGGCTGTCGACCTGGCGGATCAGCTCCTGCTTCCACGCCAGGCGCTGGACCTGCCAGACCCCCAGCGCGGAAAAGCCTGCGAACAGTACGGCGAAGACCGCCAGTCCCGCGATCCATCGACGGCGTGTCGCCGGACGGGCGGCGGGTTCAGGGGCCGACGATGACGTCAAGCGGCGTCTCCGCGTGCAAAAGGGCTCAGCCCATCACCTGCATGTCGTGGACGGGCATCATATTGGTGTTCAGGTGATACATGACCCAGACCGAACCGGCGACGGCGATGACCACGATCACCAGGGTGAAGATCAGCGCCAGCATGTTCCACCCGCCCTCGGACCTGTGGTTCATGTGAAGGAAGAAGATCATGTGGACCACGATCTGCACCACGGC
The DNA here is from genome assembly GCF_003576505.1 of Brevundimonas sp. LPMIX5. NCBI lineage: Bacteria > Pseudomonadati > Pseudomonadota > Alphaproteobacteria > Caulobacterales > Caulobacteraceae > Brevundimonas > Brevundimonas sp. LPMIX5. Next base: position 82,460 of record NZ_QWTZ01000006.1, read on the forward strand.
GAAGGCGGTGATGATCAGGCCCGTCAGCTGCGGCGCCAGCACCCCGGCCATGACCAGCCAGAAGGGAATGGCGGTCAGCACGACCGACAAGGCGAAGCCGATCAGATAGCTTCTGTAGGTGCCGTGATCATGGTCGTCGCCGTGGTGATCGTCGTGAGTCACGGCGTGCTCGTTGTGGGCTTCGGCGCTCATCGCAGCATCCCGAACAGATAGACGAAGGTGAAGACGCCGATCCAGATGACGTCCAGGAAGTGCCAGAACAGGCTCAGGCACATGAGGCGGCGCTTGTTGGCCTGGATCAGGCCCTTCTGCCCCACCTGGATCATCAGGGTGACCAGCCAGATGCAGCCGAAGGTGACGTGCAGGCCGTGCGTGCCCACCAGGATGAAGAAGGCCGACAGGAAGCCGCTGCGCTGGGGCGTGGCGCCCAGGTGGATCATGTGGGCGAACTCATAGAGCTCGATGCCCAGGAAGCAGAGGCCGAACAGGCCGGTGATCGCCAGCCACGCCTGCGTCTGCGCCACCTTGTTGCGGTACATCGCCAGCATGGCGAAGCCGTAGGTAATCGACGAGAACAGCAGCATGGAGGTGTTCACCGCCACCAGCGGCAGGTCGAACAGGTCCTTGGGTGCCGGACCGGCGGCATAGTTGCCGCCCAGCACCGCGTAGACCGCAAACAGGATCGCGAAGATGAGGCAGTCGCTCATCAGATACATCCAGAAGCCCAGCATGGTGCTGTGGCCCTCCGGGTGGTGCGGCTCCTCGGCCGGGTGGAAGATCGGCCGCCCGGTCTCGTCGACGTAGTCGGGGTTGAGGGTTGGTGCGTGGCTCATCGGATCACCCCTGCGTCGCTGCTGCGGCCGCCAGGGCCTGGGTGCGCGCGTCCTCGGTCGCCTGAACCGTCTCGGCCGGAATGTAGTAGTCGCGCCTGTAGTTGAAGGTGTGGAAGATGGCGTAGCCGATCAGGGCCGCGAAGCCCGCCGCCACCAGCCACCAGATGTACCAGATCAGGGCGAATCCGACGATCAGCGACAGCGCCGACAGAATGAAACCGGCGCCGGTATTGGCGGGCATGTGGATCGGCTTGAAACCTTCGCTCGGCCGCTCATAGCCGCGCGTCTTCATGTCCCACCAGGCGTCGCTGTCATGGATGATCGGCGTCTTGGCGAAGTTGTAGTCCGGCGGTGGAGACGAGGTGGCCCACTCCAGCGTGCGGCCCTGCCAGGGGTCGCCGGTCTCGTCGCGCAGCTTGTCGCGGTTGATGATGCTGACGGCGAACTGGATCAGCATGGCCAGGATGCCGACGGCGATGACGGCCACGCCGACACCCGCGATGACGAACCAGATCTGATAGGCCGGGTCGTCGAAGACCCGCATCCGCCGCGTCACGCCCATGAAGCCCAGGACGTACAGCGGCATGAAGGCCATCCAGAAGCCGACCACCCAGCACCAGAAGCTGACCAGGCCCCACTTCTTCTCCAGCCGGAAGCCGAAGGCCTTGGGCCACCAGAAGTTGATGGCGGCGAACAGGCCGAACAGCACCCCGCCGATGATGACGTTGTGGAAGTGGGCGATCAGGAACAGGGAGTTGTGCAGCACGAAGTCCGCCGGCGGCACCGCCAGCATGACGCCCGTCATCCCGCCGATCACAAAGGTCAGCATGAAGGCGACCGTCCACATCATCGGCAGTTCGAACCGGATGCGGCCGCGGTACATGGTGAACAGCCAGTTGAAGAGCTTGGCCCCTGTCGGGATCGAGATGATCATCGTCGTGATCCCGAAGAAGGAGTTCACCGACGCGCCCGAGCCCATGGTGAAGAAGTGGTGCAGCCACACCAGGTAGGACAGGATGGTGATCACCACCGTCGCATAGACCATGGAGGTGTAGCCGAAGAGCTTCTTGCCCGAGAAGGTCGAGGTGACTTCGGAAAACACGCCGAAGAGCGGCAGGATCAGGATGTAGACCTCGGGGTGGCCCCAGATCCAGATCAGGTTCACGTACATCATCGGATTGCCGCCGAAGTCGTTCGTGAAGAAGTTGGTGCCGATGTAGCGATCCGCCGACAGCAGGACCAGGGTGGCTGTCAGGATCGGGAAGGACGCCACGATCAGGATGTTGGCGCACAGCGAGGTCCAGGTGAAGACCGGCATCTTCATCAGGCCCATGCCCGGCGCGCGCATCTTCACGATGGTCGCGATCAGGTTGATGCCGGACAGGGTGGTCCCTACCCCCGCGATCTGCAGCGCCCAGATGTAGTAATCGACCCCGACGCCCGGACTGTAGCCGATGCCCGACAGCGGCGGATAGGCCAGCCAGCCCGTGCGCGCGAACTCGCCGATGAACAGCGAGGCCATCACCAGAACGGCCCCCATGGTGGTCATCCAGAAGCTGAAGTTGTTCAGGAAGGGGAAGGAGACGTCCCGCGCCCCGATCTGCAACGGCACAAGATAGTTCATCAGGCCGGTGATCAGGGGCATGGCCACGAAGAAGATCATGATCACGCCGTGGGCGGTGAAGATCTGATCATAGTGGTGGGCGTTGAGGTAGCCCTCGGACCCGCCGAAAGCCATGGCCTGCTGCAGACGCATCATGACCGCATCGGCGAAGCCCCGCAGGAACATGATCAGGCCCAGGATCATGTACATGATCCCGATCTTCTTGTGGTCCACCGTCGTGAACCACTCCTTCCAGAGATAACCCCACAGTTTGTAGCGGGTGATCAGGGCCAGCACCCCCAGGCCGCCGATCACGACGACGGCGAAGGTGGCGACCAGGATGGGCTCGTGGAACGGAAGCGACTCCCAGTTCAACCGGCCCAGAAGCGGCGATGTGGAATGTTCAACGGTCATGATCGTTCAGGCGCTCAGGATTGCGACGCAGCAGGCGCGGAGAAGAGGGAGGCGAAACGCTGGCCCGGTTCGGATCGGCCGGGGCGCTCCAGCCCCTGACCCATGACGCGGTTCAGCGGCGTGTCGCGAGCCACGTCCTCGCCGAAGGCCTGACGGCGACGGGCCGCCTCTACGGCGGCGGCCTCGGCCTCCAGCGGGGTGCAGATCGTCAGCACATAGGACTCGCCGGCGCCGAAGACGGCGTCGCCGCGACGGGCGTATTTGTCATAGACCAGCGGCAGGGTGTTCTTGACCGCCGTCAGGCCCAGACCGCCCTTGCGGTCGATGTCCATCATCTCGCCCATGCACATCTTGCCCGGCTCGACGCACATGTTGACCACGGCGTCGAACAGGCGGTCGTCGACCGAGGCGTAGTGGATGACGGGGACCTTCTCGCTGGGTTTCTCCAGCTCCAGATAGGTGTCGCGGTCCAGACCCTGACCGGCGGCGCGCACGCCCGCGACCCACTGGTCGAAGCCCGCTTCATCCAGCCCGTGGAAGGCGAAACGCATGTTGGAGAAGCCGTCGCCGGAATAGTTGGCCGAGAAGCCGACGTATTCGCCCGGACGGTTGATGACGGCGTGCAGCTTCGTCTCCATGCCCGGCATGGCGTAGATCTGACCGGCCAGCGCCGGGATGTAGAAGGAGTTCATCACCCCGGTCGAGGTGATGTGGAAACGGATCGGCCGATCAACCGGGGCGGCCAGCTCGTTCACCGTGGCGATGCCGTATTCGGGGTAGATGAACAGCCACTTCCAGTCCATCGCCACCACTTCGACCTGAAGCGGACGGTGATCCTCGGCGACGGCCTGCCCGGCCGCGACACGGTCCAGCGGCCGATAGGGGTCGAGCAGGTGCGTCCCGGCCCAGGTTATGGCGCCCAGGCAGATGATGATCAGCAGCGGCGCCGCCCAGATCACCAGCTCCAGATGAGTCGAGTGGTCCCAGTCCGGCTCGTAACGGGCTTCCTTGTTCGACTCCCGATATTTCCAGGCGAAGAAGACGGTCAGAATCATCACCGGGATGATGACGATCAGCATCAGCAGCACGGACATGACCAGCAGGTCGCGCTGCTGGGCGGCGATGTCGCCGGCGGGCGCCAGCACCACGGCCTGACAGGCGGGCAGCAAGGCCAGAAGGGGCAACAGCAACAGGGGGCGCAGTCGGCGCACGGCGGCTCCAGTCGAGGTTTGAGACAAGGGCTCGGTCATCGTCCAGCCCCCGTAAACCCCACCCCCAGCGTACGACATTGGACAATCTGCCCTATCCCCTCTGCGACCCGAGGGGAGCAAAGGGACGCTTTAGCCATTCTATGATCGCGGGCGTGTATGCGCCCCGGTGCAGGGAGCCTCATGGTCATGAACGCAGCCAGCGGCGCGCCTTCTTCAGAGCCCCTTGAACGGGACGCCAGCCGGATCAACGCACGAGACGGCAAAATCGACGCGGGCGAAATCGCCATCGGCGTCATCATCGGCCGGACGTCGGAGTTTTTCGACTTCTTCGTCTACGCCATCGCCTCGGTCGTGGTGTTTCCGCAGCTGGTGTTTCCCTATGCGGGACCACTGGGCGGCACGTTGCTGTCCTTCGCCGTCTTCGCCGTGGCCTTCATCGCCCGGCCGTTCGGCACGGCCCTGTTCATCGCCATCGACCGACGCTTCGGGCGTGGGACCAAGCTGACCATCGCCCTGTTCCTGCTGGGCCTGTCGACCGTCTGCCTGGGCTTCCTGCCGAGCCATGCGCAGGTCGGTCACTGGTCGGCCGCCATGCTGATCGCCCTGCGGATCGGTCAGGGCGTGGCACTGGGCGGCGCCTGGGACGGCATGGCCTCCCTGCTGTCCGTCAGCGCGCCTGAAAAGCGCCGAGGCTGGTATGCGATGGTCCCGCAGTTGGGGGCGCCGATCGGCCTGATCGTGGCCAGCGCCCTGTTCGCCTATTTCCTGAGCAAGCTGTCGGCGGCCGACTTCATGGACTGGGGCTGGCGCTACCCCTTCTTCGTGGCCTTCGCCATCAACGTCGTGGCCCTGTTCGCCCGGCTGCGCATCGTGGTGACGCCGACCTTCCAGGCCGCCTTCGAGACGCTCGAGTTGCACCCCGCGCCTGTGACCAAGGCCGTGCGCGAAGAAGGCGGCGACATCATCATCGGCGCCTTCGCTCCTCTGGCCAGCTTCGCCATGTTCCACATGGTGACGGTGTTCCCGCTGTCGTGGGTCTTCCTCTACACTGACGAGGCGCCCAGCCGCTTCCTGATGATCGAGTTGATCGGCGCCGTCTTCGGCCTGTTCGCCATCCTGGCCTCGGGCTGGCTGGCCGATCGCTATGGCCGCCGCGCCCTGCTGGCCGTCACGGCGGCGGGCATCGCCGCCTTCTCGGGCTTCGCGCCCCAGCTTCTGGACGGCGGCCCGGCGGGCGAACTGACCTATATGATCCTGGGCTTCATCTTGCTGGGCCTGTCGTTCGGCCAGGCCTCGGGCGCCATCGCCTCCAGCTTCAGCCTGAAAAACCGCTACACCGCCTCGGCCCTGACCTCGGACCTGGCGTGGCTGTTCGGGGCAGGCTTCGCCCCGCTGGCGGCCCTGGCGCTGTCAGGCAGGTTCGGCCTGGTGGCGGGCGGCGCCTATCTGCTGTCGGGCGCGATCTGCACCCTACTGGCCCTGTGGCTGAACCGCGAACTGGCCAAGGGCCGCGCGGGCGGCAAGGCGTAGGATTTTTCTCCCCGGCCTGAAAGAAGGGGCGCGGCCAGCCGGTCGCGCCCCTTCTTTTGTTTGCGCTATCGCTCGGCGCGCGGCGCCTCGCTGCTTGAGCGCATTTTTGCGCAGCTCCCCAAACCCCGCTCATCCCCGCGGAGGGGGGGATGAGCGGCAGAATGGATATCAGCCCGCCTTAGCCTTGCGGCGCCAGTGAGTCAGCAGGTGCTCGGTGTAGCCGTTCGGCTGCTCCCTGCCCTTGAACACCAGATCGCAGGCCGCCTGCCACGCCGGGCCGTCATAGGCCGGCGCCAGCGGGCGATAGGCCGGCTCGCCCGCGTTCTGGCGATCCACCACCACGGCCATGCGCTTCAGCGCCTCCATGACCTCGTCTTCGGTCGTGACGCCGTGGCGCAGCCAGTTGGCCAGATGCTGGCTGGAGATCCGCAGCGTCGCCCGGTCCTCCATCAGTCCCACGTCGTGGATGTCCGGCACCTTGGAGCAGCCGACGCCCTGATCCACCCAGCGCACGACATAGCCGAGGATGCCCTGGGCGTTGTTGTCCAGCTCCTGCCGGATTCCATCACCGCCCGGCGTTCCGGTCGCGAACGGTGGCGTCAGCAGTGGCGTCAGTCCGGTCGGTGCGCGCGTCGCGATCTCGGCCTGACGCGCCCAGACGTCGACCTCGTGATAGTGCAGGGCGTGAAGGGTCGCCGCTGTCGGCGACGGAACCCAGGCCGTCGAGGCGCCCGCGCGCGGATGCCCCGCCTTGGCCGCCAGCATATCGCCCATGCGGTCCGGCGCGGCCCACATCCCCTTGCCGATCTGCGCCCGGCCCGACAGGCCCGCCTTCAGGCCGATGTCGACGTTGCGGTCCTCATAGGCCTTGATCCAGCCGGTCTCGCGCACCGCCTCCTTGCGGACGACGGGGCCGCCTTCCATCACCGTGTGAATCTCGTCGCCCGTGCGGTCCAGGAAGCCGGTGTTGATGAAGACCACCCGTCCCTTAGCCGCCGCGATGCAGTTCATCAGGTTGACGCTGGTGCGACGCTCCTCGTCCATGATGCCCATCTTCAGCGTCAGGGCGGACAGGCCCAGCATGGCCTCGACCGCGCCGAACAGCTCGTCGGCAAAGGCCACCTCGTCCGAGCCGTGCATCTTGGGCCGCACCACATAGACCGAGCCCGCAGGGCTGTTGCGCGCCTCAGCCGGGCGGCGCAGGTCGTGCAGGCCGATCAGGCCCGTCATGGCGATGTCCAACAGATGCTCGGGCGTCTCACGCCCGTGGGCGTCCAGCACGGCGTCGGTCATCAGGTGCAGGCCGACGTTGCGCACCAACATCAGGCTGCGCCCCTTCAGCGCCAGCGTCGATCCATCCGGCGCCGTATAGACACGGTCGGGGTTCAGGCGCCGCTCGACCGTGCGGCCGTCCTTCTCGAAATCCGCCTGAAGATCGCCGCGCATCAGGCCCAGCCAGTTGGCGTAGACCAGCCGCTTGTCCGCCGCGTCGACGGCCGCGACGCTGTCCTCGGCGTCGGCGATGGCCGACAGGGCCGCCTCGACCAGCACGTCGGCGACGCCCGCCGGGTCGTCACGGCCGATGGGGTGCGCGCGATCGATGACGATCTCCAGATGCAAGCCGTTGTGTCGCAGCAGGACGCCCGACGGCGCCGCCGCCTCCCCCGCATGACCGGCGAAGGAGGCCTGATCGGCCAGCCCCGTCTCGCGCCCCCCGGACAAGGCGACGACCAGCCGCCCGCCCTCGACCCGATAGGCGACTGCCTCGGCATGGCCGCCCTCAGCCAGCGGAGCCGCCTGGTCCAGGAAAGCGCGGGCGCGGGCGATGACGCGCGCGCCACGTTCGACGTCATAGCCGCCCGCCCCGGGCGCCTCGCCCAGCGCATCGGTGCCGTAAAGCGCGTCGTACAGGCTGCCCCAGCGCGCATTGGCCGCGTTCAGCAGATAGCGGGCGTTGGTCAGCGGCACGACCAACTGCGGCCCGGCCATGGAGGCGATCTCGGGATCGACGTTCACCGTCTCGGCCTGCACGCCGTCGCGCTCTGGCTCGATGTAGCCGATCTCGCGCAGATAGGCCTGATAGGCCGCCTGATCCGGCTGGCCCGGATAGGCGCGGTGCCAGTCGTCCAGCTTGCGCTGCAGCTGATCGCGGCGCTCCAGCAGGTCGCGGTTTCGGCGCCCAAAGCGGGCCAGCAGCCCCTCGACCCCGGCCCAGAAGGCTGCGGCGCTCACGCCCGTATCCGGCGTCGCCTGATCGCGCACGAAGGCGTCCAGTTCGGCGGCGACCTTCAGGCTGCCGTGGCGGACATAGGCGTCGGCGGGGGTCTTGGGGGCGTCGAACATGGCGGTCTCCTTCAGCCTGAAGACTACGCCCTAATGGCCGCCGCTATCCACGGCGAAGAAAGCCGCTTATCTTTGCAAAATCTGCAATGATGAGAGTCCGCCATGCTGGCCGAGTATGAAATCTTCGTCCGTGCGCTGGAGGAAGGCAGCTTGTCCGCCGCCGCGCGTCGGCTGGACCTGTCGCCCGCCGTGGCCTCGCGCAGGCTGGCTCGGCTGGAAGACCGACTGGGCGTGCGGCTGATCGAGCGCACCTCACGTCGTCTGGCCCCGACCGAGGCGGGGCGGCTGGTCTATGACCGCGCGGCGCAGCTGCTTGAGGGGGTCGAGGATCTGGAGGCCGTGGTGTCGCGCCGCACGACCCAGGCGCGCGGCCTGCTGCGCGTCTCGGCGCCGACCTCGTTCGGGCGGCGACGGCTGGCGCCCCTGCTGCAGCCCTTCCTGGCGGCGCAGCCCCGCCTGACGCTGGAGCTGAACCTGACCGACGCCTTCGTCGACCTGATGGCTGAAGACGTGGACGTGGCGGTGCGGATCGGCGGCTATGAAGCGGAAAACCCGCTGATGCACCGACTGGCGCCGAACCGGCGCGTGCTGTGCGCCTCGCCCGCCTATCTGGCCGAGCACGGCGTGCCGGAGAGCTTGGAAGACCTGCGCCGTCACGCCCAACTGGCCGCCGAAAATCAATCGACCTGGCGGCTGGAGGGTCCGGAAGGCCCCGTCGTCTTCCACGCCCGCAGCCGGGTGCGGACCAACTCAAGCGAAGTGGCGCGCGAACTGGCTCTGGCGGGCGTCGGCGTCGCCCTGCGCTCGACGTGGGACGTCGGGGACGAACTGCGCGACGGGCGGCTGAAGGTGGTGCTGCCGCAGTATGCGGGATCGTCGGACGTAGCCATCTTCGCCCTGACGGCCGGGCGGGCGCGGACCGAAACCCGCGTCCGCGCCTTCATCGACTTCCTGACCGGTCTCTATGGCGAGACGCCGGAGTGGGATCGCTGATCACTCCTGTCCGGTCGTCGCCGCCGGCTTCATCCAGCGATCCAACCAGGCGCCCATCTCATACAGGGTATGACCGACGGACTCCCGCGCGCGGTAGCCGTGCGCCTCCAGCGGCAGAACGACATAGCGCGCCGTGGCGCCATTGCCCTTCAGCGCCGCATAGAAGCGTTCGGTCTGCACCGGGAAGGTGCCCGAATTGTCGTCCTCCTCGCCGTGGATCAGCAGGATCGGCTCGTTGATCTTGTTGGCGTAGGTGAAGGGCGACATGGCGTTGTAGGTGTCGGTCGCCTCCCAATAGGACCGCTGTTCCGCCTGGAAGCCGAACGGCGTCAGCGTCCGGTTATAGGCCCCCGAGCGGGCGATGCCGGTCTTGAACAGGTCGGTGTGCGCCAACAGGTTGGCCGTCATGAATGCGCCGTAGGAGTGGCCGCCGACGGCGATCCGGTCGCGATCCGCCACGCCAAGAGCGACCACGGCGTCGACCGCCGCCTTGGCGCTGGCGGACAGTTGCTCGATGTAGGTGTCGTTCGGCTCGGCCCCGTCGCGGCCGATGATCGGCATCGTCGGGTTGTCCAGGATGGCGTAGCCTTGCGTCAGCAGGAACAGGTGGCTGGAGCCGCCCGGTCGCACGAAGCGGTTGTCGGTGTCGACGACCTGACCGGCCACGGCGGCGTCGGTGAACTCGGCCGGATAGGCCCACATCAGCAGCGGCAGCGGGCCGTCGCGGTCCTTGTCATAGCCGGCGGGCAGATACAGCGTCCCCGACAGTTCGACCCCGTCGTCGCGGGTGTAGGTGATCAACTCGCGGCTGACCCCGGCCAGTTGCGGCGCCGGGTCCGGGAAGTGCGTCAGTTGGGTGACGCCCCCGTCCAGATCGCGCACGCGCAGGTTGGCCGGGTCGGTGCGGCTTTCGCGATAGGTGACCAGCTTGCGGCCGTTCTCGTCCAGCACGCCGACGACGGTTTCGTACTCGCCCTGGGACGAGCGCCACAGACGTTCGGACGCACCGGTCTTGAGATCCATCAGGTCGAGGAAGGGATATTGCCCCTCGCGCGTCGCCCCGGCGCCATCGACGAAGACCTTGGAGCCGTCGGCGTTGAAGCGCATGACCGAGCGGCCGCGCGCGTTCGGCTCGGTCATCACCGAGCCAGGGTCATTGTAACGGTCCTGATAATTGCGATCGACCAGGACGCGGCCCGCGCCGGGATTGGATGGGTCGACCAGGGTGCGGGTCTCATGCCGAGTGTTGAACCAGCGGCTGTTGACGATGGCCACGTCGTCGCGGCCCCAGGTGGTACCGGCGTAGCGTTCCTTGAGGTCAAGCAGCACCTGCGGCCGGTCGTTGAACGGCGCGCGCAGCATGAAGACGCGGTCACGCACCTCGGCGGCGTTGCGCGGATCGCCCCCGTCCTGAGCCTCAGTCCAGACTAGGGTGGCGTCGGCGTCCGCGCGCCACTGCACCGAGCGCGGCCCCGGCGCCACGGCGTCGAACGGCGTCGGCACATTATCCCGCAGCGGCAGGTCGGCGACGCGGTGCGCCTCGCGGCCGTTCAGGTCGGTGACGATGACGTCGGACGGAAACAGGCTGGCCGGCACGACATAGGAATAAGGCTTCTTCACCCGCGTCTGCAGGATGTAGCGGCCGTCCGGCGAGGTCGACAGACCCAGGATGACGCCCGGCTGCCCCACGGTGCGGGCGCGGCCGTTCAGCGACACCGCCGTCGGCTGGCTGGTGAAGTAATAGCCGAACAGGGCCTCGTCGCCCGCATTGGACAGCAGGTCCTGATAGGTGCGCACCGGAGCGGCGCGGCCGCCCGTCTCGGTGATGATCGGACCCTCGGGCGGATGATCCACGTTCGGGGCTACGCCCCGCCCGGCCGGAACCGCCAGGACGAGCAGGCCAGAGGAATCCGGCAGCCAGGAGAAGCCCGACCCCGAGGCGGCGTTGACCATCGGCCCGTTCAGCTTGCGCGCCTTGGCCTGGGCGACATCGGCGACCCACAGCTCCAGCCCGTTCGGGACGTTGACCAGGAAGGCGACCGTCCTGCCGTCCGGCGCCCAGCTGGTGTTCGTCAGGCGCGCATTGGCGGGCAGGCCCGTGACCGGCCGCGCCGCGCCGCCATCGATCGACTGGAAGCTGAGCCCGGTCAGCCACGAGACGCGGCTATTGGCCGGGCCGTTGTTGCGCGGGTTTATGCGGTATCCGGCCAAGCGAAGCATCGGCTCGGACAATTCGGCGATGCTGGGCAGGTTGGAGCGGTCGGTCAGCAGCAGGGTCTTGCGATCCGGGCTGACGCTGACGCCGGGGTTGGGCTTGGCGTCGAGGATTTGTGCGATCGGCGCGGGCGGCTGCTGATAGGTCGCCGCCGCCTCCTGGGCGACCGCTGCGACCGGCAGCGTCAGGGCCGGAACGGCCGCAGCCAGAACCAGAGCGGGCAATGCGGCCCGCATCAGTCGATTGCGCATGGAGTTTCCCCACTGAGATTAAGTCTTCTGTGAGCCTAGGTGTGTCGCCCCCGGGCCGCGCGGTCAACCGCCGAGCCTTTCGACGCATGGCGCTTGCCCCCTTCTCTCGCCCGCTTTAAGGACGGAGAAGACCGCGATATTCATCAGACGGTGAAAAAGGGAGTCCGATGGGCAAGATTTACGCTGACGTGAAGTCCGCGCTGGAGGGGCTGACATTCGACGGCATGACCGTCATGTCGGGCGGCTTCGGCCTGTGCGGCATTCCCGAGAACCTGATCGCGGGCCTGCGCGACACGGGGGTCAAGGGCCTGACCGTCATCTCCAACAATGCGGGCGTGGACGGCTTCGGTCTGGGCCAACTGCTGGAGACGAAGCAGATCGCCAAGATGATCTCGTCCTACGTCGGCGAGAACAAGGAGTTCGAGCGCCAGTATCTGGCCGGCGAGCTGCAACTGGAGTTCAACCCGCAGGGCACCCTGGCCGAGCGCATCCGCGCGGGCGGCGCGGGCATCCCCGCCTTCTTCACCGCCACCGGCGTCGGCACCCTGGTCGCCGAAGGCAAGGAAGTGCGCGAGTTCGACGGCCGCAAATACGTCATGGAGACGGGGCTGGTCGCCGACCTGTCCATCATCAAGGCGTGGAAGGCCGATGAGCGCGGCAACCTCGTCTTCCGCAAGACGGCCCGCAACTTCAATCCGATGATGGCGACGGCGGGCAAGGTGACGCTGGTCGAGGTGGAAGAGATCGTCCCCGTCGGCTCGCTGGACCCCGACCACATCCATACGCCGGGCGTCTATGTCGACCGCCTGATCCAGACCGTTTCCGAAAAGCGCATCGAACAGCGCACTACGCGCAAACGGGAGGCTTAATCCAATGGCACGTACTCGCGAACAACTGGCTGAACGCGCCGCGAAAGAGCTTCAGGACGGCTTCTATGTGAACCTGGGCATCGGCATCCCGACGCTGGTCGCCAACTATATCCCGCAGGGCATGACCGTCACGCTGCAGAGCGAGAACGGCATGCTGGGCATGGGCCCCTTCCCCTATGAGGGCGAGGAAGACCCCGACCTTATCAATGCGGGCAAGCAGACGATCACTGAAATCCCCGAGAGCAGCTATTTCAGCTCCTCGGACAGCTTCGCCATGATCCGGGGCGGCCACATCAACCTGTCGATCCTGGGCGCGATGGAGGTGGCCCAGAACGGCGACATCGCCAACTGGATGATCCCCGGCAAGCTGGTGAAGGGCATGGGCGGGGCCATGGATCTGGTCGCGGGCGTCAAGCGCGTGGTCGTGGTCATGGATCACGCCAACAAGCACGGTCAGTCCAAGGTGCTGAAGGCATGCACCCTGCCCCTGACCGGCACGGGCGTAGTCAGCCGCATCATCACCGATCTGGCGGTGTTCGACGTCAAGCCGGACGGTTCGGGTCTCGAACTGATCGAACTGGCCGACGGCGTCACGCTGGACGAGGTCGCGGCCAAGACCGAGGCCGACTACACGGTGGCGCCGGGCGTGGGCTGAACCGCCCTCTTCCGCTTCTGAAAACAGAAACCCCGGCGACCTCGCGGTCGCCGGGGTTTTTGCATGTCTTCCTTCTCCCTCAAGGGGAGAAGAGATTTAATCCCGCGTCGCCTGGAAGCCCTGCTGGTCGGTCCACAGGACGATCTGGCGGCTGGCCTCGGCCGTGGCGCGGTCGAAGGCGGCGACGATGGCCGACTGGCGGTTGGCGCCCGCGCTCTCGCTGACCGAGATGCGATCCTCGGCCAAGATGGAACGGTCCCCCGGCCGAACCAGACGCAGCAGTACGACGATGTTCGCATCCGGCACGGCGCCCGGCGCGGCGTAGGCCGCCTCGAAGCGGCGCACGTCGACGCTGAGCAACAGGCCGTTGCGGGCCATCGGACCGCTGCTCAGGACCGTGCAGGTGCCGCCGTCGGCAAAGGCGTTGCGCAGAGCTTCTTCGAACAGGGTCTCGGCCGGAGACACCCAGCGCGCGCCCTTGATGTAGGCGGCTTCGGTCCCGGTTACGGCCAACATGCGGTCGCCGCGCGCGGCCTCAGGAAACTCGACCCGACGCATGGCGACATGAACGTCAGGGCAGGCCGAGGTCGCTCCGGTCCCGGCGTAGGCGGATGCGCCGCCAAAGCGATACAGTTGGACGGGATCCGGCGTCGCCAGAACAGCACAGCCGGACAAAGCGCCCGCAAGCGCAGCGCTGGCGGCAACGGTCATCCATCGGTTGCGGATCATGGCTGCACCTCGATTTCCTTGGACGGCGCCTTGGCGAAGAACTCACGCGGACTGTCGCGCACATTGTCGATCAGCGACTGCAGCGAGCGCGTCGCCTGATCCAGCTGGCGGATGGTGTCGTTCAACTGCGGCACTGTCTGCGTGCCGAAATCGCCCAGAGGCCCTTCGAGACCGGACGCCGAACGATTGATCGAGGCGATGGCGGCCTGAGCTTCCTGCGTCGCCTTGTTGATGTTGGCGATAGCCTGCCTGCCGTCGGTATCGACCATCTGGCGCGCACTGACGCCCAGGGCCTGGTATTCGCCGACTGCGGCGTTGGCCTTGGCGATCGTCTCTTCCAGCTGCTGGAACATGCCCTTGCGGGCTTCCAGCTCGGCGGTCAGGGCCTCGACGTTTTTCACACTGGACGAGAAGCTGCGGATATTGTCGTCCGACATGACCCGATTGATGCGGTTCAGGGCGTCGACCGTCTGCGCCAGCACCGTTCCCGAGCCGCTGAGCAATTCAGCCAGCGGACTGGGCTGGCTCTGGATCACCGGGACGACATTGTCGGGATACTGGTCCTTCAGAAGCGGGCTGGACGCCTCGCCCGCCGTGATCTGGATGTAGTTCAGGCCCGTGATGCCCTGCGGCTCCAACTGGGCGCGCGAGGTGACGCGCACCGGGGTCGTGCCGTTCAGACGCACCCGGGCTATGACCTGATCGCCCTTTTTGGGGTCCAGGTTCAGGTTTGTCACTTCACCGACGCGGATGCCGTTGAAATGGACCTCGCCGCCTTCCGACAGGCCGCGCACGGGACCGTAGAAGATGATGTCATAGACATCGTAGTCCTTGTTGAACTGCAACCGCGCCAGCCAGATCGTGAACACGGCCAGCGCCACCAGAAGGGCGACGGTGGCGATGCCGACGGCGGCGTAATGAGCGTCTCTTTCCATCGTTTCGCGCCCTCCTCAGGCCGCGGTCTTGTGGGCGGCGCGTCCGCGCGGCCCCAGGAAATATTCCTTGATCCAAGGGTGGTCAGAGCGTTCCAGCTCAGCGACCGGCGCCTTGGCCACCACATGTTTATCAGCCAGCACCGCCACCTGGTCGCAGATGGCGTACAGGCTATCGAGATCGTGGGTGATCATGAAGACGGTCAGCCCCAGATCATCCGACAGCTGACGGATCAGGTCGTCGAACGCCGCCGCCCCGATGGGATCCAGCCCCGCCGTCGGCTCGTCCAGAAAGACCAGCTCGGGGTCCAGCGCCAGCGCCCGCGCCAGGCCGACGCGCTTGCGCATCCCGCCCGACAGTTCGGCCGGTTTCAGATAAAGGGCCTCGGGCTTGAGCCCCACCATGGCGACCTTCATCTCGGCCAGTTCACGGATCGTGTTCTTCGGCAGATGGGTATGTTCGACCAGCGGCGAGGCCACATTGTCGAGCACGGACAGGGAGGAGAACAGCGCCCCCTGCTGGAACAGCACGCCGGTGCGGCGCTCGACGGCGGCGGCCTCTTCCTTGGTCATGGCGCTGCGGTCCTCGCCGAACAGACGCACTTCCCCGCCCTCAGGCTCTTTCAGGCCGATGATGGAATTCAACAGCACCGTCTTGCCCGTGCCGGACCCACCGACGACGCCCAGCACTTCGCCGCGCATCACGTCCAGATCCAGGCCCTGGTGGATAACCCGCTCGCCGAACTGGCTGAGCAGGCCCCGCACCTGAATGACGGCCTCGCGGTCGTCCGGTTTGCGCGTCTCGCCCGTCATATTTTCAGCTCGATGAAGATCAGGGCGAAGACGGCGTCCAGCAGGATGATGGCGAAGATGGCCTGCACCACGGCCGCCGTGACCCGGCGCCCCAGGCTTTCGACATCGCCCGCCACCGACATGCCCTGTCGGCAACCGATGGCCGCGACGACGAGGGCGAAGACCGGCGCCTTGATCAGACCCACCATCATGTGGGTCGGCATATAGCCGTCCTCGACCAACCGCTGGAAAAAGAAGGCCGGGCCGAGGTTCAGCTGGCTCCAAGACACCAGCACCCCGCCCAGCAGCCCGCCCACCATCGCCAGGAAGGTCAGAAGCGGCAGCATGACCAGTAGCGCCGCCAGACGCGGAATGACCAGGGCCTGAAAGGGATCGACCCCCATGACCCGCATGGCGTCCACCTCCTGCGTCATGCGCATGGAGCCGATTTCGGCGGCGAAGGACGAGGCCGAGCGGCCCGCCAGCAGCACCGCCGTGATCACCACAGCGAACTCGCGGAAGACGGCGACGCCGATCAACTGCACCGAGAAGACCCCGGCGCCGAACTGGGTCAGCAGGTCCACGCCGATGAAGGCCACCACAGCGCCGATGAAGAAGTTGGTCACCACCACGATGGGAATGGCGTCCAGGCCCGTGCGCTCCGCCTGACTGAACCAGGCGGCCCAGCGGATGCTGCCGGGGTGCTTCAGCGTCGTGATGACGGCGGCCATCAAGCGACCCAGAAAGGCCAGCGACAGCATGGCTTCAGCGCCGAAATCATAGACCCCGCGACCGACCTTGGCGAAGCCGCGCGTCATCGGCGCGGATCGGCGCGGCGGCTCCGTCGTCATACAGTCCAGCTTGGCCACCATACGGTACAGCCGCCCCGCCTCGGGCCGGGCAGACCAGGCGGATTCGGGAATGGGGCTGCTCATCGCCTGGGCCACCGCCAAAGCGCCCGCCGTATCGAAACGGCCCAGATCGTCCAGATCCAGCGCCGTAACCGATCGCCCGTCCAGTTCGGACTTCAGCCGGTCGCCCAGACGCCCGACAGACACCGTCGACCAGTCGCCGGCCAGCCGCAGGCGCGCCTGTCCGTCCTGATGATCGTCAACCTGGAAATCCGCCCGATTCATGAGCTCGACACTGACACAGGCCCGTCCGCGCGCCTACGCGGCTTAAAGCTATGCTTTTCGCCGGACGTCAACGACTGATGACAACTCTTGATCTCTTCCGGCCTTGCTGAGCGCAAGCCAAGCCCTCCCGTCACGGCGCAGCTTTGTGAACGTCGTGGGAGGATTTTTGTTCAGAGGCATCGAAAAGCAAAGGCCTAGACCATTATCGGTTCGGATTGAATCAATCCGAACTCAGATCAATGGTCCAGATCAATCACTCGAGCGAATATCTGGGTTCACATGCAATCGCATGTGAACCGATTTCGCTCTAGCGCAGATAGTCCAGCAGCGAGACCTGCCGCAATTGGCTGATCACCTGGGCCGAAGCCTGTAGGGCGATCTGGGCCATCTCCAGCTCCACAACCGCCTCAGCCATGTTGGCGTCGGTCTTGCCGGCCAGGATGGTGTCGACCGAGATCTTGCGCGCCTCCTGCGACTCCAGCAGGCGATCCACCCGGTTCTGCATTCCGCCGTTGGCGGCCTGAAGTTCAACGACGCCTTTGGCCGCCGCCTCGAAGCGCCCCATCTGAGTGGTCAGGAAGGCCTTCTGCGCGTCGGTCATCTGCCCTTCCAGCGGCGCCGCCTCATGGGCCAGTTGAATGTCGCGGAAGATGGCGAACAACTCCGCCCCCATAGCGTCGGCCAGGAAGCCGGTGTACATCGACACGTTCTCGTCCAGCCAGGACGATTGCTTCAGTTGATCGTTGCGGAAGGCCGCATTCTCATCAGGCAAGGCGGCCAGCTTGGCCATCATGGTCGCGCCAGGCTGGCCGGGGATGTCAGGCAGGTCCACGGGCGCGCGGTCAACAGCCCCGCCGCTGAACAGATACTTGCCCTGATGCTTCATGTTCAGCCCGTCCTGAGCCTCCATAAACAGGCTTTCCAGCGAGCCCATCAGCGCGTCCATACGCCCGGCGGCGATGGCGTCGGCGAGGGCCTGGCGCGCGGCGGTCGCGGCGTCGGCGACGCGGTCCATCGCCAGGTCCTGCGTCTCCAGCCGGGCGGCGACGGCCTTGTTGGTGTCGATGAAGGTTTGGATGCGGGTCTGGCTGGACTTCAGCGCGCTGACCGTTTCCGACCCCCGCCCGAAACCCACCAGATCGGTGGCGTTCTTCTGGGTGTTGACCTTCTTCTGGGCCGTCTCGGCGCGCGACTGAGCCGACATCAGGTCCAGCAGGGCCGATTGGTAGTTTCCATAGGTCGAGACGCGGGTCATCGCACCATCCCCAACAGGATATCGTACATGTCCTTGGCGGCCTGAACCATGCGCGCCGAAGCGTTAAAGGCTTGCTGATAGGTGGTCATCAGCACCAGTTCCTCGTCCAGATTGACGCCTTCGACCGAGGTCCGCCGCGCCGTCGCCTCCTTGGCCAGGGCCGTGGCGCTGATGGCGTTGTTCTTGGCCATTGCGGTGCGGCTGCCGATTTCGCCCGACAGTTCGGACGCATAGCGCGACAGCGACATGGAGCCGCCCGCCGATCCGCCCGCCGCAGAGAAGGTCGTCGCATTCTCGCCCGCAGCGGCCAGAAGCCGGGCGCCGCGCGCGTCATTCCGCCCGACGACGGCCGTGCCCAGACCGCCCGTCGCGTCCGCTTGAGCGAAGGCCATCAGCGCCGGGTCGCGCACAATGTCCGGCCGGACAGAAAAGGCGTCCGCACGCGAGGCGCGCGCCCCGCCCAGGCCGAACAGGGCGCTCATCGACACGCCTGACGGAACCTGGGTCGTGCGGTCCTGAAGCACCGAAAGCTGGGCGCCGGAGCCGGGGCGCGGGGTGAACGCCATCTCGCCCGCCGCATTGAGGCTGAAGGTTCCCATCCGACCGGCGCCCGTCATCGGATCGTTCAGCGCGGCCAGCAGGCTGGTCATGTCGCCGCCCGCGGGGACCGCCACCTGGACATCACGCAACTTGGCGCCCGCCGCATCGCTGAAGCGGAAGGTGATGGTCTCGCCCGCCGGGAAGCCATGCTGCGACGCGCCCGTCATGCCGGTTTCGTACATCGCCGGCTGGTCGCTGGAGATCAGGTCGTTCAGGCCGAAGAAGTGCGAAAAGCCCCGCCCGCCCTTGTTCGTCGGCGCGGCAGGGTCGTCGACCACCACGACCCTCGTTCCCGGCGCGCCCTCGATCTTCAGCCGCCCGTCGACGAAGCTGGCGCTGCCGTTGGTTCCCAGCTGGGCGTTCAGATCGGCCAGGAAGGTCGCCGGGTTCATCGTCGCCAGATCCAGGTCCACCTTGTGCAGGGCGACGCCCTGATCATTGGTGATGACGATGGAGGTTCGGCCGGTAAAGCCCGCCAGCGCGGTCTCCAGCGACTGGCCCACATTGCGCCCGGTCAGGCTGTTCGGCGGCGGCGCGGCCGAGGAGGCGTTGTGCGCCCGGTTCAGTTCGTCGGCCAGCCGCGACATCAGTTCAGCCAGACGCTCGGCAGTGGCCGGAGCCTCGCCGTCGCGCAGTTCCAGCAGGCCCTTGATCTCGCCCGAACCCAGCCCTTCGGCCAGAGAGCGGGCCTTTCCGGCAGGCGGCTCTATGACCGTGATCTCGTTGAACACCGTCTCGGCCGCGACAGCGCCCGCGCGCACATAGTCCAGCTTGGCCGCGCCCTGCCCCGCCAGCATGATGCCGGCGCCGGTGCGGATTTCGACCCCGCCGACCGCACGCCCGGTGATGCGAACGTCCATGAGGCCGGACAACTGGTCGATCAGGGCGGCCTGCGCCGTCTGGGCGCCGGATGAGTCCGCATTGACCACCGTGGCCTTGGCGATCTCGACGTTCAGTTTTTCGATCTGCTCCAGCAGGCTGTTGGCCGTCTCGACCGCGCTCTTGATGCGGGCGTCGGCGTCTTCGCGCACCGACTGGATCTGACTGTTGATGCGGGCAGCTTCGTCGAACAGCCCTTGGGTCTTCCAGATGGCGTCCTGACGCGCGGGACCGGAGGTCGAATTCTCGGCCGAGGCGGCGAAGGCGGCGAAGACGCTGTCGATCTGCGAGAAGAAACCGCTGTTGGCGCCAGGGTCGCCGAACATCGACTGGATGCGGTCATACAGTTCATAGCGCACCGTCTGGCGGCCGGCGTCGGCGCTGGCGTTCAGGCTGGCCGCCTGCAGGAAACGGTCGGTCGCCAGGCGGATGCGGGCGATCTCGACGCCTGCGCCCACGCCCTGACTGGCCCAGGACTGCTGGTCGGCGATCTTGCGGACATAGCCGGGCGTGTTGACGTTGGAGACGTTGTCCGAAACCACCCGCAGCTGCGTCTGGGCCGCATTCATGCCCGAGGTGGCGATGTTCATGATCGAGTTAAGGGACATCAGACGCCTCCTGACGCCGACGACCGCCCGCCCGGCAAGCCTTGCAGGCGAGCGTGCAGATCTTGCCCGGCGAAACGAGCAGGTCTTCTGACCATCTCTTTGATTTTCCTCGACATCGGCATTCGGCCCTTGTGCGTTCCCAGGTGAGGAAGGCAAGGCGCGGGCCAAGTCGCGCGGCGGCCTCTTCGCCCGGCAAAAAGCGACAGGCGCGGCAAGAAGCGCCCGGCGCGGGAAAACGAAAACGGCGCGCCGCGCGTTCTGAATATGTCTTTAATTCAGTAGGTTAACTCGACATCCTGCACTTGGCCCGAGGCTTGCGGAGCCTCTGCCGAATGTCCCAGGCGCAGCAGGCGCCGCCTTACACGACCGAAAGCGCCTGCCCGCCGCATGTCCGCCATCAACATCCTGTCTGTGCTGACGCCCGCCGCCCCCGACGGCGCGGGCCCGGACGCCTCGATCGAGGCGGCGACGGACAGCGCCATGTTCGCGGATCTGATGCTCAAGGAAGAGACGCCCGAAGCCCCAGCCGCCGCTCCGCCGTCCGTCCGGACGCCCGCCGCGCAGACTGAGCCCGACGACATGGGCGCAGCCGTCGCCATGATTCCGGTCTGGTTCGCTCCGACGCCCGAGCCTCAACAGCTTGCGACCGGCGCACCGGCGCTGACGATTGAAGGCGACGACGCCCCGCTGAACACGGACGCCGCGGCCGAAGAACCCGCTTCTGAGAAGACGGCGGACACTGAGGCCAAGACGCAGGACGCAGAAGCTATCGCGGCCGCCGCACCTGCGGCTTCGTCCGCATTCGCCGCGCCCGCTAACCCGGTAGCGCCCTCTGCGAACGGGCTCGCGCTCAGCCCCGCCGCCGCGCCGCTCGTCGCCCTCAAGGCGGCCGCCCCCGTCGCCGCAGCATCTGACGCTCCGATCGAAGCCCCGCCCGCCGAGGGCGAGACGCAGGCTGAAGGTTCGACGCCCGACCGCTCCCCCCTGCCCTCGCCGTCGGGTCCGACCCCCGCCATGCCGGGCGTGACCGGCTTCCGCTCCGGCGCGGGCGAGCGCCTGGCCTCTGCGCGTGAAGTCGTTCAGGCGGCGGCGCAGACGGAAGGCGGCTCCGATCTGTCGGCGGCCGACCGTCTCAAGACAAGCGATGCTCCGGCGACCGTCGCAGCTGGAGCCGTCGCTCGCCCGACTACAGCCGCAACGCTCCCCACGCCGCCGACGCCCGCCCCCGCCCCGCCCGCCGCCGACGCGGACGCGCCGGTCCAGCCGCCCGCCGCCGCCCAAACGGCCGCGCCGCAGGAGTCTGCCGCGCCACGCGATCTGGGCCTGTCCCATCTGTCGCGCGCCACGGTCGAGACCACCGCCCAGATCGCCGCCCAGATCATCAAGAAGCTGGACGGCCGCTCGACCCGCTTCGACATGGCGCTGACGCCCGAGGGTCTGGGCCGGGTCGATGTCAGCCTTGAGATCGAGTCCGACGGTCAGGTCACGGCCCGTCTGGCCTTCGACACCCCGGCCGCCGCCGCCGACCTGCGCGCCCGCGCCGATGAACTGCGCCGCCAGCTGATGGAGGCGGGGCTGCACCTGTCGAGCGACGACCTGGAGTTCGCCGAGCGCGATCCCTCGTCCGGCTTCGGCGGCGGCGCGTTTGAGCGCCAGCCCGACCGCCGCGCCTTCACCGGCGCCGCCCGCCTGGCCGCAGAGGCCGATTCCCTCGTTCCGCCGCCCAGCGCCTGGACATCCCTTTCCCTGACGCCTGACCGCGTCGATCTGAAGGTCTGACGATGGTTGACGCCGTCTCCACCAACAACGCCGCAGGCCGGGTGAACGCCGGAGGCCAGATGCTGGCCTCCAACTTCCAGACCTTCCTGTCGCTGCTGACCACCCAGCTGAGGAACCAGGACCCGCTGTCGCCGGTCGATTCCAACGAATTCACCGCCCAGCTGACCCAGATGGCGGGCGTCGAGCAGCAACTGCTGACCAACGACCTGCTGACCGGTCTGCTGAAGGCCCAGCAGGGCGACGGCCTGACCGGAGCCGCGCCCTATATCGGCAAGGACGCCACCGCCGTCTGGTCCGCCACCCGCTTCGAAGATGGCGAGGCCAGCTGGAGCTATGAACTGGCCGCCGACGCGACCGATGCCACGCTTCAGGTGCTGGACGCCTCGGGCAAGGTGGTCTGGAGCGGCCCGGCGCCTGACAAGACCAACGGCCTGCACGACTTCAAGTGGGACGGAAAGACCACCGGCGGCGGTCAGGTGGACGACGGCGGCGTCTATACGCTGAAGGTCGTCGCCAAGGACGGCGCAGGCAAGGACGTCGACAGCCAGGTGCTGATCCGCGGCCGCGTCACCGGGGTCGAGATGTACGACAACACCCCCTTCGTCGTCATCGGCAAGTCGATCATGCCGGTGTCCAGCCTGATCGCGCTGGAAGAACAAAAGGCCGCCGCCAAACCCGATCCGGACGAGGACGCAGGCGCGCTCAGCGCCCTGGCCTCGAAACTCAACCCCTTCAATCTTCTCTCGTAAGGAACCCCAGCCATGAGCATCAACGGCGCCATGCTGGCCGGCGTGTCCGGCCTGACCGCGAACGCCGCGGCCCTTTCGACGATCTCGCAGAACATCGCGAATGTGAACACGGTCGGCTACAAGCGGGCGGCGACGGAGTTCTCCACCGTCGTCAACGCCCAGACACAGGGCGTCGGCTATTCGGCCGGAGGGGTGCAGGCGACCGCCCGTCACTTCATCAGCCAGGCGGGCCAGCTTCAGCGCACCACCTCGGGCACCGACCTGGCCATCGCCGGCCAGGGCTTCTTCGTCGTGACTGAAAAGTCCGAGAACCTGACCCTGTCGGACGCGCGCCTGTTCACCCGCGCCGGGGCGTTCAAGATCGACGACCTGGGCTATCTGCAGAACACCTCGGGCCTGTATCTGCAGGGCTGGCCGGTCGCCAGCGACGGCACGGTCAACGCCGACCCGTCTGACATGAGCCGCCTGCGCACCATCAACGTCGGCTCGGTCGGCGGCGCCGCCGAACCCACGACCCGCGTCAGCCTGAACGCCAACCTGAAGTCCAGCACCGAGCCCGATGCGGCCGAACTGGCGCGCTACGGCGCTGGCGAAACAATGGCCGCCTATAAGGCGGACGCCGTGCCGGCGGTCGGGGTGAAGCCCAACTTTGAAATCTCCATTCCGGTGTCGGACTCCAAGGGCGGCCAGCAGAACCTCACCGTCGCCTTCCTGAAGGGACCCAACCCCAATGAATGGTTCGCGGAAATCTATGCGCCCGACGGTTCGGTGATCAACGCAGACGGCACCCTCATGACGCCGAATGCGCCGATCAAGAGCGGTATCGTCAAATTCACCCAGGACGGCCGGCTTGATACGTCTTTTACCGGTCCGAACGCCCTGTTCCCTGATCCGACCAACGCCACCATCACCATGGGAGCGTCGCTGACGACGCCGCCGACGCCGCCGATCCCCGGCGCGCCGACGCCGGACGTTCTCTGGGCCACAGATCTTGGCGTCGCCGCCCAGACCATCAGCATCGACCTGGGCGCCTCGACGGGCGGACTGACCCAGTACGACAGCACCTCCATCGTCCAGGCCACCTATACGAACGGCACCGCCTTCGGGAATCTGACCGAGGTGAAGATCGACGACAACGGCTTCGTAACCGCCATCTTCGACAATGGCGTCATGCGCAAGATCGCCCAGGTCGCCCTGGCCACCTTCCCCAGCGCCGACAGCCTGACCGAAGTCGCGGGCAACGCCTTCCGGGTCAGCCAGAACTCCGGCACCTTCAACCTGAAGGCCCCCGGCACGGGCGGCGCGGGCCTGCTGGGCGCCCAGCAGCTGGAGGCCTCGACCGTCGACCTGTCGACCGAGTTCACCGGCCTGATCACCACCCAGCGCGCCTATTCGGCCTCGTCCAAGATCATCACCACCGCCGACGAAATGCTGGCGGAGCTGATCAACATCAAGCGCTGATCGGCCAACGGGAATCCATGAGCAAGGTCTCGTTAGACTCGATGAATCCTTCCTTTAGCCGGCGCAGAACGCGCCGGATCGGCCGGATGCGTCTTAGCCATTCCTTCACCACGACGCTTAAACGCCCCTTAGCGGGCGGGGGCCTAGCCTGCGCGTCTATGGTGGTGGTGAGAGAGGCTTAAAGCCCATGCTGCAAGAGCGACGCCTTAACAGTAACGGCGAACAGTACGTGGTCGGGCCGACGGGCACGCCCCTGACCCTGCGCGACCTTCCGCCGTCGGATACGAACCGCTGGGTCATCCGGCGCAAGGCCGAGGTCGTGGCCGCCGTGCGCGGTGGGCTGATCAGCCTTGAGGACGCCCTCGAGAAGTACCGTCTGACGGCCGAGGAATTCATGGCCTGGCAGAAGGCCATCGACAAATGGGGCATGCAGGGCCTGCGCACCACGCGCATCCAGAGCTATCGCGACTAAGCCTGCCCGGCTTGACGCATGATCATGGGCCGCTCCTGAATGGGGGCGGTCTTTTTCATGTCTGGAGTTCAGCGCGGTGAAGGTCTCAGGTCCAATCCTCGCGAGCGCGCTGCTTCTCGGCGGATGCGCAGCCGCTCGTCCGGCCGCCCAATGTATCCCGCAGGAAGCCGTTGTCTGGCTGGAATGCCTCGGAGAAACGGACGCTCTCGCCACGCAATGTGAGATCGTGAACGGCCCGCCGCCCCCGTGCGGCCAGGCGGAAAAAGCCATCGCCTTCGGCCACGCCCAGATGTTCCAGTCGCAAGATTCAACCCCGCGCTGGTTCCGTTTTCTGGTGAAGGTCGAGGCGGATGGAACGACAAGTCGCCATCTCTCTGAAGCCAGGCCTCGAAATCGCGCGCCTTAAGGCCTAAATGGCGGCGATGACCATGGACGCCCTGACCGACGACATCCTCTGCCCCGTTCCCGACATCGCTCCCATGTCGCAAGCCGACATGGACGCCGCGATCGAGAGCGTGCGACAGGCCGTGAGCCTGCCGCAGGGCGCGCGCGTGGTCGCCGCCATGTCCGGCGGAGTGGATTCCACCGTCGTCGCGGCCCTGCTGCACAAGGCGGGCTATGACGTGGTGGGCGTGACCCTTCAGCTCTACGACCACGGCGAGGCGTTGAAGAAGAAGGGCGCCTGCTGCGCCGGTCAGGATATTCACGACGCCCGTCTGGCCGCCGATCTGATCGGCATTCCACACTATGTCCTCGACTACGAAAACCGCTTCAAAGACGCGGTGATCGACCAGTTCGCGGACTCCTATCTGAAGGGCCAGACGCCGGTCCCCTGCATCCGCTGCAATCAGACAGTGAAATTCCGCGACCTGCTGGACGTCGCCCGCGATCTGGGCGCCGAGGCCATGGCCACCGGCCACTACGTCCGCCGCGCGACCCACGGCAACCGCTCGCAGATGCGCAAGGCGGTCGATCACTCGCGCGACCAGTCCTACTTCCTGTTCGCCACGACGCAGGAACAGTTGGATTATCTGCGCTTCCCGCTGGCCGATCTGGAAAAGCCGCAGGTGCGGGGCGTCGCCGCATCGCTGGGCCTGCGCATCGCGTCCAAGCCGGACAGCCAGGACATCTGCTTCGTGCCGACCGGCGACTATCGCACCCTGATCGACCGGCTGCGGCCACAGGGACGTGAGGCGGGCGACATCGTCCACATGGACGGCCGGGTGCTGGGTCGCCATTCGGGCATCACCGACTACACCATCGGCCAGCGCCGGGGGCTGAACGTCGCTGTGGGCGAGCCTCTGTTCGTGGTCAAGCTGGACCCCGACACCCGCCGCGTCATCGTCGGCCCGCGCGAAGCCCTGCTGACCGCCCGTCTGACGCTGGAGGAAACCAACTGGCTGGGCGATCAAGCCACCATCGAGGAAGCCGCCCGCGACGGCGCCCCGGTGCTGGCCCGCGTCCGCTCGACGCGCCAGCCTTCCGCCGCCCATCTGGCTTGGGTGGATGACGCCGTTCAGGTCGTCTTCGATCAGGGCGAGGAAGGCGTCGCCCCCGGCCAGGCCTGCGTCCTGTACGACCCGGCCGACGACGAGCGCGTTCTGGGCGGCGGCTTCATCCAGTCGACCGAGGCCGTGGCGGTCTAACCTCCTTAAATTTGCAAGCCGCGCGGACAGCCGCTCAGGTCACGCACACGTCCGCCATGGGCCCTCGGAACAAGCCCGAGGGTGACGGTTCTGGCGGGCCGCATAGACCCGCAGGCAGTTGCCGTCCGGATCGCGCGCCACGAAGCCGTGGCCGCCGTCCATGTCCGTCGGCGGCAGGACGATGCGCGCGCCCCGGTCCCACCAGTCGATGTGCAGTTCATCCACCACGCCGGGAGCCTCCATGCGCAGGTCCGCCTGGGTTCCGCCTCGACCGCGCCACAGGCTGAGTCTCCGCCCCGGCGCCAGCAAGAAAACGGCATGGTCAGGCCCCGCCTCGACCGGTCGTCGGCCCAGCAGCCCGGCGTAGAAACGCGCGCTGGCGTCCGGGTCGGCCACGTTCAGCACAATGTCGTCGCTCATGGTCATGGTCCCTCCACCTGTCTGAACAGAAGGAGAACCTAGTCGGGCCTGCCGCCAGTTTCTGTCAGCATCATCGCGGCGGCCCCTGCCGCTCGCACGCCTCATGCCAGCGTTTCAGCAGCACGGCCTTTCGCGTGGGATAGCGGGCCTCCAGCACCTCGGCCTCGACGATGCGGTCGGTGCGGAAGCTGCGGAAGTCGTCGCGCAGTTCGCACCAGCCGATCAGCAGCCGCACCCGGTCGAAAAAGGCCAGGGCGAAGGGCCAGACGACCCGGTCCGACGCCGCGCCCGCCTCGTCGCGATAGTTCAGCCTCAGCTTGCGTTCGATGCGGATCGCCTTGCGCAAATGGGTCGGATCGACCGCATCGGCGGGGATCGGCGCGCCCGGTCCGATGAACAGGGCCGAGGCCTCCATCTCGTCGCGCAGATCCGGCGGCAGCACCGCCGCGATCCGCGACTGGGCGCTCAACGCCGCATCGCGCAATCGCGCATCCGCCCGCTCGGCCACCCAGCGCGAGCCCAGGGCCAGGGCCTCGATCTCTTCCGGTGTGAACATCAGCGGCGGCAGCAGATAGCCGGGCTTCAGCACATAGCCCACGCCCGGCTCGCCCTCGATCGTCGCGCCCTGCGCCTGCAGGCTGGCGATATCGCGATAGAGGGTGCGCAGGGAAACGCCCGTCTCCTCCGCCAGCGCGCGGCCGCTGACCGGCCGACGATGGCGCCGCAGGGTGTTGAGAAGATCAAGAAGACGTTCGGAGCGCGACACCCCGCAAGCTTAACAGACTTGCTGTCGGAAAGCGGCAGCATGGGTCGGACAGAGACGCTCTTGCTCCCGCCCCGCCTGAGCGGACATGATGGATTTACAACGGGAGAACGCCCTTGCGCGGCATCGACTTCAGCTCATGGCAGAGCCTGTTCGCCACCTTGCTGGGCCTGGCCCTGGTCACGCTGATCGGGATGGGCATACGGCTGATGATGATGTTCGCCATCCAGCAGCGCCGCGAACGGATGAACCGCCAGATCAACGAGCGCCTGCGCACCCTGATCGCCGCCTATAAGGTGCTGGGCGGATCGTTCACCGGCGATCTGAGCGTCGATCCCCGCCACATGCGCGACATCCGGCGCGGCGGCGCTGCCGACGACGACGCCGCCGCTCACGAACGCTCGGACCGCGCCCGCCGCATCCGCGATGCGGTTGAATCGGCCCTGTCCGACATCATCCTGCTGGGGACGGAAGACCAGGTGCGCCTGGCCGAGCAGGCCGCGCGCGACCTCGTCGCCGGGCGGCCTGTGCGCACCCACGCCCTGGTCGTCTCCCTGCGAGACTTCATCCGCAAGGCTCTGGACCTCACCCCCGTCCCGCGCGGCCTCGACATTCCGCCGCAAGGTCCGGCCCGCCCGTCAGGAAGCAAGAGCGGCCGCGACGACGCCAAGGGCGGCGGCTCCGGCGGCGGAGGGGGCGGCATGGGCATGGGGATGGGCATGGGCATGGGCGGCTCGGACGACGTCTCGCAGCACAAGACAGGCTGATCGGCCATTCCGCCAGCCTCCGCCGGCGTGGCCTCTCAGGCCGCTTCGTCCTTGGTCGGCATGACCTCGCCGACGGTCGGTCGGTTCTCGGTGAAGACCACCTCCACCTCGCGCGGTCGAACCATCTCATTGCAGCAGCCGCAGGCGATACGCGGCTTCAGGTCATGGCCGCAGGTCTTGTGGCGCAGGACGATTCCCGACGCCTCGTCGCCATAGACGTGCTTCTCGCCCCAGGCATGCAGAGTGACCAGGACGCCGTACAAATCCTTGCCCTTGGCCGTCAGGACGTACTCGTTGCGTGGCGGGCGCTCGGAATAGGGGCGCGGCTCCAAAACCCCATGATGCACCAGCGACTTCAGCCGCGCGGCCAGAACGTTCCGCGCCACGCCCAGCCGCTCCTGCCATTGCTCGAAGCGGCGGACGCCGTTGAAGGCGTCGCGGATGACCAGCATGGTCCACGGGTCGCCGATCACCTCGAGGGTGGCGGCGACCGAGCAGCTCTGGCGCGAATAGTCGGCGGTGCGTCCCATACAACTGAAAGTGACGCTCCGTCAGGCTTTTGACAAGGGTTGCCAATCGCGACGCAGTCAGTCAGTTTCTATTGGCAACGGACATGGCCGCCCCCGGCCATGTCCTTCCCTCGACTCGGAGGCGGCGCCGTCGCAGGTTCCGCCTCCGCTTTTCGATGAGAGTCATGACCGAACCCGACCTGATCCGCGCCGCCTTCTGCCTGACGCCCGAAGATGACGGCGTTCTGGCGGCCCATCTTTCCGGCGAATTCTCCAACGGCCCGATCAGCGCCCCGCCCGAAGCGGGCTTCCCCTTCGGCGGCCTGCTGGCGGCCCTGTGCGCCGGGGCCATGCGTCAGAGTCTGGGGATCGAGGCGCCGCTGCGCAGCCTGACGGTCCAGTATCTGGCGGCCGCCCGCTACGGCCAGTCGTTGCAGTTTCGGCCCCGGATGCTGAGGGGCGGCCGCAACGTCGCCTATGCCGTGGTCGAGGGCGGGCAAGGTTCGAAGCTGACCCACCACGCCAGCGCCACCTACGGCGCGGACGGCGCGACGCCCACGCCGCTGACGCCGCTGCTGGCGTCGCCGCCCTCGCTGGACAGCCTGAAGGACGCGCCGGGCATCAGCGGCCCGATGGCGCCGCGCTTCTCTCAGCACGTCGACTATCGCTTCGACGGCGGCCCCAACATCCTGGGCGGTAATGAGGGCAGGCCTGTCGTCGAACGGGTCTGGATGCGGGTGAAGGACAGCGCGCCGCTGGACGAACTGCGGATGTGCTACCTGCTGGACGCCCTCTATCCGCCCGCCTGGACGGCCTTCAAGGCGCCGCCGATGATGACGACGGTGGACCTGCGCTGCGACTTCCTGGCCGATCCGACGCCCGAAACCGCGCCCGACGGCTGGGCCTTCTTCGAGTATCGCCTGCTGGACCACGGCCTGGGCTGGTCGGTAGATGAAGCGATCGCCTGGGGCGCCGACGGCCGCCCGCTGGCCCTGGCCCGCCAGCGCCGCAAGCTATTGTGAAGCGCCACAAGCTGCGGTGAGGCGCCGCTTGCCAGCGGGCCTTCGCCTCCCCTAATCCCCCTCGAAACGATTCAACTTACGGAAACGTCCGCCATGACCGCCGCTTCTGACCCCGTCGTCATCTGCTCCTTCGCCCGCACGCCGATGGGCGGCTTCCAGGGCGCGCTGTCGCCTGTGAAAGCCACTGATCTGGGCGCCGTCGCGGTCAAGGCCGCTGTCGAGCGCGCAGGCGTCGCGCCTGAGAAGGTCGAGCAGATCTTCATGGGCTGCGTCCTGCCCGCCGGTCTGGGCCAGGCCCCTGCGCGTCAGGCCGCCATCGGCGCCGGGCTCGGCAAACACGTCGAGGCGACGACAGTGAACAAGATGTGCGGCTCGGGCCTGCAATCGGCCATGATGGCGCACGACGCCCTGCTCGCGGGGACGGCCGATGTCATCGTCGCGGGCGGCATGGAGTCGATGACGGGCGCCCCCTACCTGATGAACAAGCACCGCGGCGGCGCCCGCATCGGCCACGACGTCATCGTCGACAGCATGATGATGGACGGGCTGGAGGACGCCTATTCCCCCGGCAAGGCCATGGGCGTCTTCGCCGAGGACGCCGCGGCCCAGTATCAGTTCACCCGCGAACAGATGGACGAATACGCCATCGAGAGCCTGACCCGCGCCAAGAACGCCATCGCCTCCGGCGCCTTCAAGGCCGAGATCGTCCCGGTCGAGGTCGCCACCCGCAAGGGCCCGGTGACGGTCAGCGAGGACGAACAGCCCGGTAAGGCCGATCCGGCCAAGATCCCGACGCTGAAGCCCGCCTTCGTCAAGGACGGCGCCGTCACCGCCGCCAACTCCAGCTCCATCTCCGACGGCGCGGCCGCCGTGGTCATGACGCGCGAAAGCACGGCCAAGGCGCTGGGCCTGCCCATCGTCGCCCGCGTGGTCAGCCACGCCGCCCACGCCCATGAGCCGGGCCTGTTCACCACCGCCCCGGTTCCGGCCATGCAGAAGGCCCTGAAGAAGGCGGGCTGGTCGGTCGAGGACGTGGACCTGTGGGAGGTCAACGAAGCCTTCGCCGTCGTCGCCATGATCGCCCAACAGGAGCTGGGCATCGACCGCGCCAAGCTGAACGTCAACGGCGGCGCCACGGCGCTGGGCCACCCCATCGGCGCGTCGGGCGCGCGCATCCTGTCCACGCTGCTGGCGGCGCTTCAGGCGCGCGGCAGCAAGAAGGGGGTGGCCTCCCTGTGCATCGGCGGCGGCGAGGCCGTGGCCATGGCGGTGGAACTCGCCTGATCCTGCGACGTTGTCGGCGGTCAAGCTAACTGTGGAGACCTCCCCCTTGAAACTCCCTGCCCTGCTCGCCGCCGGCGTAGCCGCCCTCAGCCTCTCCGCCTGCGCTACCGCACAGGCAGAAGGCGTGATGCCCCAGGACAACACTGTCGCCGGCCAGGCCGGTTCGGCTGACCTCAAGGCCTTCCCGGCCGCGACGCCGGGCCAGACGCGCCACGTCATCAACCTGCCGGCCCAGTCGGACGAGGACGTGTTGAAGGTCGAACTGATCCTGGGCAAGACCCAGACGGTCGACTGCAACCGCCAGTTCTTCGGAGGCCGCCTTGAAACCCGCACCGCCGAGGGCTGGGGCTATGACTACTATGTCCTGCCTGCTCTGGGGAACGCGGCCAGCACCTTGATGGGCTGCCCTCCGGGCTCGGAGCGTCAGGCTTTCGTGACGACGCAGGAACAGCCGCTGATCCGCTATAACTCGCGTCTGCCGGTCGTGGTCTACACGCCGTCGGATGTCGAGCTGCGCTATCGCGTGTGGCGTGCGGGCGAGACCCAGACGGCGCGCTGATCCGGGCCGTTCATTGAGATCAGACGCGGGCGTCGGTCGGATTCGATCGGCGCCCGTTTCGATTCCGGGCCGCGCCTTCCATCCCCGCGCCTTCCATCAGCGTCCCGCTGCATCAGCGAAGCCAGAGAAGCGCATCCGGCGCTCAGGACAATCATGGGCCGACTCCTGCATTTGCGAACCATTTGCAGGTTTGCGCAGAGTCGGCCGTCGTGCAAGCGTCCTTCTCTACTTCTCTCGGAGACTCGCCATGCGCGAAGACGGCAAGCTGGATTATCTCGAACTGCCCGCCACGGACCTGGCGGCGCACAAGGCCTTCTACGCCCAGGCGTTCGGGTGGAGCTTTCAGGATTACGGCCCGGCTTATGCGGCGTTCAGCGAAGGGTTGGACGGCGGCTTCACGCCCGACGCCATGACGCCCAAGCCGCTGCCCATCCTGTACGCCCATGATCTGGAAGCCATGCAGGCCAGGGTCGAGGCGGCGGGCGGCGCCGTCACCCACGCCATCTTCGCCTTCCCCGGCGGACGTCGTTTCCACTTCCGCGACCCGTCCGGCAACGAACTGGCCGTCTGGTCCGAGAACTAGACCATTTTCGGTGCAGTCGGACTCGACTGAACCAGATACTCGCTCCAGGCTCTACTTCGGATCCACGGTCTGGGCGATGCGCTCCGCCTCGTCACGGTCGGCGCCGTCCTGGGCCATCAACCAGACGTGGATTTCGGCGGGTTCGCCCGAGCGCTGGAACAGATGCTCCATGGCGATGCGCCGCGGCCCCTCGGTCGTCACCACCGAGATGCGACCGCCGACCGTCACCTGCTCCCCGTCATAGATCGGAAACTGGGACGAAGGCCCGGCGTAGATCATCAGATAGGTCTTGCCCGCCTTGCGCGCCGAATAGACGTGAGCGCCGGGGCCCGAGCGGCCCTCGACCAGTTCGAAGCCCGGCGGCAGGTCGATGCGGAACGGCAACGCAGCCCTCTCGGCCGCGCTCAGGCCTTGCGGGCCGGACGCAGGCGCGGACTGAGCCGACACAGACGGGCCTGCAGCGGGAGCGGGCGCGCTTTGATCCGTCGCCGGACGGCGAACCGGCGCCTCCTGAACAGGCCGAGGCTGCGGTTGAGTCGGCGTCGGCGCGGGTCGAGATCGGGCTTCCTGAGCGGACTGGGGCTGAACCGCAGGCGTCTGTGTCGGAGCCGGATTCGGAGCCGAGGTCGGCCGTGGCGCGGCAGCAGGCGCTGAAGCCGGAGCCGAAGGCGCTCCGTTCAGGCGGCGGGTCAGTTCCTCGATGCGCGCGCGTTCAGCCGGATCCTGACGCGCGGCGGGCGGAGGCGTCGTCTGAGCGACCGGCGCTGCTGAGGGCCGGGATGGCGCCGCCGACTGCGACGATTGCGGCTGGGACGCCGGCGGGGCGCCGTTCAGGCGGCGGGTCAGTTCTTCGATGCGAGCACGCTCGTCCGGGTCCTGCTGGGCGGCGGCGGGGGTCGCAACGACCGCCAGCGGGGCGATAAGCGACAGGGCGACGATAGCAGCTTTCATGACCCGACATTGGCGGCGCGGGCCGCGCCGGGTCAAGCGGCCATATCAGCGGACCTGTCTCAGACGCCGGGCATCTCCACCCAGAAGGTGGCGCCTTCCCCAACCACGGAATGCACGCCGATATCACCGCCCTGCAGTTCGACCAGCCGCTTGGCCAGCGTCAGGCCGACGCCGTGCCCCTCGATGCTGGAACGGTCCAGGCCCAGGCGGTTGAAAGGTTCGAAAAGCTGAGCCTGTTTGTCTTCCGACAGCCCCGGCCCCCGGTCGATCACCTCGATGCGGATGCGGTCGCCGCTCCATGCCGCGCGCAGGATGACCACTCCACCCGACGCGCCGTATTTCATAGCGTTACTGGCCAGGTTGCCGACCACCTGCGTCAGTCGCTGAGAATCAGCCATCGCCACCAGGGCGTCGCCGTCCGCCGCCACCTCGATCCGCAGACCTTCCGCTTCGGGCAGCAGCGCCATGGACCGGCGCACATCCTCCAGCACGCCGCTGACCTCCGTCGGCCGCAGGTCGACCTTGACCGCCCCGGCTTCGGCGCGCGCCACGTCCAGCAGATCATGTGTCAGCGCCTCGATCTGACGCGCCGTCTTGACCAGCATCTGCGCCATCTCGACCTGGCTGTCCGTCACCTGGCCCACATGGCCGCCCGCCCACAGTTCGCCGATGCCGATGACGCCGCCAATGGGGCTCTTGATCTCATGAGCCACATTGGCCAGCAGCCGAGACTTGGCGGCCGAGGCCCGTTCGGCGCGCAACCGGCCTTCCTTGGCGCGCTGCATCAGTTGGTCGCGCTCTTCCAGCAAGGCGGCGACGACGAGGATCGGCATATAACCCAGCAGCACCAGAAGCTGCGCCAGCAAGGCGCGATCCTCGGCTCCGAACTGGTGATAGGGACCGTGCCCGGCCATCGTGCCGCCGATCGCGACCACCGACACCACCAATAGAGCCCAGGCGGCCCCGATCACGCGGAACCGCACCGCCGCAATCAGGATCAAGGGCAAAAGCAGGAAGCCGAACGGCAAGCTGAGATGGGAAAAAATCGCATAACATGCGCTGCCGAGCAGAAGGCCCAGGCCGAGACCTTCGGCCAGCCGCGCCGGTTGTTTCAACAGTTGCAGGTGCGCCTTGCGCAGGCTCAGCCCGACAACGCCGATCACGGCGAAGCCCAGTGCGTGGCCGCTCCACCAAATGCGGAAGGCGTCGAGGAAGTCCTGTTCGGCCAGGTTCGCCACCGCCGCACAGGCAAGCAGCGCAGACGGCAAGGGAGCGATGGCGCAGATGGTCAGAAACCGCGTCAATCCCTGAACGCTGTCGACATGCAGGCCCGTCACCAGCCGACGCGTCAGCACGACGGCCAACACGATCTCCAGCACATTGCTCAGCGTGAACAGAGTGGACAGCCAGAGCTTGTTTCCGGCCAGGATTTCGCCGGCGAAAACCCCCGCAGCGACCAGGACGCCGAAGCCCAGATCATACTGCAGGCCGCGACCGCTGCGCAGCCAGGCGGCCATCGCCAGCCCGCCTGCCCCCCACAAGGCGGCGATCAGTCCGTTGGCGCGGGCGAAGCTGATCGCCAGCACCACCAGGATCGCGACACCCAGAGCCGTCAGTATCGGCGCCAGCGGCTGACGGAAGAAATCGGCGTTGGGCGGGACCTGGGTTTCAACCCCGATCGCTCCCTTCGCTGTCGCTTCCAGTGCGACCTCACCCCTGTGGAGCGCGCGGCTCATGCTCATCAATCCGGCCCAGAACTAGAGTCTCAGGGCCTGATCTTGATCCATGTTCCTAAACATCCTCTGAAATCGATGCTGGACTTCAGGATGCGGCGCCCAGCACCTCATTGAAGGCGCGCACGGCCGCTGCAGGACCATCCGGATAGAGCCAGACCCCTGCGCTGACCGCGACGAAGTCGGCGCCCGCCGCCGCCAGGCCGCCTGCGTTCTCGACCGTCACCCCGCCGATGGCGACACAGGGCGTCTCCATCGTTTCCTGCCAGATCGTCAGAATGTCCGGTTCGGCGTGATGGACCACCTCCTTGGTCGACGTCGGGAAGAAGGCGCCGAAGGCCACATAATCGGCGCCGCCCTCAGCCGCCTCCATCGCCAGGTGGCGGCTGTCGTGGCAGGTGACGCCGATCATGGCGTGCTCGCCCATCATGCGACGCGCATCGGCCAGGGAGGCGTCCTCCTGGCCCACATGCACGCCGTCGCAGCCGGTGGCGCGAGCCAGATCGGGCCGGTCATTCATGATCAGGGCGACGCCGTGCGCCTGACAGACGGGCTTCAGCCGCGCGACCGCCGCGCGAATGGCGTCGTCCGAGGCCTCCTTCAGCCGGATCTGCAAGGCGGCGCAGTCGCCGGCGGCCAGCGCGGCCTCCAACTGGACGGCGAAGGCCTCGAGATCCGGCAGGACCGACGGCGTGATCAGATACAGACGGCAGGGCGGACGGGCGGGAATTTGCGGTTGACGAGCCATGACACCGCCCTGCCCTTCGGCGCCCACCCCGTCAATGTTGCAGAGCGCATGAGAATGATTTGCACCCGCCTTAATAGATGCTATAGCGAGCCATTCTCAGTGTTCCGGGTGCCTCGCCTTGTACGTCTGCAACTGTAACGGCCTTCGCCAGCGTGACGTCGCCCTAGCCATCGAGGCGGGCGCGAACCGTCCCAAGGACATCTTCGCCAGCCATCAGTGCGCGCCGCAATGCGCCAAATGCGTGTGCGAGATGCGCCAGATGATCCAGGAACAGCAGACCGCCTTCGCCATCGCAGCGGAATAGGCCCGTTTTGAAAGCGGATTTCACTCGCATTATCAATGCAGTGATAAAAACTCGCAAATAAACTGCGACGGCAAAGCCGTGGTATGAAGGTCGTCACGGGCGGTTCCGAGGCTCGGTCTTGCGTCAAGGCCGACTCCGCCGCTGCTTTTAAAGGACGACGACCATGAAGGGCGATCCCGCGATCATCCGCACCCTCAATGCGGTGCTGACCAACGAACTGACGGCGGTGAACCAGTACTTCCTGCACGCCCGCATGTTCGAAAGCTGGGGCCTGGCTCACCTGGGTCAGGTCATCTACGAAGAATCGATCGGCGAGATGAAGCACGCCGACATGCTGATCAAACGCATCCTCTTCCTGGACGGCCTGCCCAACCTGCAGGACCTGCACAAGCTGAAGGTCGGCGAAGACCCAATCGAGTGCCTGGGCGCTGACCTGCAGCTCGAGATCGACAGCCGCGCCACGACGCGGGACGCCGTCACCCAGTGCGAGCAAGCCCGCGACTATGTCAGCCGCGACCTGCTGATGAAGATCCTGGCCGACACCGAGGAGCATGTGGACTTCCTCGAGAACCAGCACAGCCTGATCCAACTGATGGGCGCACAGAATTATCTGCAGTCGGCCATGAAGGAAATCGTCACCGACGGCGCCGCCACGGGCAACTGATCCAAAGGCCGGGCGCGGCCCCAGAGGGCGGGAACGTCCGCCGCGCCCGGTTGTTCTGGCTGCATGAGCAGCATGGACGACGCCCTAGACGCCGCCCGCGACCACGCGGCAGACTTCCTCAACGCCGAAGGCCGCGACTGGCGCCACGTCGCCCTGGGCGCCGCGCTGACCGTCGGCTTCGCCCTGGCGGCCACCGTAGTGGCCACGCGCGCCGTTTCCCCCCAGACCCGCAGCCTGACAGGGGCCCGCGAGCGCGAAGGCCCGATCACCGAGCGCCCGCGCGGACCGTTCAGCCTGATCCTGCCCGCAGTCTTTTCGGCCACCACCCTGTCGGCTCTGCGCGTATGGAACGCTCCGGCCCGGCCCGGCCGCAACGCCGCCATGGGCCTTTGGGCCGTCGCCCAGACAGTCAACGCGGTCTGGCTGGCCGCCCGCCCGACTGGGCGCTGGACCCAGATTCTGGCCGCCATGTCCTCCGCCGGGCTGGCGGCCGCCTTCGCCCATGAAGCGCGCAAGCTCGACCCCGGCGCAGCCAAGCTGGCGGCTCCGACCGGCATTGGCGTGCGCCTGGCCAATCAGGCTGAACGCGGTCTGGACAGCCCAGCCTGAAACAACACGCAGCGACGCCGTCGCCATTGCCCTTTTTCGCCTTATCCTCTAGGGCTCGCGGCGATTTGGCGCGCCACGCTCTGGCGGTCGGCGCCTGCCGCCCCCCAGCAACGAGCCCTACGGTTCTCATGAAAATCAACGCCAACACCATCAAGCCCGGCATGGTCCTGCAACACAACGGCGGCCTGTGGGTCGTCACCAAGGCCAGCCACGTCAAGCCCGGCAAGGGCGGCGCCTTCGCCAACGTCGAGGCCAAGAACCTCGAGACCGGCAACAAGCTGAACGAACGCTTCCGCTCGGAAGACAAGGTCGAGCGCGTCACGCTGGAACAGCGCGACTACTCCTATCTGTTCGACAACGGCGAAACGCTCGTCTTCATGGACGACGAGTCCTATGAGCAGATCGAACTGCAAAAGGGCTGGGTCGGCGAAGACCGCATTCCCTACCTTCAGGAAGGCATGAAGGTCATCATCGAGTCGCACGAGGAGCGCCCGATCGGCCTGGAACTGCCGGAACAGGTCGTTCTGGAAGTCGTCGAGACCGAGCCGACCGTGAAGGGCCAGACCGCCTCGTCGTCCTACAAGCCCGCCAAGGCCTCGAACGGCATCCGCGTCATGATCCCGCCCTTCATGTCGACGGGTGAGAAGATCGTCGTCGACACCTCGACCGGCGAATACGTCCGCCGCGCGGACTAATAAAAGTCTCGTTTCCCGGCCAAGGCCGGGCAAGTTATGACTACAGGGGCGCGGATGGTCCGCGCCCCTTTTGCTTCTCCGTCCATCCGGGCCGCAGGCCTTTCAAGGATCGACGGATCAGGAGAACCGCCTATGGCCCTCGCTTCCGCCCTGCTCCAGGTCATGATGGACGCCGTCCGCAAGACCGCCCGCCCGATGCTCCGGGATTTCGGCGAGGTGTCCCAGCTCCAGGTGTCCCGCAAGGGCCCCGGCGACTTCGTCACCGCAGCCGACGTCAAGGCTGAACAGACCCTGTTCGAACTGCTGCTGAAGGCCCGCCCCGGCTACGGCTTCCTGGGCGAAGAGCGCGGCATGATCGAAGGCACCGACAAGACCCACACCTGGATCGTCGACCCGATCGACGGCACCACAAACTTCATGCACGCCATGCCCCACTTCGCCATCACGGTGGGCCTGGAGCGCAAGCATCCCGACGGCACGGCCGAGATCGTCGCCTGCGTCACCTACAACCCGGTCCTGAACGAGATGTTCTGGGCCGAAAAGGGCAAGGGCTGCTACCTGAACGACACGCGCATCCGCATCGCCGGACGCGCCGACATGGCCGAGTGCCTGATCGCCACGGGCCTGCCCTTCATCGGCAAGACGGGCCACGGCCAGGCCATCAAGGACATCCACGCCGTGGGCCAGCGCGTGGCGGGCATCCGTCGCCTGGGCGCCGCCTCGCTGGACTTCGCCTGGGTCGCCGCGGGCCGCTACGACGCCTATTTCGAGCGCAACCTGCAACCGTGGGACGTGGCGGCGGGCATACTGCTGGTCACAGAAGCCGGCGGCGTCGTCACCACCATCGACCAGGACGGCGATCCCATGAGCGGCAAGCAGATCGTGGCGGGCAATCCCGAAATCCAGGCCAAGCTGCGCAAGATCCTGCGCGAGGCGTAAGACAGCATTCTGCCTCCCCTTCCATGGGGAGGTCGGCTGAACCAGCCGGATGGGGCGGCGCTTCGCAAGAGGCGCCGCCTCTGTCGTAATCGCGCGCCTGTCACGTCCGGTCCCTACCCTTCGTGCATGATCGCCGCCATCCTGACCGTCGCCCTTCTGTCGTCGAGCCAACCGGCCATGTCCACGCCGTCTCCCAGCCCCATCGTCATCGCCCACCGGGGCGCCTCAAGCGAGCGGCCCGAGCACACCCGCGCTGCCTATGAGCTGGCGATCGACCAAGGCGCGGACTTCATCGAGCCGGACCTGGTCATGACCCGCGACGGCTATCTGGTCGTTCGCCACGAGAACGAAATCGGCGAGACCACCGACGTCGCCGACCATCCCGACTTCGCTGCGCGCCGCACCACCGGTGACGTGGACGGCGTCCTCGTCACCGGCTGGTTCACCGAAGACTTCACCCTGGCGGAGATAAAGACCCTGCGCGCCCGCGAGCGGCTGGCCGCCCTGCGGACCTCCTCGGCCGCCTTCGACGGGCAGGAGCCGATCCTGACCTTCGACGAGGTCCTCGCCATCGCCCGCGACGCCAGCGCCCGCACCGGACGCGTCATCGGCGTCGCGCCCGAACTGAAGCACCCCAGCCATTTCGCCGCTCTGGGCCAGCCGATGGAGGAGGCCTTCGTCGCAGCGCTGGAGCGCCACGGTCTGACCGGCGCCGAGGCTCCCATCCTGATCCAGTGCTTCGAGGTCGGGACGCTGGAGCGGTTGAAGGCGCGCATCGACGCGCCGCTGCTGCAACTGATGCAGGCGGACGGCGGCCCTGCCGACCGGCCCGGCGTGACCTATGCCGAAATGGAGACGCCGCAGGGGCTGGCCGAGATCGCCCGCTATGCTGACTACATCGGCGTACAGGACCTGATGGTCGTTCCGCGCGATGATGCGGGCCGCGCGCTGGAGGCGTCGTCCCTGACGGCCGACGCCCATGCAGCGGGCCTGAAGGTCGCGGTCTGGACGCTGCGGGCGGAGAACGTGTTCCTGCCCGCGCAGTATCGCGTGGGCGAGGAGCCGGCCGCGCATGGCGACCTGACGGGGTGGCTGAAAGCGATCTACGCGCTGGGCGTCGACGCCGTGTTCAGCGACTTTCCCGCGGCCGCTGTCGAGACTCGTTAGTTTCCCTCTCCCGGTGGGAGAGGGCTTGAGCCTCCAAGAGCCGGAGGCGATTGGCTAAGGCAAAAGCGTGAGGGTTCGCGATCAAAGTCGGCCGAAGGCCGTTGTGCGACGGCTTACGCCGACTGATAGGACAAGCCCCTCACCCTTTCGCGCCAGAACGATCGCTGCGCTCTCGTGCGCTCAAGCCCTCTCCCGCCGGGAGAGGGTAGCTTTTACGTCCCCTGAAACTGCAGCTTGGCCAGACGCGCATACAGCCCGCCCCTGGCTGACAGCTCGGCGTGCGTGCCTTCCTCGACCACCTGGCCGCCGTCCATCACCACGATGCGGTCAGCCCGCAGCACCGTCGCCAGACGGTGGGCGATGACCAGGGTGGTGCGTTCGGACATGGCCTGATCCAGCGCCGCCTGGACCAGACGTTCGTTCTCGGCGTCGAGGGCGCTGGTCGCCTCGTCCAGCAGCAGGATGGGCGCCTCGCGCACCAGAGCCCGCGCGATGGCCAGACGCTGGCGCTGGCCGCCCGACAGGCTCTTGCCCCGCTCGCCCAGCGGCGTGTCGAAGCCCTCCGGCAGGGCGTCGATGAAGCCCAGGGCCTGCGCCTCGGCGGCGACGGCGCGGGCCTCTTCCAGCGTGGCGGCCTCGCGACCGAAGCGGATGTTCTCCAGCGCCGAGCCCGAGAACAGCGGCGCCTCCTGCGACACCCAGGCGAAGCGGTTGCGCACCGCGACCGGATCGGCCGCGCGCACGTCCACGCCGTCCACCGACACCAGGCCCGACTGCGGGTCATAGAAACGCAGCAGCAGGCGGAAGACCGTCGACTTGCCCGCCCCCGACGGCCCGACCAGAGCCACCGTCTCGCCCGGCCGCACGGTCAGGCTGAAGCCCTTCAGCGCGGGCAGGTCGGGGCGGCCCGGATAGGCGAAGTCCACAGCCGACATCGACACTTCGCCGCGCGGCGGCTGCGGCAGGGCGACCGGGCTGGCGGGCGGCGCGATGGCGGGGGCGGCGCACATCAGCTCGTCGATCCGCTCCATGGCCCCGGCCGCCTTCTGCACGTCGCCCCAGCTTTCACCCAAGGCGCCGACAGCCCCCGCCGCGAACACCGACAGGAGCACGAACTGCAGCAGAGCGCCCGGCGTCATGGTCCCGGCGATCACGTCCTGCGCGCCCAGCCACAGCACCAGGGTCACGCCGCCGAACATGACGACGATGATCATGGCCGTCATCACCGCCCGCGCCCGCATCCGCTGCAGGGAGACGCCGAACGCCTCTTCCACCGCCGCACCGAAGCGGCCGATGGCGCTCTTTTCGCGGCCGAAGGCCTGAACCGTCTCGATGGCGTCGACGCTTTCCCCGGCGAAGCCCACGGCCCCGGCGAAGGTGTCCTGCGACTTCACCGTCAGCTTGCGCACGATCCGACCGAAGATGAACAGGGGCGCGATCAGCACCGGCACGATCAACAGGACGAAGCCCGTCAGCTTCGGGCTGACGAAGAACAGCAGGATCACCCCGCCGATCAGGGTCAGGAAGTTGCGCAGCGCATAGCTGATCGAGGTGGTCAGCAGGGTGTCGACCAGCTGAATGTCCGTGGTCAGACGCGACAGCACCTCGCCCGTACGCATATGGGCGAAGAAGACGGGGTCCAGCGTCAGGATGCGCTGGAACAGCGCTGTGCGCAGGTCGGCGATGATCCGCTCGCCGGTCTTGGTCACGTAGAAATAGCGCAGCGCCGTCGCCAGCCCCAGGATCACGGCGTTGAGGCCCAGGATCAGGAACCACTTATCGATGTCGGCGCCGCCGTTCTCGAATCCCTGGTCGATGGCGCCGCGCGCCGTCGCCGTCAGGGCCAGCGACGCGACAGTCGAGCCGATCAGCCAGATCGCCGAAATTCCCGCGTCCAGCCTGTGCCGGGCCAGGAAGGGCAGCAACCGGCCCAGCGGACGGATGTTGCGGCTCTTGGCGCGCTTGCCGCCCGCCTCATCCATCTGTTCGGCCAGGACGGCCCCGGCGCCGGGGCGGCCCTCGGGCTGTCCTGTCGGTTGGGCGTGACGTTGCGGTTCGGCGTGGGTCATGGCAGCGCTCTTGCCCCGGATCGCCCCCCGGTGTAAACGCCGCCCCTCGCTCCCGTCGCGCTCCGTGGCGGGATTCTCTAATTACGCGCAGTGACGGTCGGCATCGTCGTCGCGCAGAGACGGACAAGATCGATGAAAGCGGACACGCACCCCGACTACCACTTCATCACTGTTGTGATGACCGACGGCACCACCTACCAGACCCGTTCGACCTACGGGAAGGAAGGCGCCACGCTGAACCTGGACATCGACCCGACGTCTCACCCGGCCTGGACCGGCGGCAACCAGCACCTGATGGACCGCGGCGGCCGCGTGTCGCGCTTCAACAACAAGTTCGGCGGCTTCATCAAGAAGTAAGCCACGCTTGCTGCGACATGTTCGCCACAAAAGCGTCGGTCCCCGGGCCGGCGCTTTTTTGTTGCCTGGAACGCCGTTAACATGGGTGCGTTCGATCCTCCGGGGCGTGGACGCTGGGTCCGGGCCGATATCGGACCACAAGAGTTGCAGACGATGAATCGACGGGAACTGGGCCTTGGCGTCGCCACGACGAGCCTGACGCTGGCGGCCGCAAGCGGAGCGCTTGCGCAGACCCGCACGACCGACCCGCAGATTTTCATCGCCGGCTTTGACGCTCAGGCCGGGCGCCTGCCCGCCGGCCAGCAGGCCGACGTCCGCGCCGTCTATCAGCTGACCCAGGGCAAGCCCATCTGGACCGCCGACCGCCTGCGCGTGCTTCAGGAAGTCGCCGCCGGGGCCGAGCGCCACGGCCTGCCCGCCGGAGACTTCTTCGACTTCGTCGGCCTGGCCGCCGACCGCGAAACGGCCGAAATCCGCACCACCGCCGCCGCCCTGGCCTATGCGAAGGTTCTGGCCGAGGGCCGCGTCCGGCCCGAGACGGTCGAAGAGCTGTGGGAGATGCAGAAGAACAGCGTCGACCTGCCGCGCGGCCTCGTCGACGCCGTCGCCGCCAACAAACTGAGCCAGTGGTTCGACGCCCTGCCCCCGACGGATCTGGGCTACACCAATCTGTCGGCCGGTTACGCCCGCTATCGCCGGATCGCCCGTCAGGGCGGCTGGCCTGCTTTTCGCCTGAACAGCGGCACGATCGAGCCGGGAACCAGCGACCCGCGCATCCCCGCCCTGATCGCCCGCCTGGCGGCTGAGGGCGACCTGAGCGCCGCCAACGCCGAGCGCCTGAAGGGCAATCTGGCTTACGGCCCTGAGTTGCAGCAGGCGGTGCGCAGTTTCCAGACCCGCCACGGTCTGGGCGCCGACGGCCGCATCGGCGGCGCCACCCAGCGCTCGCTGACCGCGACGGCCGAGGATCGCGCCCGCCAGATCGCCCTGAACCTGGAGCGCCGCCGCTGGCTGAAGCGCGACCTGAATCCCGAGCGGATCGAGGTCAACACCGCCGCCGCCATCATGGTCTACTGGAAGGACGGCAAGCCGGTTCACTCCAACCGCGTCGTCGTCGGCACCGTCGCCAACCAGACCCCCAGCCTTGAAAAGCCGTTCGCCTCGGTCGTGGCCAATCCGCCGTGGACGGTGCCGATGGGCATCGCGCGTCGCGAAATCCTGCCGAAGGGCCCCGCCTACCTCGCCGCCAACGACATGTACGTCAACGCCGACGGCTGGGTAGTGCAGCGCGCCGGGCCGAAGTCGTCGCTGGGCAATGTGAAGTTCGAGCTGCAGGACAGCTACGCCATCTTCCTGCACGACACGCCCGCGCGGGGGGCCTTCAACCTGTCGGTGCGCCAGCGCAGTCACGGCTGCGTGCGGGTGCAGGACGCCATCGGCTTCGCCCGCCTGCTGCTGTCGCCCGACCCGGCGCGTCTGGCCACCTTCGACGAGGCGCAGGCCAGCGGCGAAACCAAGCGGGTGACCACCGGCCGCAACATCGGCGTGCGCCTGCTGTACTGGACCGCTTTCGT
Organism: Brevundimonas sp. LPMIX5; assembly: GCF_003576505.1. Lineage (NCBI taxonomy): Bacteria > Pseudomonadati > Pseudomonadota > Alphaproteobacteria > Caulobacterales > Caulobacteraceae > Brevundimonas > Brevundimonas sp. LPMIX5. Next base: position 126,132 of record NZ_QWTZ01000006.1, read on the forward strand.
CGACGGTCAGGGCCGCGTCGCCTTCCGCGAGGACGTCTATAAGCGGGACGCCAAGCTGGCTGATGCGCTCGGCATCGCCGTCAACCTGCCGCAGGTGGTGGCCGACGCCCCGATCGACCCGGACGAAGTGACGCCTTAAGGCGCCGCTACCTTATCCGAAGGCGGCGCGCAGCATGTCCATCTGGTTCTGCACCGGATTGGCGGGCGCCGTCGCGGGCTCGACATACATCTGACGATCCAGATGCAGCACGCGGTCGTACAGCTTTTCGGCCCGCACGGCGTATTCGATCAGGGCGATGGGCAGGTCGCCGCGACGCGGTTCCGTCTCCATGCGGCGATCGGCCAGGCGATAGCGGGGATCGCCCGCCGCCTCGGCGCTCATGTCCTGTTCACGCACGGCGCGCTGGACCAAAAGCCACGAGGCGATCTGCATCAGCCGCGTGGTCAGCTTCATGCTCTCGCCCGCATAGGACAGGGCCGCCGCCCGCGACAGCAGGCGTGAATCCTGGCGCCCGTCCCCGTCCAGATAGGCGGCGGTCTCCTCGACCAGTTCCATGCCTTCGCGGAAGGTGCGCTCAAACAACTCAGAGCGCGCGAAATCCAGCACCTCGGCGCCCGACAGGCCTGCCCGGCTCAGATTGGCTTCAATGGCGGTCACAGGCGTCCATCCAAGAATTTCATGTATCCGCTGGCTGCAATCGTCATGCCACGGAAGTCGCCTCTGTGGCAGAGCGCCGTCGAAACCATCCCCAACCGCCGTCGCTCAGCGGAAGTTGAACAGCGCATCGGCGGCGCTGCGCTGCGACGACTTGCCGTCGATGGCGGCTCGGGAACGCGCGATCTCGGCCTCAAGGGCGGCGATCCGCTCCTGAAGTTCGTCCACCGCATAGAGGTCGAGGTCTTCGCGGCCGAGGGCGCTGAGGGCCTCGCCGCGCTGCGGCCGGGGCTCCAGATCTTCAAAACTCATCCTCGCCTCCTTGGCCATCGCAGACACGAACCCCTATGTGAACGCCGCATTGAACAGGAATGCAAGCAAGGGAGGCTTCACCATGCAGGCCATTGAGATCGAAAACGGACGCGGCCCCGCCGACGCCCTGCGCCTGACGACGCGCCCCCTGCCCGTTCCGGCGCCCGGCGAGATCCGCATCCGTGTGCGTGCGGCCGGGGTCAACCGCCCGGACATCGTCCAGCGCGAGGGCCGCTATCCGCCTCCGCCGGGCGCTTCGGACATTCTGGGGCTGGAGGTTGCGGGCGAGGTCGAGGCCGTCGGCGAGGGCGTGACCCGCTGGGCGATCGGCGACCGGGTCTGCGCCCTGCTGGGCGGCGGCGGATATGCCGAATACGCCGTAGTCGACGCCCGCCACGCCCTGCCGATCCCCGACGGCCTCGACTTCGTGCAGGCCTCCGCCCTGCCCGAGACCGCCTTCACCGTCTTCGCCAACGTCTTCGAAGGCGGCGGGCTTAAAGCAGGCGAGACCCTGCTGCTCCACGGCGCCACTAGCGGCATCGGCGTCATGGCCATTCAAATGGCCAAGGCGGCGGGCGCCCGCGTCATCGCCACCTCGCGTGGGGCCGCCAAGGCCGAGGCCGCCCGCGCCCTGGGCGCCGATGTCAGTCTGGACGCGACGACGCAGGACCTGACGACCGCCATTCAGGAGGCGGGCGGCGCTGACGTGGTCCTGGACATGGTCGGGACCGCCTATGCCGAACTGAACCTCAACGCCCTGAAGCCCGGCGGACGCTGGGTGGTGATCGCCACCCTCACCGGCGCCAAGGCCGAGGTCGATCTGATGCGGATCATGCTGAAGCGGATCGTGCTGACCGGCTCGACCCTGCGCAGCCGCCCCGCCGATGAAAAGGCCCGGCTGGCCGCCGCCGTCGAGGCGACCGTCTGGCCGTGGGTCGCATCCGGCGCCGTCAAGGCGCAGGTCGAGGCGACCTTCCCCCTGGCCGAGGCCGCCGCCGCCCACGCCCACCTGGAAACGGGCGCCCACGTCGGCAAGGTCGTGCTGCTGCCCTGATCAAGAAAAAGGGCGGGAAGCCGAAGCTTCCCGCCCTATCCGTCAAACCGTCGCTACAGCTTACCAGCGACCGCCGCTGCGGGCCGGACGCAGGGACGAGATCTTGTCGTTCAGGCCCGTATTGCGCAGGTCGCGGATATCGCCGCGCACGACCTCGCAGCGCCCGCGATAGTTGGCGTCTTCGCAGACTTCCCAGCTTCCACGCGACAGGCGGATCGAGCTGATCGCGTCGTTCATGCCCAGGTTGCGCAGGTTCGGAACCTCGTCGCGGAAGCTCATCGACTGGCCGCGATAATTGGCGTCGCGATAAACAGTGATCGAGGACTGGTTCCAGCCGCCGCCCTGACCGGGGCGATTGTTGTCCCAGCCGCCGCCGGGACGGTTCGGCCGACCGCTGTTTTCGAAATCTCCCATCACGCGTCCACAGGCCAGCCGGCCGTCACGGTTGACGATCTCGTCGCTGGAGCAGCGCGCCAGCTCGATGGAGGTCTCGCGGACATTTCCGCGCATGTCGCGACAATCAGCATAGAGACGGCCCTGGTTCACATAGGAGCCGGTGCAGCTCTGCGCATAGGAACCGCGCGGCGCGCCACGGGCCTGAACCTGCGCTTCAGCCGTCCCGACATTGACGACGGAGAAGCCGCCCGCCGCCATGACCAAACCTGCCGCTGCAACCACGAACTTCTTCATGACACGGTCTCCTTAGAGGTCTCTTCCGGCGCACAACGCGCCCTGGCCCTGAATGTTCATCATCACAGATGAACCTTTGCTGTATGGCGACGACAGACGACGTTTTCATTTCGGCCGAAATCACCTATAAAGGGTCTCTCGCGCCCGGCCGAAAAGGTCGGGCGCCGTCGATTCAAACGCCCTTTTTTTCGGGCCGCAACCGCCGGGATCCATGCCCATGACCGACATCCTGATGCCCAAGGCCACCGCGGTCTGGCTAGTGGACAACACCTCGCTCTCGTTCGAGCAGATCGCCGACTTCTGCGGCCTGCACCCGCTGGAGGTGCGCGGCATCGCCGATGGCGACGTGGCGCGCGACATTCGCGGCGCTGACCCCATCGTCAACGGCCAACTGACCCGCGAAGAGCTGGACAAGGCCCAGAACGATGAAAACTACCGCATGAAGGCCGTGGTCAGCCGCCACGCCGAACTGCTGAAGCCCGCCAAGTCAGGTCCGAAGTACACGCCTGTGTCGCGCCGTCAGGACCGTCCGGACGCCATCATGTGGTTCGTCCGCAACCACCCCGAAGTGACCGACGCCCAGATCGCCAAGCTGCTTGGGACGACCAAGGCCACGATCGAGAGCGTGCGCAACCGCACCCACTGGAACTCGGCCAATATCAAGCCGGTCGACCCTGTGACGCTGGGCCTGACCGGTCAGCTGCAACTGGACGAAGTGGTCCGCAAGGCTGCTGACAAGAAGGCCAAGGACGACGCCAAGAACGGCGTCCTGCAACCCATCGAGGCCGAACCCGAACCGGAAGCCGCCGTCGAAGACGCCGAAGAAGAATATGGCATGGGCGCCGAGCCCACTGCCGAATCGGTGTTCGGCCCGCGCGACTGATCCCTTCGATCCGCCGAACGATACAAAACGGCCCCGGAAGAGCGATCTTCCGGGGCCGTCGTCATTTTCAGATGGAAAGCGGCGTCAGTGAGCGCGGGCTTCCAGGCTATTGATCTCTTCCTTAAGTCGCAGCTTTCGCTGCTTCATCTCCCTGAGGTGTATCGGGTCCGCGGAGGGGCGGCGCATCTCCTGCTGGATGGTCTCATCCAGCGACCGATGCCGATTACCCAGTTCGCGAATACGAGCCTCGATGGTCATGGCTTGCGCCTCCATGTGTAAGGGACCACTACACTGAGCGCCCGGTTCGACGGGGTGTGGAATCACATTGCAGTGACCCTCGCCGCTCCGGACACGGACAGGTTGGAGGCGAATTTGGCCGATGTTGTGAACTCGACCGTTCGGGCGCTGGCGCCCTCTCGGCTAGTCGTTGGAATCTCTGGCGCTTCCGGCGTCATCTATGGCGCGCGCGTGCTGGACGCCCTTCGCGAACTGGGCGTCGAGAGCCATCTGGTCGTCACCCGCGCCGCCCTGCTCACATTGTCGCAGGAGACGAATCTCACCCCCGACGAACTGACGGCCAAGGCCGATGTGGTTCATCGGCTGAACGACGTGGGAGCGACCATCTCATCCGGTTCGTTCCGCACCCTGGGCATGATCGTCGCGCCCTGTTCTGTGCGGACGATGAGCGAGATCGCCACTGGCGTCACCTCGACACTGCTGACCCGCGCCGCCGATGTGACATTGAAGGAGCGCCGTGCGCTGGTGCTGATGGTGCGCGAGACGCCGCTGCATCTGGGTCACCTGCGCACCATGACGGCCCTTGCCGAGATGGGCGCCGTCATCGCCCCGCCCCTACCCGCCTTCTACGCCCGGCCGGAAAGTCTGGAGCAGATGATCGATCAGTCGGTCGGCCGGGCGCTGGACGTCTTTGGTCTGGACTGGGCGCCGGTGCGCCGCTGGGAAGGGCTGAAGGGCGGGGCCGAGGCATGAGCGACGACCTGTGGACCTGGGCCTGCGCCGCCTATGCCGCGCCGGGCGTGAGCGAGGCCTGCCTGTCGCTGCAGGACTATCACGAACAGAACGTGCCTCTGCTGCTGTGGGCGGCCTGGACCGCAGCCACCGGCCGTCGTCCGGACGAAGAGACGATCGAGGCGGCCTGCGACACGGCGCGCGCCTGGCAGACGACGACCATCGCGCCGCTGCGCGCGGTGCGGCGCACGCTCAAGACGCCTGTTCCGGACCTCGAAACCGACGCCCGTCTGGCGGTGCGCGAGCAGGTGAAGGCCGCCGAACTGGCCGCCGAGCGGCATCTGCTGGAGGGGCTTCAGGCCCTGTCTCCCGCCGCCTCAGCCGCCCCGCGCCCGGCGGTCGACGCGATGGCCGAGGCCGCGCGGCTATGGGACAGGGTCGTGCCGCGGCCGGGGCTTAGAACCCTGGCCGACCTGCTTCCGACCTGACCCTGGCTCAGCTATAATCGCCCGGTCCGGGGCCTGATGATGAACGACGACGAACCTTACCTGTCCGAAGAAGACGAGGCGCTGCGCGCCGAGCTGACCTGCCTCCTGCAGGAGCACGCCGACCTGGACGCCTCGATCGAGGCGTTGGGCCATATGCCTGCGCCCGATCAGCTGATGATCGCCCGGCTCAAGCGCAAGAAGCTGGCTCTGCGCGATGACATCGTGAAGCTGCAAGACCGCATCCTGCCTGACATCATCGCCTGATAATTTCCGGGCCTGGCAGCTTCCCTCTCCCGGCGAGAGAGGGAAGCAGAAACGCACGCGCTACAGCGGCAGGACCGAAGTGTCCTTGACCTCTTCCATCACCGCATAGGTGCGTGTTTCGCGCACGCCCGGCATGGTGATCAGGGTGTCGGCCAGGAAGACGCGATAGGCGGCCATGTCTTTCATCCGCACCTTGACCAGATAGTCAAAGCCGCCGGCGACCATGTGGCACTCCAGCACCTCAGGCGAGCGCCGGATGCGGTCTGCAAACTGGTCGAAAATGTCCGAGGTCGTGCGATCCAGCAGCACCTCGATGAAGATCAGCAGTTCCCGCTCGGCGAACTTCGGATCAATCAGCGCCGTATAGCCGACGATCACGCCCCGCTCCCTCAGGCGGCGCACCCGTTCAAAGCACGATGACGCCGACATGTTGCAGGCGGACGCCAGGTCCTGATTGGTGATGCGCCCATCCTGCTGCAACACCCTCAGGATTCGGCGATCCGCGTCATCCAACTTGTAATCCGCCGTGTTCATGCGCGGCTCCCCCTTACGCATCTACCCTACTCCAACTTTGTCAAACCGCCTGCTGATCCGCAATGGATCAGCAGGCGGTGAAGACCAACAACCTGGGAGAAAATCGCCGGCCAGAAAGATCGCCTGTCAGAAAAACGGCCGCTTACTCGGCGCGCCGCGTCCCGGCCGCCTGTTTGCTCTGGGCGATGAAGGCCTCCATTTCGGCTGTCATGGCCGGAATGGTGGCGACGCCCAGAGCCAGCAGATGGTCGTGGAAGGCCCTGATATCGAAGTCGGCACCCAGTTCGGCCTCGGCCTTGCGACGCAGGCGGACGATTTCAATCTCGCCCAGCTTGTAGGCCAGGGCCTGTCCGGGCCAGGTGATGTAGCGATCGATCTCGGTGCCGACCTCATGATCCGACAGGGCCGTATTTTCGCTCAGAAAGGCGACGGCCTGATCGCGGGTCCAGCCCTTGGAGTGGACGCCAGTGTCGATCACCAGACGGGCCGCGCGCCACATCTCATAGGTCAGGCGTCCGAAATCCTCATAGGCGTCTTCATAAATGCCCATCTCCACAGCGAGTTTTTCCGTATAGAGAGCCCAGCCTTCACTGAAGGCCGAGATACCCGCCTGCGCGCGCCATTCCGGCAAGGCGGCGTGCTCGCGACGCAGCACGCCGTGCCAAGCGTGACCGGGGTTGCACTCATGCACCGTCAGCGCAGGGATGTTGTATCGCGGACGCGACGGCAGGTCATAGGTGTTCAACAAGCACGCCCCGTTGCCGCCGCGTCCCGCCGTATAGAAGGGCGCGATGGCCGGCGGCACCGGAACCAGACTGAAGGTGTCGCGCGGCTTCAGGTTGAAATACTGCCCCATCTTGCCGTCAACCTTCTTGATCACCCAGGCGCCGTGCCAGAGCAGATGCTCGGGCTTGTCGTACTGGAACTGGCGATCGGTCTTCAGGAAGGTGAGGAAGTCGGCGAAGCTGCCCGTCCATCCGGTGCTGCGCATGACCGCTTCCATCTCGGCGCGGACGCGGGCCACCTCGGCGCGGCCGATCTGGTGAATCTGATCCGGCGTCAGGTTGACGCTCGTGTATTGACGGATCTGCGTCTGATAGAAGTCGTCGCCGTCTGGCAGGCGGTTGGCGCCCAGGGTGTCGCGCGCGCCTGGCACATACTCATCGCGGATGAAGCTGAGCAAGGTGCGATGCGCAGGCACGACCTGCTGTTGGATCACCTGAACAGCCTCGGCGCGCAGGCGCTGTTTGTCTGCCTCCGGAATCGTCGACGGCATGTCGATGAAGGGCTTGTAGATCGGGTTGGCCTGCGGATCCGTCGGCTCGGTCACCGCCAGGATGGAGACGTCTCGTCCGACCAAAGAAGCCTTGGGCTGGGTGAAGCCGCGCGCCAGTCCGGCGCGCATATTGGCGATCTGCTGGTCGAAATAGCGCGGCGTGTCGCGCAGTTGGGACAGGTAACGGTCATAGTCCTCCACCGAGGTGAAGGTCTGGTTCGCCATGCCCGAAATCGACGACCAGAACGAGCTGTCCGAGTTGAAGGGCATTTCGTAGAGGCGATGACGGCCGTCATCGACGAAATTGTCGATCTGGTGCTTGTAGACGGCGTAGTTGGTGCGCTCGGACGGCGACAGTTGGTCCGGCGAAATGGCGTTCAGGCGGCGCTGGATCTCGGTCCAATAGGCTAGGCGGCGCTGCTGGGTGGCGGCGCTGACGTCCGGCAGATTGGTCGGCTTGGACGCTCGCGAAGGAATCTCGTTCCGGCGCCAGGCGTATTCTTCGTCGGCGATAGCGCGGAACTGGGCGTCAAGGGCGCTGGCCGTCGTCGCCGTGGCCGTGGCAGGCGCCGAGGCCGACGCAGCCGTCGGCAGGGCGGCGAAAGCCAGCACGCCGGCGGCGGCGACGATGGCGCTGTATGCGGTCAGGGTCTTCATCAGTTTCTCCCCCATAGTCATGCGGACGCCCGCTTAGGCCGCCCCGTGTGAAAAGCCGCCCGTCGCCGGGCGGCTTTCCCTGTTTGCGGATCAGAAGCGCGCGTTCACGCCGATGTAGGCGTAGCGGCCCAGGTTGTTGTAGACGCTGGCGTTGAACCCCGTGTTCAGCGACGTGCCGGTCCAGGTGAACGGCGTCTGCGGCGGCTCCTCATTGGTGAAGTTGTTCACCCCGGCGAAGACCGAGAACTTGTCGAACCGATACTCCGCCCGGATGTCGTGGGTCAGCCAGGACGGCGCCTTATAGGGTTCATAGGCCCCCGCCGGATCCTGATTGCTGCGCACCATGCTGCTCAGATACTGGTTGGCGTAGGACAGCGAGACGCGGTCATAATCCCAGGTGACGCGGAAGTTCATCCGGCGCTTGGGATTGGGCAGTTCGCCCGCCTGTTCATCCCGCACGCTGGCGTCGCCCGGCACCGGATCATAGGTCAGGTCTTCCAAGAAACCCGCCGCCGCATTGAACGACAGAGAGCCGTAGTCCGGCAGCCCCAGCTTGGCCAGGTCCGTGCGATACGACGCGGTGACATCCCAGCCCGAGTTGGTGTACTCGGCCACGTTCAGAACCTGGTTCAGCACCTTGGTGATGTTGCCGTCGGCCCCGCGCGACACGCTGGTGCAGAACGGGTTGCTCAGATTCGGGCTGTCTACGCAGTTGTTGATGATGTTGCGCCAGCCCAGCGAGGCGATCACGTCGCTCATCTTGATATCGTAGTGGTCGATCGTGACCGCCAGACCCGGCAGGAAGGACGGCGTCAGAACCACGCCCAAGGTCAGGGTCTCGCCCTCTTCCGGGTTCAGGTCAGGGTTGCCCTGGCTGACCACCGGGCGCGTGGCGGTCGACTGGACGAAGTCCGGCGACAGGCCCAGGGCCGCGCAGTTCGCCTTGCGGTTCGAGGCTGCGTTGCCGAGGTTCAGGCGCGTGGCGTCGCAGGGATCCTCGATCTGGCTGTAGCCCTCGCTGCCGCCGCCGAACAACTCGTTGATGTTCGGCGAACGTACGGCCTTGGCGTAGTTGCCGCGGAAGCGGATGTTGCGGTCGACCGTCCATTCCAGGCCGACGCCATAGCTGCTGTCGCCGCCCGTGGTGGTGTAGTCCTGGTAGCGATAGGCCGCCGTCAGATCCAGGTACTGAACGAACGGAACGTCCGCCAGCAGCGGCAGGTTGATCTCACCGAAGATCTCCTTGGACTCATATCGGCCGTCGGTGATCTGCTGGGCGTTTTGGAAGATCAACGCATCTTGTGAGCGCTTGTCTGGTACGGAACGCGCATATTCCTTGCGCCACTCCACGCCCGCCGCGAAGGCGACCGGCAGGCTGGTCCCGCTGAAGAGTGACGGATAGGAGAACAACTCGCCGTTGACGCTGGCCACGGCGTTCCACTGGCGCGTGATGTCGTTCCGCACCGTGTGGATGTAGGAGTAATCGATCGCCTCCTGCGAAGCGACGCCCGCGCCAAACAGGTTGAGCGGCTTGCATCCCGCGGCGCGGGCAGCGTCGTCCCGACAGACGATGGTGTTGCTCACTGGATCCAGGTAGGCGTCGATCGACTGATAGAACTCCTTCTGCAGACGATCGAAATTGGTGAACTCCGATTTGGTCTGGCCGTAGTTGGCGTAGGCTTCGAAGCGCCAGCCGTTGCTGAAAGCGCCGTCCACGCCGGCGACGAAGCGGGTGGTGTCATACACGCTCTCATAGGTACGGATGCCGAAATCGCGGTCGTTACGGGTGATGTCGAACTTGGTCACACCGGCTGCGGTCAGCATGGCCCGCAGGTCACTGGGCAGGAAGGGGTTGTCGGCCTGAATGCGATAGGCGTTTCCGGTCGCCGTGCCCTCCACATCGCCGGCGAAGGTGCCGTTTTCGCGCTGGCTGGTCGCCTCGGTGTGGAAATACTTGCCCTCGGCGAACAGGTTCAGTTCCGTGATGAAGTCTCCGGACGGCTGGAACTGGTGACGCATCTGCAGTTCGCCCCCGTACCGCTCGACCGGGGTGCGCAGAGCGTCTTCGCTGAACTTGAAGCCGTCGCCGCCGATGGAAACCTTCTGCGGGCGGCCGTTGCCGTCCACCACAACCTGTCCGCGGTCGAAAGGAACAAGCTTGCCGTCCGGCGTGAAGGTCAGGCTGTAGGCCGCATTGCCGCCGATCGGGGTGACGATCACCGGAGTGAAGCTGTCGTTGGTGATGTTGGTATAGACGTCCCGGGCCATAATGAAGGACGGCAGGCCGTCATCCGGGCTCTTCTTGTTCGGGTTCGGGATGTAGGCCAGGCCGCTCATCGCGTAGTCGCGCTCGTGCCGGTACAGGCCCTCAGTCTTGTCATAGGTGGCGGCCGCCATGACGTTGGTGCGGCCGTCGTTGAAGTTCCGACCGATCGCCACAGAACCATAGTAGGTGTTCGGGCCGTCGGCTGAGCCGTACTGGGCCTGGGCGGCGACGCCCTCGAAGTCCTGCTTGGTGATGAAGTTCACCACGCCGGCCACGGCGTCGGCGCCGTAGACCGCCGAGGAGCCGCCGGTCACCGTATCGACGCGAGCAATGGTGGTCTTGGAGATGGTGTTGACGTCCACGGCGCTGGTGCCGCTCGACCCCGCTACATGGCGGCGACCGTTGACCAGCACCAGGGTGCGGCTGGCCCCCAGGTTGCGCAGGTTCAGCGTCGCCAGCCCTTGGCCTGCCACCGTATTGGTGGTGCTGGACGCCGATGCGCCCAGGCCGACCTGCGGTTGTCGGGCCATGGCGTCGATCAGGTTGGTGACGCCGATGTTCTCGATTTCCTGAGCGTCGACGACGTTGACCGGGGTCGAGGCTTCGACGTTCGGGCGGCGGATACGCGAGCCGGTCACTACGATGTCGGCGACGGCGCTGGCCTCCGGGTCGGTGCCCGAGCTTTCGGATTGCGCCCAGGCGGGCTGGGCGGCGGCGGCCGTGACGGCCAGACCGGCGATCATGGTGCCGGTCTTCAGATACGCAGACAGTCTCATTGAATCACCCCTCGTTTTTTTGATGTGAAGCACGGGCGCGCCCTCCCCATTAGGCGGCGTCCGGCTCGTCCGTTGTTGGATCAGCGCCCTCCTTGCGCCTCTCCTCGTTCGGCTTTTTGCCGATCGACCATGGCCCGCACGTCGGCCAGCAGGGCCGGCGCGTCGTAGGCGACGCCGCGCGCCACCGTCCAACGCACCCCACCCACCGTCTCGATGCGGTTTTCAGGGCTCAAGCGTTCATGCCCTGTGCCGTAAAGCGTCTTGAAGTTGGCCAGCGGGTTCTCGGTCGTGATGACCAGATCCGCACTCATGCCCGGCCGCACGATGCCGAAGGTCGGCGCCTTGCCAGTCGGCTCGGCCAGGGTCATGGCCCCGTCCATCGTGGCGGCGCGAACGATCTCCAACGGATGGAAACCGGCTTCCTGCAGCAGTTCCAGCTCTTCGACGTAGCCGAAGCCGTACAGCTTCCAGATGAAGCCCGAGTCCGACCCGACCGTGACCCGGCCGCCGACCTTCTTGTAGTCGTTCAGCAACAGCATGAACCGCTCATAGAAGCGGCGCCACGCCACCTCGTTCGACGTCGTCCAGTCGAAGAAGTAGCTGCCGTGGTTGTCGCGCGTGGACTGGAAATAGTCCGCCAGCGTCGGGAGGGTATAGATCTGGTGCCAGGGTGCATTACGCGCCCGCATCAGGTCGCGCGAGGCGGCATAGATGGTCATCGTCGGGTCAAAGACGACGCCCGTCTCCTTTTGAGCCTCAAGATAGGCGTACCATTGCGGCGAGCCGGGCTCGACTTCGTCCCAGATCTCCGCCGCTTCGCCGAACCGCTTCTGCTCGTCGTAGAAGTTGTAGTCGGTCGGATAGTTCTGGATCGTCCGCCCGCCCAGCAGAGATTCGAAATGGCCGTAGAAATGGGTGATGGTGCCCAGGCCCGCCGCCGCCAGCTGTTCGGCGTTCAACTGCGCCACGCCCGGCTGGGCGATATGGGCGACCGTTCCCATGTGGTTTTTCTTGGCTTCGTCGATGGCGGCCAGGACCACCTCGGGCGTCTCGTCGCCGCGCAGGAAGAACTTGATGCCGTCCACGCCGTTGGCCGCGCCCCAGCGCACCCATTCGCGCGCCATCTCAGGGCTGCGGATGCGGCCCCGCGACCAGCCTGAACCGATGGTCTGATAGTTGTAGATGCGCGGGGCGACGATCTCGCCCCGGGCCGAGCGGGCCTTTTCCGACACGGCGATGTCGTGCGGCGCCAGGCTGACGCCGCGCACCGTCGTCACCCCGTGGGCGAGCCACAGCTTGTAGACATACTCAAGGTCCGGCGCCTTCTGCGGGCTGCCGCCGTGGGCGTGGGCGTCGACGAAGCCCGGCATGACGTACATCCCGCGCGCGTCGATCTCGTGCGCTGCATTCAGCGGCGGGCGGCCTTCGCGCTCCGGCAGGCCCGGCCAGCCGGCCTGAATGATGTCCGTGATCTTGTCATTCTCGATGACGATGTCGACCGGCCCCATCGGCGGCGCGCCCGTGCCGTCGATCAGCATGGCGCCGCGCACCACCATCAGGGGATAAGGCCCGTATCCCTCGCCCGCCCGACGCGCCGGCGCCGGATTCAGGCTGGCGCGCGTCGGCGCCGCCTGAGCCTGAGTTTGAGCTGAAACTGCGCTCGGCGCCGTGGCCAACATAAGCGCGGCCGCACACGCCGCGCCGGCGCCCCTGAACATGGACTTTTTCTCTAAACGAGTCCGCAAGCTGCAATCCCTCCCAAGATCGAGGGTCTTTCAGACCCCTGCCAGCGCATGCCGGGCCCCTCAGCCAGACCTCCAATTCGCTAGCACCCCGCGGCGGGCAAGAGTTTCGGATATTTTCCGCCTTCCGAAATAAAATTCCCGAAAAACCCCATAACCGTACGCGTTCTTCGAAATATGAGTTTTTGTGCCAGGTGAGCGAAAGAAGCGTTGTTTATGCGGCAATTCTGATTTTATGATCTAAGGATAGCGATTTAAAACGGTGTCTTGGGGTCGTTTTTTTTCGGCAATGCCCTGCACGCACCTCAAGGGCGATCTAAGAATGCTGCGCCATATCGCCGCTAATCCGAATATTCTCATTTCATAAATTGGCATTATCCAATGTCTGGGGGAGACGCATGAGTTTCTTGACACGCCGCAAGGCCTTGCCTGCGCTGGGAGGCGCAGCGCCCAGGGCTCATGGACTGAAGCCCACCCTGTCGTGGCCTCACCTCGTGGCGTTGGGCGTCGGCGCCATCGTGGGAACCGGCATCTACACCCTGATCGGCGTGGGCGCCGAGCGGGCGGGCCCGGCGGTCATGCTGGCCTTCGTCATCGCAGGCATCGTCTGCGTATGCGCCGCCCTGGCCTATGCCGAACTGGCGACCATGATCCCAGAGTCGGGGTCCGCCTACACCTACTCCTACACCACGCTGGGCGAAGGCGCGGCCTGGATGGTCGGTTGGAGCCTGATCCTGGAATACACCGTCGTCTGCTCTGCCGTGGCCGTCGGCTGGGCAGGATATTTTTCGGGCATGATGGAAGGCATCGGCATGGGCCTGCCCGCCGTACTGACCTCGGCGCCGTCCCAGGGCGGCATCGTCAACCTGCCCGCCGTCGTCATCGTCGCCGCCGTGGCGGGACTGCTGGTCGCCGGCACCAAGGAAAGCGCCTCGATCAACGCGGCCCTGGTGGTGGTCAAGATCGTCGCCCTGATCGCCTTCGTGGCCATCGCCCTGCCCCACTTCAATCCGGAGAACCTCAAGCCCTTCATGCCCTACGGCTTCTCGCACGGGGTCGGGGCTCAGACCGGCGTGATGGCGGCGGCGGCCATCATCTTCTTCGCCTTCTACGGCTTCGACGCGGTAGCGACGGCGGCGGAAGAGACCCGCAACCCCGCCCGCGACCTGACCATCGGCATCATCGGTTCGATGGTGGCCTGCGTCGCCATCTATATGGCCGTCGCCATCGCCGCGCTGGGCGCCATGCCCTTCACCGAGTTCATGAAGTCGCCCGAGCCGCTGTCGTACATCATCCGCACCGTCGGTTCGGACCTGTGGGCCACCCTGATAGCGGGCGCGGCGGTCGTCGCCCTGCCGACCGTCATCCTGGCCTTCATGTTCGGCCAGAGCCGCATCTTCTTCGTCATGGCGCGCGACGGCCTGCTGCCGCGCAGCCTGGCCCATGTGTCGAAGCGGTCGGGCGGCCCCGTGCGCGTCACGGCCGGTACGGCTGTCCTGATGGCGATCATCGCGGGCTTCATTCCGCTGGGCGACCTGGCCGCCCTGGCCAACGCCGGGACGCTAGCGGCCTTCGCCTCGGTCGGCCTGTGCCTGATCGTACTGCGACGCCGCGAGCCGAGCCGCCCGCGCGTGTTCCGCGCCCCGGTCTGGTGGCTGGTGGGACCGATCGCCATCGCGGGCTGCGTCTACCTGTTCTTCAGCCTGCCCGCCTCGACCCAGATCAACTTCGTCATCTGGAACGTGATCGGGGTGGCGGTCTACCTGCTCTACAGCCGGCGCAACAGCCTGCTGAACGACTAAGCAACATGGGCGCCGAGGCTGACCTCGGCGCCCTTTTCAATTCGTTCAGCGCGTCGCTTCCGGACGCGCTTTCTTCCGCAGCCACATGGCCGCATCGGCCTCGGACAGCCAGGCCTCGGCATCCGCCTGATCGGCATAGGCGCGCACGCCGAACGAACCGTCCAGGGACCGGCGCTCGCCCTCCCAGACGAAGCCTTCGCTGTTCAGCGCCTCGCTCAGCCGCCGCGCCTTCTCGCGCCCTTCCTCGGCGCCTGCGTTCATCAGCACCACGGTGAACTCATCCCCGCCCATGCGCCCCACGGCGTCGGACTCGCGCACGTTCGCCAGCAACAACTCCGCCACGGAGATCAGAGCCGCGTCGCCCGCCGCATGGCCCAGACCGTCGTTGACGCCCTTGAACCCGTCCAGATCAAGATACAGCAGCGCCGCCTCGACCCCGTGGCGACGGCAATAGGCCAGGTTGCGCGCCAGCACCGTCATGAAGCCGCGCCGGTTCAGCGCAGGCGTCAGCACGTCGTGATCGGCCAGAGCCTCGGCTCGCTCGGCCCGCTCGGTCAGCGCCGCCACCTCGGCGCGCAGGCGGGCGATCTCGGCCTGCAAATCGGCATCGGCGCCCGCAGCGGTCGTCTGTTCGGCCAGGTGGTTCAAGGCGGGCTCCGGGGTCGCATTTCCGGCCGACTCAGGGCCCAGCGACGGTGATGAGTCTAGCGTCCTCGGTTGCGGGCGCAACGCGGGTGCTGTAACGGGCCGCTTTCCGCATGGGGAGCCTTTGCGCATGACCGCCTCCACGCCGCCCGTTTCCGTCGCCATCATCATGGGCAGCCGCTCGGACTGGCCCACGATGAAGCTGGCCGCCGACCGCCTGGACCAACTGGGCGTCGCCTGGGAGGCCAAGGTCGTCAGCGCCCACCGTACGCCCCAGCGCCTCTATGACTTCGCCACCACGGCCAAGGACAAGGGCTTCAAGGTCATCATCGCCGGTGCCGGCGGGGCGGCTCACCTGCCCGGCATGGCCGCCTCCATGACCGACCTGCCTGTGCTGGGCGTGCCGGTCCAGTCCAAGGCGCTCAAGGGCCTCGACAGCCTGCTGTCGATCGTCCAGATGCCCGGCGGCGTGCCGGTCGCCACCCTGGCCATCGGCGAAGCGGGCGCCGCCAACGCCGGGATTCTGGCGGCGCAGATTCTGGCCCTGTCCGATCCCGCGATCGCCGAGCGCCTGTCCGCCTTCCGCGCCGCCCAGACCGAATCCGTCGCCGAAAGCGTCGAAGACTGATGCGCCCGTTGCCCGAGAAACTGCCTTTGGCCCCCGGTTCGACCCTCGGCATTCTCGGCGGGGGCCAGTTGGGCCGGATGCTGAGCCAGGCCGCCTCGCGCCTTGGCTTCGACGTGGTGATCCTCGATCCCCAGCCGGATTGCCCGGCCGCCCGCGTCTCGCGCGCCCAGATCACCGCCCCTTATGACGATCCTGACGCGCTTCAGGCGCTGGGCCGCCTGTGCGACGTCGTCACCTTTGAGTTCGAAAACGTCCCCGCCGCCTCGGTCGAGACGCTGGCCGAAGCGGGCGCCCTGGTCGCACCGGGACCGACGGCTCTGGCAGTCGCTCAGGACCGGGTGGACGAGAAGACCTATCTGAACGCCGTCGGCGCCCCGACCGTGGCCTTCGCCGCCGTGGCGACGCTGGACGACCTGACCGCCGCCATCGGCGCGCTTGGTCTGCCCGCCCTGCTGAAGACCCGCCGCGAAGGCTATGACGGCAAGGGTCAGGTCTGGATCCGCGACGCCGCCGACGCCGACGCCGCCTTCGACGCCATCGGTCGCCGCCCCGCCGTGCTGGAGGCCGCCGCGGTGTTCCAGCGCGAGCTGTCGGTCATCGCCGCGCGCGGCCGCGACGGCGCCGTCGCCGTCTATCCCCTGGGCGAAAACGTCCACCAGAACGGGGTGCTGAAGACCACCACCGCCCCCGCCGCCGTCGATCCGGCCACACAAGGACGCGCCGAACAGATCGCCGCCGCCGTTCTGGACGGCCTCGACTACATCGGCGTCATGGGCATCGAACTGTTCGACATGGGCAGCGGAGAGCTGCTGGTGAACGAGGTCGCCCCGCGCGTCCACAACACCGGCCACTGGACCCAGGACGGCTGCGTCTGCGATCAGTTCGAGCAGCACGTCCGCGCCGTCGTCGGCTGGCCGCTGGGTCCCACGCAGGCCCACGCCCGCATCGAAATGACAAATCTGCTAGGCGATGAGGTCGAGGACTGGCACACGCTGGCCGCCGAGCCCCATGCCCGCCTGCACCTCTACGGCAAGCACGACGCCCGGCCGGGGCGGAAGATGGCGCACGTCAACCGCATCCTCTGAAACCCTCTCCCGATGGGAGAGGGCTTGAGCCTCCA
Source organism: Brevundimonas sp. LPMIX5 (assembly GCF_003576505.1). Lineage (NCBI taxonomy): Bacteria > Pseudomonadati > Pseudomonadota > Alphaproteobacteria > Caulobacterales > Caulobacteraceae > Brevundimonas > Brevundimonas sp. LPMIX5. Next base: position 142,893 of record NZ_QWTZ01000006.1, read on the forward strand.
AGAGCATAGCGATTGGCTAAGGCGAAAGGGTGAGGGTCGGCGGTCAACCGTTCAGACGCCCCGCGTGCCCCCTCACCGCTTCGATCAGCCTCTCCGGTTCCTCATAGGCCTGATCGTTCGTCACGCGAATTACCGTCCAGCCCAGCGCCTCAAGCACCCGCTGCCGCTCAAGATCACGCGCGGCCACTTCGTCCAGCCGATGCACCCCGCCATCGATCTCAATGATCAGGCGCAACCGATCACAGGCGAAGTCCGCAAAGTACGGCCCGACAGGATGCTGACGCCGGAACTTGTGGCCGTCGATCCTGCCTCCGCGTAGAGCCGCCCAGACACGATCCTCCGCGTGCCCGGAAGACTGGCGCAACGCCCGCGCACGGTCGGTTCGCGAGTTCGTCATGAGAAGACTGTGCGGACCGCGAGCGATGACGGCAAGCCGGGAACCCTCACCCTTTCGCGCAAGTGCGACGGCTGCGCCGCCGCGCGCTCAAGCCCTCTCCCATCGGGAGAGGGTCAGGCCTTCTGACCGTATCTCAACCGCCCCAGCGCCTCGGTGATCGTGCGGACCGGAGCGTCGAAATCCTTGCCCGCCTTCCACTTCTCGAAGGCCATGACGTTTTCGATGCGGCGAGCGACAAAAGCTTCCGCCGCCTCGCGTCCGTCGAACCAGCGCATCGTCAGAGCCGGAATCAGGATGCCGCCCAGAATCGCCCGCTTGGAGTAGTGATTCTGGTCCGTCGCCGTATCCCCGGCCCAGCGCCAGAGATGATCCGCCGTCTCCCACGCCAGCTTGAAGCCAAGGTCGACATTGGTCGGCAGGCTGAGGAAACCCGCGCAGCGTTTGGCCGCCTCGAGGTCCTGCGCCCCCGCCTCCATCCGCGCCGAGACGGCGGCGGCGATTCGTTCGCGAATCTTCATCGTGGCCGCAGGCGTGGCCTCCAGAGCTTTCAGAGCCCGCGCGTCATGGCGGCGCGACAGCAGGACCGCCAGGTCGCGCGGACCGTTCGGCAGCAGCAACTCCTGATCGCCCAGTGACAGGCCGCACGCCTCGCACGCGGCGCGCGTCATGCGCGTGTTCCAGCCCAGCGCGGGCGCGCGTTCTATGGCCGCGTCCAGAACGGCCTGTTCTGTACGGTCGGCCCAATCGCCTTTCGGAGCGGTCTCGGCTGTCTCGGTCATGGACGGCACGATACGCCCATACGGCGGGCGTTTCGACCCATCACGATTAGGCGCGACGATCTGGACACGCCCCCCCCGATCATGTATCAGCGCGCCTTCACTTGAGAGGCCTTCCTCTCGAGCGTGGTTTTGTTTTGTCTGCCCGTCTCCCTTGGAAAGGACGCGGCGGGCGGCCAAAGGAGAGAGACCCCTGGTTCAGATTTTTGTCCGCGACAACAATGTCGATCAGGCGCTGAAAGCCCTGAAGAAGAAGATGCAGCGCGAAGGCAGCTTCCGCGAAATGAAGCGTCACGTGCACTTTGAAAAGCCGTCGGAAAAGCGCGCTCGCCAAAAGGCTGAAGCCGTCCGTCGCGCCCGCAAGCTGGCCCGCAAGCGCGCCCAGCGCGAAGGCCTGCTGCCGGCCCCGAAGGGTCGCGGTCGCTAAGACCCGCTGACGCCTGAAAGATCAAAGGCCGCCCCGGTTCGCCGGGGCGGCCTTTTTCTTTATGTGTTTTGTCTCCGCTCACCCCGGCGGACGCCGGGGCCCAGTAAGAGCGCTGGTCTGAGCACCATCCCAGCTAGCCTGAGCGCCTCGAAGCCAAAGCACTGGGTCCCGGCGTCCGCCGGGATGAGCGGGAGAGAGGCAAGTCCTCCCTCCCCGCAGCCTCACCGCCCCGTCACGGCGCCCATGAAGCTCTTCCAGCTCAGCTTCACATCCGACAGGGCGCCGGCGCGGAAGGCGCGGCCCGCCGCCCAGACCATCAGGGCGGCGAACAGGAACATGCCCGCCAGGCCGCCGATCAACTCGATCAGGGGCGGTCCGCTGGGCGCGCGGGCGGCCATGACGAAGGGGGTGAAGGGCGGGATCAGGCTGATCACCTTCACCACCATCGCGTCCGGGGTGCGGATGGCCATCTGCATGACCAGGATCGGCACGACCAGCACCATCATGATCGGCCCCATCAGGGTCTGGGCGTCGCGCGGCGTGTCGCAGAAGGCGCCGATGGCGGCGAACAGCACCGCATACATCAGATAGCCGCCGACCAGGAACAGCAGGAACCAGACGAACAGGCCGTCGGTCAGCAGCACCGAACCGATGTCGCGCGCCACGTCCGGCACGCTCGCCATCAGACCGATGGCGCCGATCCCGCCCCAGGCGCCCAGCACGGCCAGGGTCAGCAGGGCCACGCCCAGCACCTTGCCGGTCAGGATCTCAGTCGCCGAGGCCGAGGACAGCAGCACCTCGAGGATCTTGTTCGACTTCTCCTCCATCACGCTGTTCAGCAGGATGGAGGCGCCGGTGATGATCAACGACCACAGGATAAAGCCCACCGCCATGCCGACGATGACCGGCAGCTTGTCGCGGAACGACACCTCGCCCCCCGACGCGGCGCGCGGCGAGAAGACCGAGACCTCGGGCCGGAATCGCTCGGTCTGCGCCACCACCGAGGGGTCGATGCCGCTGGACACGAAGACGCGGCTGCGGTTGGCGGACTTCAGGGCGTCGCGCACGGCGTCTTCCACGACATCGTCGGTGGCGCGGCCGGTCCAGACGCGTGCGCCGGGCTGGCCGTCCTTTTCGGTCAGGAAGACCACGGCGTTCAGACGCTCGCCCTCAGGCGCATCCTTGTCGACATAGCGACGGGCCAGGGCGTCGCGCGCCTCGCCCGGCGCGGCGGCCATCAGTTCAGCGGGCGCCTCGACCAGCTCAAAGGAGCGCTTGGGCGTCTTGAAGCCCGCGGCGGCGCGCGGCGCCTCCTTCTTCAGCGCCTCAAGCCCGGCGTCGAAACCGCCCTTCTCGGCGGCCTCGCGCACCCGGTCGCCCCCAGCCGTCCCCGACTCGGGCACGGCGGCCATGCGCAGAGCGGCGATATCGGCGCGTCCGCGCTCTGTCTCCAGCGCCTGACGCACCGCGGCGGCCAGGCCGGACCCGGCCGGGGTCTCGTCGACGATGACGGCTTCGCGCACCGGTTCGGCGTGCTTCATCAGCATCGGAACGGCGCCGCCCAGAACGGCGAACAGCGGAAAGGCCAGCAGGGATAACCAGAAGCCGACCGTCTTGGCGTAGGCCAGGAACTCGCGGCGCGCGATCAGAAGAATGCGGCTCATCGCGCGGCCTCCATCTTGTCAGTCTTGGCGACGGACTGATCTTCGTCCGGGTGGTCGCCGGTCAGGGCGATGAAGGCGTCGTGCAGGGTCGGCTCCTTCATCTGGAAGCGCCGCACGTCCAGTCCGCCCAGGAAGGCGGCGCGTAGGGCGGATTGCGCCTCCGCCCCCGGCGTCAGGCCGACACGCAGGGTGCTGACGGCGCCGTCTTCCGCCAGGGTCTCGATGCCGCTGACTCCCGGCAGGGCGGCGACCGCGTTCCGGTCCAGCGCCCCTTCCAGCTCCAGAAAGCGCGGCGAGGTGGCGCGCGCCTCGTCCACCGTGCCTTCGAACGCCTTACGCCCACGGGCCAGCAGCACGACCTTGTCGCACAGGCGCTCTGCGTGCTGCATGACGTGGGTCGAGAACAGCACCGTCGCCCCATCGGCGGCCAGGGCGCGGATCATGGCTTCCAGCCCTTGCTGGTTCATCGGATCCAGCCCCGAGAACGGCTCGTCCAGGATCACGAACTCCGGCTGATGCACCACCGAGGCGATCAGCTGGACCTTCTGGGCCATCCCCTTGGACAGCTCCTTCATCTTCTTCTTGCTGGCTTCGCCCAGGCCCATCTGCTCCAGCATCTCGCGGCCGCGACGGCGACCCTCGGGCAGGGGCAGGCCCTTCAGGGCGCCGAAGAAGGCGATGGCGTCCACCGGCGTCATCTTCTTATAGAGGCCACGCTCCTCGGGCAGGAAGCCGATCCGGTCGCGCACCTTGCGCCCGTCGTCGGCGCCCAGGATATCGATGCGGCCGCTGGTGGCCGGTTGCAGGCCCAGGATCATCCGCAGGGTCGAGGTCTTGCCCGCCCCGTTCGGCCCCAAAAAGCCGCAGATCGAACCTTTCTCGACCTGGAAGCTCAGGTCGGAAACCGCCTGGAAGCCTCCGTATCTCTTGCTGATTCCGTCCAGCGTCAGCGCCGCGACCATTCGGTTCCCCTGCGATAATTCGAGGATCGAAGGTAAGGGCGCGAGCCGCCCCGAGTAAAGCAACTTTTACATTACGGTTTGGTCATGATGCCGCGCCGCCTGATGCGGTCAGACCGGCGCCTTCACCCGGATGTCGAAGCTCTGGCCGACGATCTTGGCGGGGTCGACCTGGCCGCCGTTGCGCCGCACCTCGAAATGCAGGTGCGGGCCGGTCGAATAGCCGGTCGAGCCGACCAGGCCGATGCGCTCGCCCGCCGTCACCGCCTTGCCCGAGTGGACGTCGATGCGGCTGAGGTGTCCGTACAGGCTGGTCATGCCGTTGGGATGCTGCACCTCGATGAAGTTGCCGTAGCCCCCCGCATCATAGCCCGCGCGCAGAACCTTGCCCTCGGTGGTGGCGAAGACGCTCGTGCCGGTCGGCGCGGCGATGTCCACGCCCTTGTGCGCCCGCGCCTTGGCCTCGATCGCCAGCTTGCGCAGGCCGAAAGGCGAGTTGATGCGATAGCCCTTCAACGGCGCCTCGAAAACGATCTTGCGGGTGACAGGACCGGCGGGTTCGGCCACGGCCTTGACCGGCGGCGCAGTGGGGACGGACACTTCAATGACCTTTTCCGGCGCGCCGGAGATCATGCCGACGGGCGCCGCCGCCATAGCCAGAACCGCCAGGCCGACCATGGCCCCGGTCTGGCCGAAACGGATCACATGCGGCCGCACGGCCGTGGGAACTAAACGCATACTCTAACGACTCATTCTGAGCGCTTCGTCAGCGCGGGGAGCCGTCAGAAGGGCGCGCGAAACACGCACGAAGACAGCGAGATGGACACTCGCCGACGGCTGGACTTGACCGTCTTTTGCAATTTCACCGGGACATGAATGGGGCGCCCCGAGGGCGACACGGCGTCGCACCTCGGGAACCTGCGTTTTCCAGCTCTACAGCGGCAGGCTGAGCTTCACCGCCGCCATATGGCTGTCGGCATGGTCGCCGAAGCGACCCTTGTAGCCGATCGACACCTTCAGCCGCTCCATGATGGTGCCTTCGATCCCGGCGGCGGCCAGCACCTGCCCGCCGAACGGCAGATCCACGTCGCGGGCCAGAACCTTGGCCGGATTGCCGAGGATGCCGGTGCGCACCGCGTCACTGTCGTCGCTCAGGCTGTCGCGATAGCCGCCCTCGGCGTAGAAGCGGACGCGCTCGGTGCCGCCCTCGGCGCGCAGGGCGATCTCGGCCGTCGTCGCCTGCACCGAACGGTCGGCATAGGCGTATTGCGCCGCCGGACCCTGCTCGCTGAAGCCGTCCACGTCGGCCTTGATCCAGGCCACAGCCGCACGCGGCGACAGGGCGAAGCCGCCCATGTCGAACCACATCCCGCCCTGCAGCCGCGCCCCGGTTGAGACGCCCCGCGTCGAGCCGCTGTGAACGATCGGCGCCAGGCTGGTCAGGCGGTTGATGTCGTTGAAGTCGTCCTGAGCCACGCCCGCCGCCGCATTGACGAAGACGTCGCCCGAGCGCCAGCCGCCGTAGAGGTCCAGCCCGAAGCTGTCGATGTCGGCGCGCAGGGCGCCCGCATCCACATCGGCGTTGCGATAGGATCCGGCCACGCCAAAACGCAGGGTCTCGGTACCGGACTCCAGGGCGATGCGCACGCCATAACCGTCGGAGGTCGCCTTGCCGATGGCGCCGCGGGCGTCCGTCTCAGTCTTGTCAGCCAGCGCGCCGACCGAGATGGAAGTCCCGCTCTCCCACGCCTCACGCCCCGACAGGGCCGCGGTCGATCCGTCCAGCGCGTCCTCGCGATGCCGCCACGCCGTCTCGCCCAGCACGGCCGTCTGGCTGCCCAGGTCGCCGTAGTACAGGTAGTCGTTGCTCAGACGTGCGATCACCTCATGCCCCTTGGCCGTCGGGTGCACCCCGTCGAAATAGAAGTAGTCGTCCGGGTTGGAGCACAGGGTCACGCCGTTGAAGCAGGCCTGTGTCACGTTCGACACGCCGAAGGCGCTGGGGTTGGCGGCCACCACGTCGCCGACCTTGAACAGATCCATCAGGATGATGTTGGTCCCCGGCCGCGCCGCCGCCGTCGCGTTCAACCCGGTCAGCAGGGCGCCGTTGAAGGTGGTGACGGCGAAGTCGGCCAGCGGCGCGGCGGGGGTGCCGCGAAACTGCGGCGTAATGCTCAGTTTGGGCAGGTTGGTGACCAGCACCGTCCCCGCTCCGGCCTGGGCGATCCCGTTGACGATGAAGTTGATGTCCGCCGCCGCGCTGAGGGCTACGGGCGTGATGGCGCCGGTCGGATTGGTCGAGGCCCCGGCTGCCGGCAGACCCTGGAAGATGTTGTTCGCCCCGCCCAGGACGCTGACCAGATCGTTCGCGCCGAAGGTTCCGCCGCGCTGCTGATACTGGGCCAGTTGCACACGCATCCCCAGCGGCATGGCCTCGGCGTCGGTGCGCGCCCCGCCGAAGGCGTAGTTGATGCTGCCCGTCACCGGCCCCATGAAGTTGGCGGCGTTAAAGCCCAGCCGCTCGGTAAACACCGGCCCGTTGGAGAATCGCCCGGCGCCATAGGGAGGCGAGGCCGGGGTCGATCCGCCCGTCGCCAGATACAGGTTGCCGTTGTCCGACAGGCTGTCGCCGAACACCACCAGACGGTTGTAGCTCTGGGCCGAGGCGGCCCCGGCGACAGACACGGCGGCCAGGCTCAGGGCGGCCAGAGCCGCTCCGCGAAGAAGACGAGACATCCTATTCCCTCCGATCGACCGTCAGTATGCGGTCGTTAAACGGCACTCTGCGCCGCTTTTCACAGGACGCAAGATGCCCCTGGGGAAGGTGATCGGCGATCAGTGCAGGCGCCGGAAGCGGATCGTGCCCGGAAGCTGCTTCAGCGCCGTCAGCGCCTCGCGGTCATAGTCGCGGTCCACGTCGGTGATGACATAGCCGGTGCGCTCGTCCGTCTTCAGGTGCTGGCCCAGAATGTTGAGCCCCGCATCGGACAGGGCGCGGTTCAGTTCGGCGAGCACGCCCGGCTGGTTGCGGTGGATGTGCAGCAGGCGGTGCGCGCGCGTCACCTCAGCCAGTTGCACGTTCGGCAGGTTGACGCAGAAGGTGGTGTCGCCCCGGTTCAGATAGCCCAGCAGACGCTCGGCCGCGAACTCGGCGATGGCTTCCTGCGCCTCCTCGGTCGAGCCGCCGATGTGCGGGGTCAGGATGGTCTTGTCCAGACCGACCAAGGGGCTGTCGAACGGGTCGGCGTTGGTGCGCGGCTCCTCGGGGAAGACGTCGACCGCCGCTCCGCCCAGACGGCCGGACTTCAGCGCCGCCGCCATCGCGTCCACATCGACCACATGGCCGCGCGACAGGTTCAGGAACAGGGCGCCCGGCTTCATCTTGGCGAATTGATCGGCGCCGATGATGGCGGTGTTGTCCTTGCGGCCGTCGACGTGCATCGTCACCACGTCCGCCTCGGCCAGCAGGGCGTCCAGCGAGCGCATCCGCCGCGCATTGCCCAGCGCCAGCCGCTCGGACAGGTCGTAAAACAGCACCCTCATGCCCAGGTTCTCAGCCAGCACCGAAAGCTGGCTGCCGATGGCGCCGTAGCCGACGATGCCCAGCGTCTTGCCGCGCACTTCGCGCGACCCGGTCGCCGACTTGTTCCACTTGCCCTTGTGCATCTCGCGCGACTTGTCCGCCACGTCGCGCATCAGGACGATCATCATGCCGATGGCCAGTTCGACCACCGAGCGGGTGTTGGAATAGGGGGCGTTGAAGACCGCCACGCCCTTGTCCGCCGCCGCATCCAGATCGACCTGATTGGTGCCGATGCAGAAGGCCGCCACGGCCATCAGCCGGTCCGCCGCGTCCAGCACCTTGCGGCTGACGTTGGTCTTGGAGCGGATGCCCAGCACGTGCACGCCCTTGATCGCCTCGATCAGGTCGTCCTCGTCCAGCGCGCCCTTCATCGTCTCGACGGTATAGCCCGCCTCTTCCAGCCGCTCGACGGCGGCGGGGTGGACGTTCTCCAGCAGCAGCATACGGATGCGGTTGCGCGGATAGGACCAGCGCCCGGCCACGCCCTCGGCGTACAGCACCTCGTCCAGCGAGGCGGCGACGGCGTCGGCGGCCTCGACCACCTTGTCGCGGCGGACGATCTCGGTGAAGGCGTAGAAGCGATCGGCCGCGCCGTTCAGCTTGACCTCGGCGTCGGTCCAGCCGTCGCCGACCATGACCACGGGGCCTTCAAGGTTCAGAGCGCGGATGACCTCGGGCTTGCCGTTCTCGCGCGACAGGGGGTTGGCCGTGTCCACGCCCGTGACGCGGCCTTCGTCATCATAGATCAGGTCGTTGGCCAGCACATGGTCGGCCGCCAGACCCAGCCGCTCGGCCAGGGGCGCGATCACCTCGCGAAAACCGCCGGACAGGATGTAGATGCGCTCGGCGTTGCGCTGGAAGAAGTCGACGTTGCGGCGGATGGAGACGGTCGCCTCGTCCAGAATCCGGTCGGTCAGGGCCTCGACATGTTCACGGCGCAGGGCCAACAGATCCAGTCGCTGCTTCAACGCCTCGCCGAAACCGATCCGGCCGTTCATGGCGTCGTCGGTCAGGGCGGCGATCCGGGCCTTGCGCTCGGCGGCGTCCGGGGCGTCCTTGAGCGCGAGGTCGGCCAGAGCCTCCAGCGTCTCGATGCGAACCAGGGTGGAATCGAAGTCGAAGATGAAGACAGGCGAGATCATGCGCGGGCTCTAGCCCCTCTTCGCACACGCAGCAATAAAAAGGGGCGTCGAAACGCCCCTTTCCGCATGATTTTTCCATCCGAGGATGAAAACCCGCTCGGCGACCGCCGTTTTAACCCCGTCGACGGCTTTCCAGCGCCGCCGCGCCGATCAGAGCGGCGATGGTCGCCACGGCCAGAAGGGCGCCGCCCTCCTTGGCGTGATCGCGGGCGAAGTCGCCGGCGTCCTCGGCGTAGCGACGCGCCTGTTTGGTATAGCGGCGCATCGGGCGACGCGATTTCTTCTTGGCGCGACGATACCAGGTGTCGGCGCGATCGCGCGCGTCCTCGCTGAAACGGCCGACGCGCTCGCCCGCATGGTCGCCGAAATCGGCGGCGCGCTGGCCCAGGTCATCAGCGCTGTCACGGACGCCGCGCGCGATGTCGTCAAAGCGGTGGCGCAAGGCCTCGGCGTCGAACCAGCCGCGCGGGTCGATGCGCGTCTTGATCCGCTCATAGCGGGTCGGGCCCGTACGCTGGTTCAGCAGAATGGTCGCCAGCCCGACGCCCGCCAGCACGGCCACGACGCCCGCCACGATACCGGGATGTTTGCGGACCTCGTCCACGACGTTGAACTCAGGATCCATCATGTCTGACCTCTTGCATTAGAAAACGGATTTTCAGCTAAGGGAGCGAGCTTCAGCACAAAGAGTTCCCCGGTTGCGGTCAAGCTTGTCGAACAGAGCGTGGTCGTGGCGCAGGCGACACGCCCTGCCCTTACCAAGCGGCCGTCGGCTCCCTATGTTGCGCCGCTTCCGACAGTTTTCAGGATTTCACGCCGTGACCGATCACGCGCCCGCCGCTCCCATCGCCGCCCCGACGGACGACTTCGCCGCCGCCTTCCAGATCGAAGGCTGGCCGGTGCGCGGTCGCCTGGTCCGTCTCGGCGAGGCGATCGACAAGGTGCTGTCGGCCCACGCCTATCCCGAGCCGGTCGCCGCCCTGTTGGGCGAGGCCTGTGTGCTGGCGGCCATCGTCGGCTCGGCCCTGAAGTTCGACGGCCGCCTGATCGTTCAGGCCCAGGGCGACGGCCCGGTGCGCTATGTCGTCGCCGATTACGGCACCGAAGGGCATCTGCGCGGCTTTTGCCGCTTCGATCCTGAAGAAGTGGCCAAGGCGTCCGAAGGCTTCGCCCGTCCGGGCGCCAAGACCTTGTTGGGCGGCGGCGTCTTCATCATGACGGTGGATCGCGGCGCCGACTTCGAACGCACCCAGGGCGTGACGCCGATCGAAGGCGAAAGCCTGTCGCTTTGCGCCGAACACTATTTCACCCAGTCCGAACAGGTGCCGACCAAGGTGCGCCTGGCCGTCGGCGAGGTCGAAACCGAAACGGGCCGTACCTGGCGCGCGGGCGGGGCGATGATCCAGGTCATCGCCGGCGACGAATCGCGCGGCTCGACCGAGGAGGTGTGGGAGCGCACCCGCGCCCTGTTCAACACTCTGGGCGACGACGAACTGATCGACCCGACCATCAGCGCCGAGACCCTGCTGTATCGTCTGTTCCACGAGGACGGCGTGCGGCTGGAAGGCGCGAAGTCGCTGGCCGCCGTCTGCCGCTGCTCGAAGGAGCGCATCGCCACCGTGCTGCAATCCTTCCCGACGGAAGAACGCGCCGAGATGGTCGAAGGCGACGGCAAGATCCGCGTGACATGCGAATACTGCTCGACCGCCTATGAGATCGACCCGGCCGAGTTGGAGACGGCTGAGGCCTGATCCTTCAGACCAGCATGAAGACGGCGTTGCCGTAGTTATGCAGCAGGACCGGCAGCAGCACGCTGCCGGTCTTTTCACGCAGCCAGACCAGCAGCAGGCCCGCCAGTCCCGTCGTCGCCATCGGCGCCCAGTCGAAGGTGAAGGCGCCGTCCCGATAGCCCAGGGCGTGAGTCAGGCCGAACGCCAGCGCGGTCAGCATCGCGCCCCAGCCCATCTGCGCGCCCAGCACGCGGACCGGCCGCCCGAACGCCTCGTTCAACATCAGCAGCAGCACGCCGCGATAGAAGATTTCCTCGTCCAGTCCCGGCATGGTCAGCTGGAAGGTCAGACTGTCGGCGTCAAACCCCTCGCCCGGCGCCCAGATCGCCAGACCGAGGAACAGCAGGACCAGCAGGCCGGACAGGATCAGCGCCCCCTTCAGCCCTTGCCGGTCCTGATGCAGGGTCAGGCCGCTGCGCCGCCATCCGACGATGGGCAGGCTGGCGACGGCAAGGGACAGCATGACGGCCAGCGTCTTGCCCTCCCAGTTCCAGCGTGAAGGGCCGAAATCCAGCGGGATATGCCCATAGCCGCGTGTCAGCACAGCGTCATAGACGGCCATCAGCAACAGGGCTGCGACCAGCCAACCCCAGCGCACTCCGCCGCGCGACAGCATTGCAGCCGCCAGACCCGCCAGCGCGACGGCTCCCACCCAGCCCAGCATGGCGATGACTGCGTCCGGCATGACCTGCCTCCCCCGATGCAATGTCGGCGTTCAGAGGTGACCGGACGGGCCTGCGGATGCAAATGAAGAAAACTTAAGCTTCCTTCTCCCCCGAGGGGCAGAAGGGTCTAATTATTCAGGTCCAGCGAATAACCCGCCGAGCGTACCGTGCGGATCGGGTTGACCGTGCCTTCGACGTTCAGCGCCTTGCGCAGACGGCCGACGTGGACGTCCACGGTGCGGGCCTCGACATAGACGTCCGAGCCCCAGACTGCATCCAGCAACTGCTCACGGCTGAACACCCGGCCCGGATGCTTCAGGAAGTGGTCCAGCAGGCGGAACTCGGTGGGGCCCAGGTGGACCTCCTTGCCCGCGCGGCTGACGCGGTGGGCGACGCGGTCCATGATGATGTCGGCGTGATTGACCCGGTCGTCGGCCAGACCCGGGCGGATGCGGCGCAGAACGGCGCGAATGCGCGCGGTCAGTTCCGTCATCGAGAAGGGCTTGGTCATATAGTCGTCAGCGCCGGTGTCCAGGCCGCGCACGCGGTCCGTCTCCTCGCCGCGCGCGGTCAGCATGATGATCGGCAGGTTGCGCGTCTCGGCCCGGCCGCGGATGCGGCGGCAGACCTCGATGCCCGACAGCTTGGGCAGCATCCAGTCCAGCAAGATCAGGTCGGGGGTGCGCTCCTCGACCTGCAGCATCCCCTCCTCGCCGTCGGCGGCGACGGCCACGTCATAGCCTTCCTTCTCCAGATTATACTGAAGCAGGGTGGCCAGGGCGTCCTCGTCTTCCATCACCAGGATATAGGGTTGCACGTCAGCCTCTCCGGTTCGTCGAAGTCGTCAGCGATGTAGGGGTGTCAGTCGTCCGCTGCGTCGGGAGACGCAGACAGATGCGGGGTCGGCGTCGGCTCTTCGCCGGGACCGGGCACGGCCTTCGGCCGCTCGCCCAGCATTTCCTCGCCCGTGATCTCATAGTGGACCGTCTCGGCGATATTGGTCGCGTGGTCGCCGATCCGCTCCAGGTTCTTGGCCATGAACAGCAGGTGGGTGCAGGCCGTGATCGTGCGCGGGTCGCCCATCATATAGGTGAGCAGTTCGCGGAACAGGGCGTTGTAGTGCTCGTCCACCTCGTCGTCGGTCTGCCAGACCGACAGGGCGCGCTCGATCTCTGACGCGGTATAGGCGTCCAGCACGTCGCGCAGGCGGTTCGACACCAGCCGCCCCATACGCTCGATCGAGCGCGTCAGCGGCTGCATCGGCTCGGCCTCGGCCAGGATCAGCGCCCGCTTGGCGATGTTCTTGGCCAGATCGCCGGTCCGCTCGAGGTCCGAGGCCAGCTTCATCGCCCCCAGCGTCCGGCGCAGGTCGCTGGCGACCGGCTGGCGCAGGGCGATCAGGCGGATCGCCTTCTTCTCGATGTCGCGGTGCAGGGCGTCGAGGCGGTTGTCGCGCTCGACCACCGCCCTGGCCAGCGCCACGTCGCGGCGGGCGACGGATTCGATGGCGTCCGCCACCTGGGCCTCGGCCAGACCGCCCATGCGCACGACCTCCGCCGTCAACTGGTTCAGCTCGTCGCCGTAAGCCTTGACCGTATGCTGGTTCATCGTCGCGTCCTCAGCCGAAGCGGCCGGTGATGTAGTCGAGCGTGCGCCGCTCGCGCGGATTGGTGAAGATCTCTTCGGTATCGCCGGTCTCGACCAGCTTGCCCATGTGGAAGAAGGCCGTGCGCTGCGACACACGGGCCGCCTGGGCCATCGAGTGGGTGACGATGACGATGCAGTAGCGCTCGCGCAGTTCGTCGATCAGTTCCTCGATCTTGGCCGTGGCGATCGGGTCCAGCGCCGAGCAGGGCTCGTCCATCAGAATGACTTCGGGCTCGACCGCAATGGCGCGGGCGATGACCAGACGCTGTTGCTGGCCGCCCGACAGGCCGGTGCCCGGCGAATGCAGGCGGTCGGCGACCTCGTCCCACAAACCGGCACGCTTCAGCGACTTCTGGACGATCTCGTCCATCTCGCCCTTGCTGGAGGCCAGACCGTGGATTTTCGGGCCATAGGCCACGTTCTCATAGATCGACTTCGGGAAGGGGTTCGGCTTTTGAAACACCATGCCGACCTGGGCGCGCAGCAGCACCGGGTCGATCTTGCGGTCGTTGATGTCGCCGCCGTCCATCTCGATCCGGCCGGTCACGCGGGTGCCGGGGATGGTGTCGTTCATGCGGTTCATCGTCCGCAGGAAGGTGGATTTGCCGCAGCCCGAGGGGCCGATCAGCGCCGTCACCGTCTTGTCCGGGATGTCCAGCGACACGTCGAACAGAGCCTGTTTGTCGCCGTAGAAGACACTGACGTCGCGCGCAGCGATCTTGATCGGGCCCAGCGGCGCCGAGGCGTGGGCGCCGACCGTCGGAGCGGTCGTCAGCGTAGCGGCCTCGGAGGCGCCGCCGTTCGACGTACCTTCAGGAGCGCGGAGGATGCGGGACTTCATAGGATTTACCACCGGCGTTCGAAGCGACGGCGCAGCAGGACTGCGGCGGCGTTCATGACGATCATGAAGGCGAGAAGGACAAGAATGGCGGCCGCCGTCCGTTCGTGGAAGGCGCGCTCGGACGCGTTCTCCCAGATGTAGATCAGCGACGGCAGGGCGCCGACGGGCTCATCAATGGCGTGCGGCACGCCCGGCACGAAGCTGATCATGCCGATCAGCAGCAGGGGCGCCGTCTCGCCGAGCGCGTGGGCCATGGAGATGATGGCCCCGGTCATCACGCCGGGCATAGCGAGCGGCAGGACATGGCCGAACACCGTCTGGGTGCGGCTGGCGCCCATGGCCAGGGCCGCCTCGCGGATCGAGGGCGGCACCGCTTTCAGCGATGAGCGGGTGGCGATGATGATGGTCGGCAGGGCCATCAGCGCCAGCACCAGACCCCCGACCAGCGGACTGGCGCGCGGCAGGTGCAGGAAGTTGATGAACAGCGCCAGACCCAGCAGGCCGTAAACGATGGACGGCACGGCGGCCAGGTTGTTGATGTTGACCTCGATGATCGCCGTGATGCGGTTGCGCGGAGAGTATTCCTCCAGCCAGACGGCGGCGCCGACACCGACGGGAATGGCGATCAGGGCCGTCACCATCAGCATCAGGGCCGAACCGACCACGGCGCCCAGCAGGCCCGCCAGCTCCGGCTGGGTCGAGTCGCCCTTGGTGAACAGGGCCGCGTTGAAGTGGGCGCGGATGGCGCCCGAGGCCTTCATCTTGTCCAGCCAGTCCATCTGCGCATTAGAGACGCGGCGCTGGTCCTCGGGCTGATCGCGGGTGATCTTGCCCTTAAGATACATTTCGGCGTCGTCGGACAGGGGCGCGGCGATCGGCACGGTCTGACCCAGCAGGCTGGGCTGGCGCGCGACCATCTTGGCGGCCTGGAACTTCAGCTCCGAGGACAGCAGGGCCTTCATGGCCGAGGCCTTGGTCCCCTGCTCGTCGTCCTGCACGCCCAGGCGGCGGACCTGCTGCTCGGCGACGATCTGCTCAAAGTTGGCGCCCTGTGGATAGGAACGGTCGATCCGCGCCGGATCCATATAGACCGGCAGGGTCACGGTGTGGGCGTAGAAGGCGGTGTAGCCCTGGGTGATGATGCTGCCGAGCAGGATCACCAGGAAGGCCAGCGCCACGCCGATGGCCGCACGGCCGTACCAGCGGAAGCGGGTCTCGCGCGCATAGCGGGCGCGCAGGCGGGCCTTCAGGCGCTGGGTGCGCGGGCTGACGCCGGTCATGGGAGAAGCCGCGTCAGTCATACTGTTCCCGATAGGCTTGCACGATACGCATGGCGACGATGTTCAGCAGCAGGGTGACGACGAACAGCGTCAGGCCCAGACCGAAGGCGGCCAGGGTCTTGGGGCTGTTGAACTCCTGGTCGCCGGTCAGCAGGGTGACGATCTGGACGGTGACGGTCGTGACCGTCTCCAGCGGGTTCAGGGTCAGCTTGGCGGCCAGACCGGCGGCCATGGTCACGATCATGGTCTCGCCGATAGCGCGCGACACGGCCAGCAGCAGGGCGCCAGCGATGCCCGGCAGGGCGGCGGGCAGAAGCACCTTCTTGACCGTCTCGGACTTGGTGGCGCCCATGGCATAGGAGCCGTCGCGCAGGGACTGCGGCACGGCGTTCAGGATGTCGTCAGAGAGGGAGCTGACGAAGGGGATCAGCATGATCCCCATGACCGCTCCCGCCACCAGAGCCATCTGGTTCTGCACCAGAGACAGGTATAGCCCCAGATCGTTCAGCGGCCCGCCGATCAGCATGTCGCCGATGCTGTTGAAGAAGACGCGCAGAGCCGGCCCCACGGTCAGGGCGGCGAAGAAGCCATAGACCACGGTCGGCACGCCCGCGAGAACCTCAAGCGCAGGCTTGACCAGGGCGCGGGTCTTGCGGCCCGAATATTCCGACAGATAGACGGCCGAGAACAGGCCGATCGGCGCCGCCACCGCCATCGCGATCAGCATGATCAGGAAGGTGCCTGCGAACAGGGGCACAGCCCCGAAGGCGCCCGACGACCCGACCTGATCGGCGCGGATGGCGATCTGCGGGCTCCACTTGGTCCCGAACAGGAACTCGGTGATCGGCACCATGCTGAAGAAGCGCAGCGAATCGATCACCAGCGAGAAGATGATGCCCAGCGTCGTCAGCACCGCCACCGCCGAACAGGCGAACAGGAGGCCCGTGATCCAGCCCTCGACCTTGTTGCGCGCACGCAGGTCCGGGCGGATGCGAGTGAAGACAAACAGGCCGCCCAGCACGGCGGCGATCAGGGCGGCGACGCCCCCGCCCCAGTTCAGGGTCGAGGCGATGCGGTGGGCGCGGCGGCCCTCGGCGGGCAGTTCCTCGGCGTAGGGGGCGGGCCAGATCTGGCGCGCCTCCTGCCCGGCGCCGACCAGACGGGCGTCGGCGAAGAAGGCCTCGCGGCGGAAGGGCTCAAGCGCGGCGACGCTGTCCGGCGCGCCCGCCCGCATCATCTGCTGTTCGATCGAGGTCGAGAAGACCGAGGCGGCGATCAGCATGGCCAGCGCCGGCGCTCCAACCCAGATCAGGGCGTAGAGGCCATGTTGGCCGGGTCGCGAATGCGACTTCGCGCCTCGGCTCCGACGCACGGCCAGCGTCCGCCCGGCCACATAGGCCATGACGACGAAGGCGATCAGCAGCAGCAGGAAAATCCAGATCATCCGGTCCGATCAGCGCAGGAATCGATGAACGCGCCGGGTGCGGTGCGTTTCGGCCGGGAAACTGCCTGCGATACGTCAGCGGATTAAGACGGCTGGATGACAGTTATGTTACGGCGTAGGTCCGTCATGTCGCAGTCCTGTGACGGTGAATCCGCAAACGCCCGGATTTCCTTCGCTTCCGTCAGCTTTCAGAGGTCGGAGCCAGCGGGAAACAGGCCGCAAAGATAGCCCCCTGCCCCGGCGCGCTGTCTACCGACAGGCCGCCTCGGTGGCGGATGATGATGTGCCGAACAATGGCCAGGCCCAGACCCGTGCCCTGACGATCGCCGCTCTTCTGTCCCTCGACACGATAGAAGCGCTCGGTCAGGCGCGGCAGATGCTCGCGCGCCATCCCCGGCCCGTGATCACGTACGGTGACCACGGCGTAGCGCTGCCCCGCCTCGCGGTCCGGCGTGGCCAGCGACAGGCGGTTGCCCTCGGCCATCCGGCTCGACATGGCCTCGTCCAGCGTGCGGTCGATCTCGATGCCGACCTCAATGGTGCCGCCCGCGCTGGAGTATTTCAGCGCATTGTCGATCAGGTTCTGCACCACCTGGGCGATCTCGTCCCGGTCGCCGGTCACGGCGGACCCGCCGTGCGGCAGTTCCGCCTTGATCGTCACCTGACGCTCGCGCGAGATGACGCTGACCGCATCGACCACGTCGGCCGTCGCCCGCGCCAGATTAACCCGGCCCAGCGGCGCGATGTGTTCGTTCAGTTCGATCCGGCTCAGAGACAGCAGGTCGGCCACCAGACGCCGCATCCGGTCGGCCTGCACCGCCATGATGTCGAGGAATTTGTCGCGCGCCTTGGGGTCGTCCCTGGCGTGGCCCTTCAGCGTCTCGATGAAGCCGGACAGCGAGGCCAGCGGCGTGCGCAGTTCATGGCTGGCGTTGGCCAGGAAGTCGACGCGCATCTTCTCCATGCGCCGCACGTCCGTCTCGTCGCGCAACGCCAGCAGGGCCAGGGCGCCGCCGCCCCAGTCGTTCGCCTCGCGCGCGGGAAGCGGGCGGATCAGGGCGCGCCAGTGGCGTTCCTGCGCGCCGCCGCCGACATATTCCACCGCCCCCGCCAAGCCCTCGAACAGGGCCTCGTCCACGGCCTCAAGCACGCGCGGCTCACGGATCACCGAGACCAGCAGCCCCGCGCCGGTCCCGCCCAGCCGAAACAGTTCGCGCGCCGAGGCATTGGCCAGGGCGATGCGGCGCCCGGCGATATCGTCCGCCTCGCCGCCGCTGATGATGAACAGCGGATCGTCCAGCGCCTCGAACACATCGCCCAGCAGGGCCGCATCCGGCCCCAGGTCCACGGCGCCGCCGTCCAGATCGGAAATATCCACCGGCGCCGGAGGCGTGCGGTTGACCAGCCAGGTCGCCAGGATCACCGCGGCCGCGCCAGCCGCCAGCCACCCGGCCAGTTCCGGCTTCATCACCGCCAGCACCGCCATGACCAGGACCGCCACGCCGCCGCTGGCGCCCGCCGTCCAGAGCCGGGAGGTCGCCGTAGGGGCTACGGGTGATGGCGGATGCTCATAAGGCATGGTGATCGACGTTATCTCATTCTTCAGCAGACCGGCGTTAGGCTGCTGGACTTGGGGGCGCCGAGTCGCACGACGTCGAACGACACTAAGGGCGTTTCTTCACGGATTTACGGCGGATTTTTCAACAGTTTTCGGAGCAAGCGGAACACAGGCCATGAGGACCGTCATCAGTTGCCTCGTCAATGATCACGACTGGCGCCTGCTCCCGGTCGCCATACTGGTCTGCCTGTTCAGTCTGGCCACCGCCTTCGTACTGACCGACCGGGCGCGGCGCGTGGCGCGGCGGTCGCGCCTGCCCTATATGGCGGCGGCGCCGCTGGTAGGCGGGCTGGGAGTGTGGAGCACCCATTTCATCGCCATGCAGGCCTATGACGCAGGCGTGCCGGTGCGCTACGACCCGGCCGAAACCCTGTTGTCGCTGGCCATCATCATTCTGGCTCTGGGCGCCAGCATCAGCCTGGGTTTCGCAGCCCTTGGTCCGCGCCACGGTTCAATCGTCACCCTGGGGCGCAGAGCGCCGGGCGGCCTCCTTCCTGCGGTGACCGCAGGTTTCGGCGTCACAGCCATGCATTTCGTGGGCATGGACGCCGTACGCCTGTCCGGCGCCGTCATTGTCTGGAACCTGCCTCTGGCGATGGCGGCCGTCGCCGGCGGCGTCGCCATTTTCACCTCCATCGCCTTCCTGCCCTCATGGCGCGACTGGCGGGCGCTGGCGGGCGGAACCGTCATTGCGGCGCTGGGCGTCTGCTGGCTGCATTTCGTCGGCATGAGCGCGGCCTCCGTCATCCCGGCGCCCGGCGTGCTACTGCCGGAAGCCGCCGCCTCGGCCCGGCTCATCGGCCTGTGGACGATGATCGGGGTCGGCCTGACGGTGCTGATCGCCGCCTTTCTGACCGGCATGATCTGGTGGTCGCGACGCAGCGTCCTGGGGCAGGTGTTGGAGGCGATCCACGCCATGCCTGACGGTCTGGGCGTCTATGACGCCGACGACCGGCTGCAAATCTGGAACGAGCGGTACCTGGATATCAGCCCCCATCTGGCCAGCGCCCTGAAGGTCGGCGTCTCGTTTGAAGAACTTCTCGACATCGGCCTGAAGGCGGGCGTCTACCCCGAAGCCGTCGGCCGCGAACGCGACTGGGCCGCCGAACGACTGGCCCAACGCCGCAATCCTCATGGCCCGCGCGAGCTTCAGGTCGGCGATCGATGGCTGCGCGTCCAGGACCGTCGCACCACCGGCGGCGGTCTGGTCACCGTCTGTTCGGACATCACCGACATGATCCGCAGCGCCGAAGCTCTGGCCGAGGCTCGCGACGCCGCCGAAACCGCCAATCGCGCCAAGAGCCGCTTCCTGGCCAATATGAGCCACGAGATCCGCACCCCGCTGAACGGCGTCATCGGCGTCGCCCAAGCGCTGGCGCGAACGGAGCTGAGCACCGGCCAGCATGAGATGCTGGACCTGATCCAGTCGTCCAGCCGCACCCTGCAGACCCTGCTCAGCGACATTCTGGACCTAGCCCGGATCGAGTCCGGACGGCTGGACCTGAAGGAGGAAGCCTTCGATCTGGCCCGCGTCGTCGAAGAAGCCGCCCTGCTCTACGCCGCCGCCGCGCGCGACAAGGGCCTGCAGTTCATCGTCGAGGTAGCGCCCGAAGCCCGCGCCTGGGTCAACGGCGATGCAGTTCGCCTGAAACAGGTGCTGACCAATCTGGTCTCCAACGCGGTCAAGTTCACGTCCTCCGGCTTCGTCAGCTTGACCGTCGACGCCGCCCCGGCGCAGAGGCCCGAGACCCTTCGCTTCGTCGTGCAGGACACCGGCATCGGCTTCGACGCCCCCACTCGCAACCGCCTGTTCACGCGGTTCGAACAGGCCGACGGCGACATCACCCGCCACTACGGCGGGTCCGGCCTGGGTCTGGCGATCTCGCGCGATCTGGCGGCCATGATGGGCGGCGACCTGGACTGCGAGAGCGAACCGGGCGCGGGCGCCGCCTTCATCCTGACCCTGCCGTGGCGTGAGGTCGCCGCGCCCGATACCGCTGCGCCCGCCACCCTGTCGCAGACCTGTGAGCCGCAGGCTTGCGACCCGGCCCCACGCCGCCTGCGCATCCTCGCCGCCGACGATCACCCCACGAACCGCAGGGTGGTCGAACTGATCCTCGACCCGTCCCTGTTCGACCTAGTCTCGGTCGAGAACGGCGCCGAAGCGGTCGAGACCTATCGCGCCCAGGCTTTCGATCTGGTGCTGATGGACATGCAGATGCCCGTCATGGACGGCGTGACCGCCGTGCGTGAAATCCGGCTGCATGAGGCGGTCATTGGCCTTGCGCCTACGCCCATCGTCATGCTGACCGCCAACGCCCTGCCCGAACATCTGCAACAGGCTCTGGTCGCCGGGGCCGACCGCCATATGGCCAAGCCGTTCAGCGTCGAGGCCTTGCTGGCCGCTGTCGCTGAACTGACCGCACAAACGCCTCAGGCCGCGGAAGCCGCGGCCTGAGATCACCTTCATTCAACCGCGGCCGAGCCTATTCGTAGCCGTGCGCCGCTTCGTTGATGACCTGGCTGGGCATGGATGAGAAGTCCACGCTCAGCGGCCGGGCGGCCTTGGACTGGAACGTCCTGATGACGTGCTCCAGACGGCGGCGGGCCTCTCGCTCGCCCTCTCCTGATCCGTCGAGCCCCAGCGGCGCCAGACAGAAGTCGATGATGGCCTGTGGTCTGCTCAGCGGTTCCATAGGGTTTCCTTTCCTGTGAAGTCTGGAACTCAGGCGGCGTGGAACTGGGCGGTTTCGGTGGAGTCCTTCAGGGCCGTCGTCGAGGACTGGCCCGAAGAGATGACCGTGGCGACGTCGTCGAAGTAGCCGGTGCCGACTTCGCGCTGGTGACGGGTGGCGGTGTAGCCGGTCGCCTCATTGGCGAACTCGCGCTGTTGGAGCTCCGAATAGGCCGCCATGCCCCGATCCCGATAGCCGCTGGCCAGCTCGAACATCCCATTGTTCAGGCTGTGGAAGCCCGCCAGCGTCACGAACTGGAACTTGTAGCCCATGGCCCCCAGCTCGCGCTGGAACTTGGCGATGGTGTCCTTGTCCAGCTTGGCTTCCCAGTTGAACGAGGGCGAGCAGTTGTAGGCCATCAGCTTGCCGGGATGCTCCTTCTGGATCGCCTCGGCGAACTTCTTGGCGTCGTCCAGATCGGGGTGCGAGGTCTCCCACCACAGCAGGTCGGCGTATTTGGCGTAGGACAGGCCGCGCGCGATGCAGTGGTCCAGACCCGTGCCCGGCTTCAGGCGATAGAAGCCCTCCGGCGTGCGGTTCTCGCGGTCGATGAAGGGGTGGTCCCGCTCGTCGATGTCCGACGTTATCAGTTGGGCCGACTCCGCATCCGTGCGCGCCACCGTCAGGGTCGGCGTGCCGCAGACGTCGGCCGCCAGACGCGCCGCGATCAGGTTGCGCTCATGCGCCTGGGTCGGGATCAGCACCTTGCCGCCCAGGTGACCGCACTTCTTCTCGCTGGCCAGTTGGTCCTCGAAGTGGACGCCTGCGGCGCCCGCCTCGATGAAGGCCTTCATGATCTCGAAGCTGTTCAGCGGCCCGCCGAAACCAGCCTCGGCGTCGGCGACGATGGGAGCGAACCAGTCGCGCTTGGCGCCGCCTTCGGCGTGCTCGATCTGGTCGGCGCGCTGCAGGGTGCGGTTGATGCGACGGCACAGTTCCGGCGCAGCGTTGGCCGGATACAGCGACTGGTCCGGATACATGGCGCTGGCCGTGTTGGCGTCGGCCGCGACCTGCCAGCCCGACAGATAGATGGCCTTCAGGCCCGCGCGAACCATCTGCATCGCCTGATTGCCGGTCACGGCGCCCAGGGCGTTGATGTAGGGCTCGCTGTGCAGCAGCTCCCACAGGCGGTTGGCGCCGCGCTCGGCCAGCGTATGGGTGACCGGCACCGAGCCGCGCAGACGCAGGACGTCTTCCGGCGAATAGGGGCGCTCGATGCCGTCGAAACGGCCGGCGGGCGAAGGAACCAGATCGGCGAAGGTCGTCATGTTCGTCTCGGTCTCGATAAGGCGCGGCCGCAAGCCGCCGTCCCGAAGACCTGAACACGTCATCGTCACGATTGACACAGATGCAGCCAAGCCATTCAAGTCAAATAGTCACATCATGACACTTGCCAGAAAGTCATGATGTGACATGATCGCGCCATGAACGCCGCCGATCGCAAGCTGTTTCTGGGCGGCCGCCTCAAGCGGCTGCGGCGCGAGCTTGACCTGTCGCAGACGTCGATGGCGGCGGATCTGGGCGTCTCGCCCTCCTATCTGAACCATATCGAGCGCAACCAACGCCCCGTCTCGGCGCAGCTGCTGCTGCGTCTGGCCGAGACCTATGACGTCGATCTGCGCAATCTGGGCCACTCCGGCGGCCCGGCGTCCGAGGCGGAACTGTCCGAAGTCTTCGCCGACCCCCTGTTTCAGGGTCTGGCCGTGCCGCGTCACGAGATCATGCAGCTGGCCGAGGATCAGCCCGCCGCCGCCGACGCTGTGCTGCGCCTCTATCGCGCCTTCACCGACCGCCGCGTGCGCGACCGGGCCGAGGTCGAGGCGGGCGGCGGCGCAGCCCCGACCGACAGCCCGTCTGAGTGGGTGCGCGAATACGTCCAGTCCCGCCACAACCACTTCCCCGACCTCGACGCGCTGGGCGAGGCCCTGAATGACACCCTGCGCGCCGAAGCCCCCGGCCCCGACGAAGGCTTTGAGGCGCTGGCCCGCGCGCGCCTGTTCGCCCGCCACGGCCTGACGGTCCGCACCCTGCCCGCCGAGGTCATGGTCGAATGGACCCGCCGATTCGACCCGCATCGGGGACGGCTGCTGCTGTCCGATGCGCTGGGGCCGTCGTCGCGCGCTTTCGCCGTCGCCAACCAACTGGTCCTGATGGAGCATGGCGCCGAACTTCAGATCCTGACCGAGGCGGCGAACGTCCCTGACGCCCCGACGCGCAACCTGCTGAAAACTTCGCTGACCAACACCCTGGCCGCCGCCGTGCTGATGCCCTACGCCGCCTTCCAGCGCGCGGCCGAGGAAACCGGCTATGATCTGGCCCGGCTGCAGGCCCGATTCGGCGTCGGCTTCGAGCAGGCGGCGCACCGGCTGACCACCCTGTCGCGGCCGACGGCGCGGGGCGTGCCCTTCTTCCTGATGCGGGTGGATCAGGCGGGGAATGTGTCGAAGCGATACGCCTCCGGCGCCTTCCCCTTCTCGCGCTTCGGCGGCGCCTGCCCGCGCTGGCGCCTGCACTCGGCCTTCCGCACGCCGGGCCGCATCGTCACCCAGATCATCGAGACTCCGGATGGCGGTCGCTGGTTCACCCTGGCCCGCACAGTGGATCGTCAGGGTCAGGACGCCTTCACCGAGGGGCATGACCTGGCCATCGGCCTGGGCTGCGAACTGAAACACGCCCACCGCCTCGTCTATGCGCGCGGTCTGGACCTTCAGAAGCCGGAGGTCACGCCCATCGGCCCCGCCTGCCGCCTGTGCGAGCGCCACCCCTGCGCCGAACGCGCCGCCCCGCCGGTTGGACGAGCGCTGACGGTCGACGACTGGTCCAAGTCCGTCAGCCCCTATCCATTTGCCTGACGAGTTTCAGTGCGCCAGCATCAAGGCCACGGGCGCTTCGGTCAGCAGGGTCTGCGTCACCCCGCCGAAGATCCATTGCCGCATCCGCGCATGGCCCCAGGCCCCGGCGACGATCAGCCCGGCTCCCATTTCCTCGGCGCAGTCGATCAGGCGTCGCCCGCCTGAGCGGTCGTCGTGTGCGCGGGCGTCGGGCTCGGCGGCGACACCATGCCCGGCCAGCCACCGGACGACGTCCTGCGTCCTGATCCGCGCCCCGTCGATATCTTCGGGGTCGCACAGTTCGACCACCCGCACGCTGTCGGCGCGCTTCAGCAGCGGCAGGGCCGCCTGCGCCGCCAGTCGGCTCTCACGCGTGTCGGTCCAGGCCAGCAGCGCCGCCGCATCCACCATCGACCGGATCGGATTAGGGGGCAGGACCACGACCGGCCGCCCCGCCCGCATGGCCAGATCAGCCGGATGCGGCGCGCGCCAGGCGCTGAGCCCGCCCGCGTCGCGCCCGACCAGGGCTGCATCCGCCGCCCGCAGATGGCGCAGGGTCAGAGCCGTGGGATCGCCCACATCGCCCCGCCATTCGCCCTCGACCCCCGCCGCCTCGACGGCGGTGCGGAACCTCTGCTCGGCGGATTTCAGCGTGGTCTCGTTGCGCGCCTGCTGGGCCGCCATCACCTCGCCCAGCAATATCCCCGCGCCATAGGCGTCAGCCACCGGCGTCTCGGGCGCGCAGCCCGAAACCCCGATCAGCCGCGCTCCATAGGCGCGGGCCAAGGTACAGGCCTCGATCAGGCGGGCGGGGTTGTCGGCTTCGTCATCGACGTAAACGATCAGACTGGTCCAGGGCATGGCGGCCTCCTGTTTCAGGACACGCCCTATCAACGCACCAAACGCCGTTCCGCGCCTTGAGCAGGATCAATTCACGTCAGGAGGATGCGCGCGCCTTCGGCCCGATGCGGCACGCCAGCGCGGCGGAACAGGCTGGCGATCTCAGCCGCCGGATCGGCTGCCCCCTGATCCAGCATCCGCCCGATGTCGGCCGCCAACGTCGGATCGCCCGAAACACGCGTCAGAGCGTTCAGCCATTCGTCGCGGGACAGCACTCCATCCCTGCGGTTGGCGTCCAGCAAGGGGCGCAGGAAGCCGAACCAGTCGCCCCCGTCGCGCCGCTTTTGCGCCCCTTCGGCCGTCATGGCGAAGACGGCGCCGCAGGCGTAATAGGCGCGGTGCTCGCCCCGCTCCGCCGCTCCGGCCACGCCGCGCCCCTGACTCAGGGTTACGCAGTCGTCGACCTCTTCCTGCAGGGCCTTGCGGTCATCGTAGGCCGGATCCAGCGCCTTCAGCGCTCGCACCGCCATCAGGTCGGCGCCGCCCTCGGTGATCCAGGCGTCGCGCGCGAACTCGTAACGCACCGTCTGGCCCAGCCAGAAGTGAGCGCTTTCATGGGCGATGAACCAGCGGGCGACCCGCTCCATCTCCGCCGTCGGCCGGGTGACGCCCGTCCCCTCGAACGACATGACGATCAGGCCGGGCAGGACGCTGCCCCCCATGCTGGTCATCCGTTCGGTCGGGCCGTTCCACGACACCATGACGACCGGCTTGTCGCCGCCCGCGCCGGGACGACCCAGCCGCTGCATATAGAACTGACCCACGCGCGGGGCGAAGTCGCGGATCTTCTCGCCGATCCACGGCGGCAGATTGGGGTCCATGACCGTGGTCAGCCCCTCGCCCGGCGTCACCCGCGCCTGGCCCAGCAGGACATAGGACCGCTCGCCTGTCGTCGTCAGTTCGGCGTGACGCTCGCCGTTGAACAGCACAGGGCCGTCCAGATCGCGCCAGGTCACGCGCGAGGGTCCGCCGTCCAGATTGAGCCCGTTCAGATCGGCCGGAACCGCCGCCGCCGCCTCGGGCGAGCCGAGGGCGAAGACATCCATCTGCCGCGTCGGCAGGGCCACCGCTCCGTCCGAGAAAACCAGAGTCTTGTACTCCGCCTCCAGTTCGACCGCCTGCGGCCGGACGCTGAAGCGGACATGACGCGGCACGGGGCCGCCGTCCGCGCTGCGGATGATGTCGTAGTGGCCGCGCCGCTCCATCACCACGCCGGGCGTCTCGACCGCCCACTGGCGCGGCCGCCACGGCTCGCGCACGTCGGAGATCAACGCCGAGTCCATGAAGGCCCAGACCACGGCGTCGCGGTTGAAGGCGTAGTCGACCGTCAACCGTCCGTCCGCGCGCGTCACCGTCACCTGCGGCGCCGCCTCGGCGTTCCAGCGAGCGGGCGCCGGAGTCGCAGCGCAGGCGGTCAGCAGGGCGACGACGGACAGGGCGGTTGCAGACAGGACTTTCAGACGCACGAAGAGCAGTCTCCTAGAGGGAACGGCGCAGCTTAGGGCTCTCAAACACCGCCCGTCACCTTACGGTTTCCTCAGCATTACGCCCCTTCGAGGGCGCGCCCCGCCGCGTCCAGCGCCTCGGCCATCGCCGCCTTCAGCCGTTCCGGCCCCAGGATGGTGGCCTGCTCGCCCCAGGTGAACAGATGCCAGGCCAGTTCGCGCATCCCTGAGGCGCGGAACCGCACCACGACCGCGCCGTCGGCCTGATCCTCGATCGTCTGGGTCGGATGCCAGCGCCAGCCGCGCGCCTCACTGGCGCCTTCGGGCGCGATGCGGACGGCGACCTCTTCGATCTCGTCCTGATAGATGCCGAAGGACTGGCTGGCGAAGGCGCCGAGGTCGAAGTCCTGGGGCGGGCGGGCCGTGCCTTCGCCCGCCTCGACTGCGCTCATCCGGTCCAGCCGGAAGGTCTGGATGCGCCCGCTCTCGCGATCCGCCGCCACCAGATAGTTGGCGCGCCCGAACATCAGGCCGCAGGGCGTCATGGTGCGGGTGCGCGCCTCGGCCCCCGGCCGGGCGTAGATGAAGTTCAACGGCCGCTCGGCCAGCACCGCTCCACGGATTTCGGCCAGCACCGTCTCGTCGGCGCTGGGACGCGGCCCGGCCTGAACGGCGATCGTCTCGGCCCGGACCAGAGCCTCCAGATCCGGCGCCATGCGGTTCAGGGTGGTCGAGCGCATCGCCGCCTTCACCTTGCGCTCAAGGCTTTCCAGCGCCGCCGCCCGCGCCGGTTCGCCCGCCGCGCGCAGAGCCGCCGCCGCCTTGGTCAGTTCCAGCATTTCGGTCGCCGTCGGCGCCTGTTCAAAGGCCGACAGCCCGCCGCGGATGCGCCAGCGTTTGGTCGGCGGGTCGGACACCTCCTCTACCTGCGGAAACAGCATCAGCACGGCGTCGCGCATCCGTTCGGCCGTGCGGCGCCCGACGTTCAGCTGAGCGGCCATCTCATTCAGCGTCAGCCCCTCGGCGCTGGCCGCCATGCCCCGCGCCAGATCGATGACCATGGCCGCCTTGTCGTGCCGCAAGATATCTTCTCCACAGAGATACGTCCGAAACTGGCGCAATGCTGTCTCATATTCATCCTGTCAGCAAGAGGCGACGCCTTTCGCATCAGGAGTTTTCACATGGCCTTCGTCCGCACCCCCTCCGTCCAGAAGCCCGCCCGCAAGACCTTCGCCGACCGCTACATGATCGTGCCTTGCGAAACCGAGAGCGATCTGGCCGTCATCTGGGACCGTCAGGAAGAACAGGTCGTAGACGTCATCAGCGCCTCGACCAGCCGCTACACCAACGAGGACGCCCTGTGGGACGAGTTCCACACCCCGCCGTTCAACGCCCGTTCGGACTGGCGCGCGGCGGCCTGAGCCAGCAAGGGTTGCGGAACCCTCCCCACCGCCCAACGTTGCGCCAGCGTGGCAGTTTGAAGGCCACGGGCTGGGAGCCGAACTCATGACTTCGTCCAACGCCGCGCCTTCGCTGGAAGGCTTTGTCAAATCCGCCCTGCATCGGTCGTGGTGGCTGTTGTTGTTGCGCGGAATCGCCGCCGTGGCCTTCGGCGTCCTGACCTTTGTGTGGCCGCAGATCAGCCTGCTGACGCTCATCATGGTCTATGGGATCTACGCCTTGGCCGACGGGATTCTGGCCCTGATCGCAGCGATCCGCGGCGGCGGCATGGTCCCGCGCTGGTGGCTGGCGTTGGCCGGGGTGGTCAGCGTCCTGACCGCCGTCATCGTCTTCGCCTGGCCGGGCCTGACGGCTCTGGTCCTGGTCTATCTGATCGGATTCTGGTCGATCCTGCGCGGCGTGCTCGAAATCGTCGGCGCCATCCGTCTGCGCAACGAGATCGCCAATGAATGGAGCCTGGGCGCCGCCGGGGCCCTGTCGGTGATCTTCGGCCTGATCCTGGTCTTCATGCCGGGGGCGGGCGCCCTGGGCCTGCTATGGTTGATCGCGACGTGGGCCGTGCTGTTCGGCCTGTTGCTGATCTGGGTCGCCTTCAAGGTCAGGACGCTGGCGAAGGCGTAAACGCAGCATTGCGCGCCGCGACCCGAGCGCGGATTTCGGCGCGCATCCGCTCCAGTTCGGCCGCATCGATCAGGCGGCCGCGCAGCACCACCGCCTCGGCGCCGCGGGTGGCGCTGACGTCCTTCAGAGGGTCAGCCTCCAGAATCAGCAGATCCGCAGACTTGCCCGCCGCCACGGCGCCGTAGCGTTCGCCCTGGTTCAGGAAGCGCGGCCCGTCCACGACCGAACCCATCAGCGCTTCGCGCGGAGTCAGGCCCAGCTCCACATAGAGCTCCAGCTCATCGTGCAGCGAGAAGCCCGGATAGTTGAACGAGTTCAGGAAGCCCGCGTCCGTCCCGGTCAGGATGGTCACGCCCGCATCGCGCAGCATGGGCAGGGTTCGCGCGGTGACGTCCTTGACGAAATGACGGTCCTCGACCTGCTGCGGCGTGGCCTGCGCCGCGCGCTGGATGCGCCAGTCATAGGTCGCCCGGATACCCGGCCCGACATAGGCCAGACCCTCGTCATGCGAGTGGTCGTCAAGGTCCAGATTGGCCAGCGTGGTCGAGCCGTAGAGGGTCGGCGACACCGCCGTGCCCAGCTCCCTCAGCCGCGCATAGACCCGCCGCGCCGTCTCCACGTCAAACGTGTCGGCATAGCGCCGCATCGTCTCGGCATAGGTGTATTTGCCCGCCAGATAATCGGCCGCGATGGCGGCCTCATCCCGCGAGCCCGCCTTCATGGCGTAGTCGAGGTGTTCGATCGACGACAGGCCCGCTTCGGCGGCCTCCAGCACGGTGATGCTGGCGGGAATGTGGGCCGAAGTCTTCATGCCCCGCTTCTTCGCCTCACGCACGGCGTAGAGGAAAAGCTCGGGCTTCAGGGTGTTGTCGGTGATCTTGACGAAGTCGACGCGCAGGGCCTGCAGCCGGTCCAGGGCCGCGTCCATGTCCGCCTCGCTGCCCGTCTCGATCACGCCCTTCCAGACAGGGGCGATGCCCTCGATCTTGGGGCCGGAGGTGAAGATGCGCGGGCTGTCCGGGCTTGGCGGCGCGTCACGCCAGTCCAGCACCTGCTGCGCCAGATCGCCCGCCGCGTCGCGCACCGCCACCACGCCGTTGATGACGAACAGCGGCATCAGCTCGGCATTCTCCTCGATCAGCGCCTCGCCGCCGCCGAAGTGGACGTGCATGTCCCACAGGCCCGGCATGACGTAGCGATCGCCCAGATCCTGTGTCCGCGCGGCCTGATAGCGGCCCGCCTCGCCCTCCGGGCCTACAGCCACGATGTCGCCGCCGCGCACGGCCACCAGTTGATCCGGCGTCGTCGTCCCCTTCTCGACGTCGACCACAGTGGCCGAGGTCAGCAGCAGATCGACTGGCTGAACCGGCGTTTCGGCGGCGACCAAAGGCGCCAGGGCGCAGGCGGACAGTAGGGCGGAGGCGGCGATCAAAAAAGTGCGCATGAATCCGCTATAGGCCCTTCGCTCGCTCGGGCAAGCCCATCAGGAATAGCGGCGTTTCTTAGCCAGCCGCCGGACAAGCCTCAGGCAAGGCGCACCTGATCCGTTCCGATCCAACCCGACAGACACCATCCCCCGACCACTCTCGTCCGAACCCAACCGCCCTCAGGAACCGTGAGCCACCGACCCGATCCAGCCGTCAGGGTTTCCCGCCGTACGCCTGCCTCGGTCGCCAGTTCGACCTCTAGCGCCGCGCCCATGTAGACGGTCCAAAGCTCCTCGGCCTCAACCGCCCGCCAGTCATCCAAAGTCTCTGGCGTCAGCAGGCGATACGCGCTGACCACGCCGCTGGGCGCCGTCCCTTCGCCTGCGGCCATCACGCGTCCCCAGCCGCCATCATCCAGAGGCCGCAGCCCCAGGCTGTCGATGACTTCTTCGCGCGTAAAATCAGCCTCGCCTTCCATCCATTTGCTAGTGACGCGCTTCGCCGACTTCGTCTACAAGCGGGCTGCGCTCCTGCGCCGTAACGGGACGCCAGCGGCCGTGCTCAAACAACACCTCCTCGCCGCCGCCGCGCCAGGGCACGCGGCTCAGCGGCCCGCCCGTCAGGCCGTAGCCGACCACGGCGTAGCGCACGCCGGGCTGGAGCGGGGTCGGCTCCACCGTCGTCTCAAAACCCTCGGGCGTCTGGCCGTAGACGACCTGTCTCAGACCCCGACAGTTGCGGCCTCGCGCCTCAATCGACCAGACCGGCCGCATCATGGCGTTCGACCGCTCATGCACGGCGATGCCGCCCAGACAGGCCTTCTCGGGCTTTGCCGGATCCAAGCCGAAGGTCGCGATCGGCTGCTCCAGGCTGCCGCTGATCCGCACCGGGATCATCGCCGAACAGGCGGCCAGCACGGCGGCCGCCGCAGCCAGCGCCGCCCCGGCGCGCAGAACCGCGACTTGCTTCACCGTCCTGTCTCTCAGCACCCGCCGTAAGGGACGTAGCCGACCTCGATCTCGTCGATGCGGACGGTCTTCAGTTCTCGGATCGCCAGCTGGTCGAAGTCGGCGGTGCAGTTGAAGGTCGTGTCGATGACGTAGTCCTCGCCCTTGGCCGCCTTGATGGCGTCGCGGATGCGGAAGGAGGCGTCGATGGTCGCGTCGCTGACCATAACGGCCGAAGCGCGGATGCCCGGCGTAGCGCGCGGCCCGGCGCTCTCCAGATGGACCCACGGATCGGCCGCATTGCCGCACAGCGTCAGACAGTCGGCCTTGAAGTCGACGTTGCCGCGCGCCGCCGCGAACTCGCCCATGGTCAGGTCGATCTTCTGCGGCAGGTCATAGTCCTTCAGCGCCGCCAGAGCCTGGGTCGAACAGGCCGGCGTCATCGGCACGGCGTAGCCGACGACCTCGCCGCCATCAGCGCTGACGCGGACCGTGCAGCCGCCGATCTCATAGGTGCGTTGCTTGTCCTGAACCGTGCGGGCCGGGCCCAGCTTGGATTCCAGATAGGCGACCTGCACCCCCATCATCTGGTCGATCGTCGGCGCGCCGCCCGCCACAGGCGCGGCCTCGGGCGCCGCCGCCTGGGGCGTCTCAGCCGGGGCCGCATCGGCCTTTTCAGCCGTCTTGTCCGCCTGGCCGCAGGCCGACAATCCCGCAAGAGCGCCCAGCAGGACGACCGTTTTCAGTCCTTGGAATGCAGTCATCATCTCTCCACGGCTCAGGTTGAGCGTCGCAACCAACGCACCACGGCGCGATGGGTTCTCGGGCGCGAACTCAAAGGGCCTTCACGATCCCCTCGACCATCTTCTTGGCGTCGGCGAACAGCATCATGGTGTTGTCGCGGAAGAAGAGCTCGTTCTCGACGCCGGCATAGCCGCTGCCCATCGACCGCTTGATGAACAGGACGGTGCCCGCCTTCTCCACGTCCAGCACCGGCATGCCGTAGATGGGCGACTGCGGGTCGGTCTTCGCCGCCGGATTGGTCACGTCGTTGGCGCCGATGACGAAGGCGACGTCAGCCGAGGCGAACTCGGAGTTGATGTCCTCCAGCTCGAACACCTCGTCATAGGGGACGTTCGCCTCGGCCAGCAGGACGTTCATGTGCCCCGGCATTCGGCCCGCGACGGGGTGGATGGCGTATTTCACCTCGACGCCTTCTTCTTTCAGCTTGTCGGCCATTTCGCGCAGGGCGTGCTGCGCCTGGGCCACCGCCATGCCGTAGCCGGGCACGATGATGACCTTGGAGGCGTTCTTCATGATGAAGGCGGCGTCCTCGGCCGAGCCCTGCTTGACCGGGCGCGTCTCGACCGCCCCGCCGCCCGCCGCCGCGCCCGCCTCGGCGCCGAAGCCGCCCAGGATGACGCTGACGAAGCTGCGGTTCATGCCCTTGCACATGATGTAGCTCAGGATCGCGCCCGACGATCCGACCAGGGCGCCGGTGATGATCAGGGCGATGTTCTCCAGCGTGAAGCCCAGCGCGGCCGCCGCCCAGCCGGAATAGGAGTTCAGCATGGACACCACCACCGGCATGTCCGCCCCGCCGATGGGGATGATCAGGGTCGCGCCCAGGATCAGGGCGATGGCGAACACGCCCCAAAAGGCCCAGACCGCCGTGCCGCCCGTCCCGATCAGGATGCCGATCAGGAAGACCAGGGCCAGAGCCAGCGCAATGTTGATCAGGTGCCGCGCGGGCAGCAGGATAGGCGCCCCGCTCATCCGCCCATCCAGCTTGGCGAAGGCGATGACCGAGCCGGTGAAGGTGACGGCCCCGATGGCGACGCCCAAGCTCAGCTCGACGATGGACAGAGTCTTGATCCCGCCGCTCGCGGTGACGATGCCGAAGGCGTCGGGCGCATAGACCGCCCCCACCGCCACCAGACAGGCCGCCAGGCCGACGAGGGAGTGAAAGGCCGCCACCAGCTGCGGCATGGCCGTCATCGGCACGCGGTTGGCGATCACCGCGCCCGCGCCGCCGCCGACCACGACCCCGCCCGCGATCAGGGCCAGCGTGAGCGGGTCCAGCGCGCCCGAGGCGCCCAGCGTCAACAGAGTGACGCCGACGGCCAGGGCCATGCCGACCATGCCCAGCGTATTGCCCCGTCGGCTGGTCTCGGGACTGGACAGCCCCCGGAGAGACAGGATGAACAGAACCCCCGCCGCCAGATAGGCCAGCGCCGCGATGGATGCGTTCATCCCCCTCCCCCCTCTTCAGTCCTGAATCAGAAAACGTTGACGATGGCGGGCGCGCCGCCGTTGGTGCCCGCGGCCTTGGCCTCGCCGTCCTTGACCACCGCCAGGCCGACGGGCCCCTCGCCCCCGGTCTTGGTGACCTTGCAGCGGCCGTTGTCGCCCGGCAGGCGGCCGGCCATCCGGCCCGAGCCGGTGTGGTTGATGCGGTTCATGTGAATCCCCCGGATCGTCACCGGGGTGAAGCCGCACTCCAGCGCCCAGCTGGCGCCCTGAGGCGCGACCACCGACCAGTGCAGGCCGTTATAAGGGTTCTTGCCCACCTCGCGGTCCGACTGGGCCGAGGCGGCGCCCGCGACGGCGACGACGGCCGACACGGCCAGGGCGGAAATCAGGGAAGCTTTCATCACGCGATACTCGTTGGATTAGCGTTTGACGGATTGAGTGCGCGACAGACGCCACAGCGCCGCCGCAATGAAAAGAGGGCCCAGCAGCATCATCGCCCAGTCGAAGACCGTCATCTCCCGATCCTGAATTATGATGCGCGTCAGCACGGCGGCGAACACCATGACCACGCCGCAGTCCTGGAACCGCAGCCGCCCGATGGGATCCTTGATCCGCACCCAGCTGACGATCCACAGCGCCACGCCCAGACCGGTGACGGCCCAGGAAGCGTAAAACGCCAACAGATAGGGGGATAAGCTCACGAGGCCTTGGGCCTTTCCTTCTTCTTGTACATGGCCAGCATCCGGCGCGTGACCATGAAGCCGCCGAAGATGTTGACGCTGGCCAGGGTCACGGCGGCCACGCCCGCGCCCTTGGCGATCCAGGCGTTCGGCCCGCCCGCCTGGGCGCTCATCGCCGCCGCCGCGATCAGACCGCCGACGATGATGACGCTGGAAATGGCGTTGGTCACGGCCATCAGCGGCGTGTGCAAGGCCGGCGTCACGCTCCAAACGACATAGTAGCCGACGAAGATCGACAGGACGAAGATCGCCAGACGAAAGACGGTGGGATCGACGTGTTCCATCAGCCTCTCACTCCTTCATGCACCACGGCGCCGCCGTGAGTGACGACGGCGGCCTTGAGGATTTCCTCCTCCAGATCGACCGCCAGGACGCCGTCCTTGATCATCAACCCCAGAAAGGCGACCAGATTGCGGGCGTAAAGGGCGCTGGCGTCCGCCGCGATGCGGCCGGGCATGTTGCTCCAGCCGACGATTTTCACGCCGTTGGCCGTGGTCACCACCTCGTTCGATTTCGAGCCTTCGACATTGCCGCCCGCCTCGACCGCCAGGTCGACGATGACCGAGCCCGGCTTCATCGAGGCGACATGCGCCGCCGTCACCAGCTTCGGCGCCGGACGGCCGGGGATCAGGGCCGTGGTGATCACCACGTCCTGCTTGACGATATGGGCGGCGGTCAGATCGGCCTGCTTGGCCTGATATTCGGCGGACATGGCCTTGGCGTAGCCGCCCGCCGTCTCGGCCGCCTTGAACTCTTCATCCTCGACGGCGACGAATTTGGCGCCCAGGCTCTCGACCTGTTCCTTGGCGGCGGGGCGCACGTCAGTGGCTGTGACGACCGCGCCCAGACGCCGCGCGGTGGCGATGGCCTGAAGTCCCGCGACGCCCGCCCCCATGACGAAGGTCTTGGCGGCGGCCACCGTCCCGGCGGCCGTCATCATCATGGGGAAGCCCTTGCCATAGGCGTAGGCCGCCTCGATCACCGCCCGGTATCCGGCCAGGTTGGCCTGGGACGACAGCACGTCCATCACCTGAGCGCGCGTGATGCGCGGCACGAACTCCATGGCGAAGGCGGTGGCGTTGGCGCCCCTCAACGCCTCGACGGTCGCCTTGTCGCGCCAGGCGTCCAGCAGGCTGACGACCACCGCGCCGGGCTTCAGGGCGCTGATCTCCGACGCCGTGGGTCCGCGCACCTTCAGCAGAACGTCCGCCCCGGCCAGAGCCGCCGACAAATCCGGCTTCACGCTGGCGCCCGCTTCGGCGTAATCGGTATCGGTCAGGGAAGAGCCAAGGCCCGTCCCGGCCTCGACGCTGACCGTCGCGCCAAGCGCAATCAGCTTCTTCACCGTCTCCGGCGTTACGGCGCAGCGCGTTTCGCCTTCACGGCGTTCGCGGGTCACGGCGATGGCGACAGCCAAGCGAATCCCTCCCACTCCCCAGGGTCGAACCGACGTTAGGCCGAAGCCGAAGCGGGCGTCAAAGGCGCACCTGCGTCAACGGGCGATTTTCTTGCCGACTTGACCAGTCGCCTGCCCCACGGCGCAAATTTCAACCAAAGACCCAACCCTGACGCGCAAACAAAAGGCCCGCCGGACGCGCCGACGGGCCTTTCAATCACATCAGTCCGAAAGACCGGGCTTAATGGGCCTTTTTGGTCTTCAGCATGAAGAAGCCGATAACCGACACCACCACCGAGGCGATGAAGGCTGGCACGAAGCCGGCGCCGACGCCGAACCACACCGTCAGGAACAGGATCACCACCGCCGTGGCCAGCGAGACCCACTTGGTCAGGCCCAGAAACAGAGCCCAGGTCCAGGCCTGTTCCGAGATGTTCATTTCCCCGTGGACGTGGGGGGCGGTCGCTTCAGCGTGCTGGTCGGCCATGGGGTCTTCCAAAAAAAGAGTCGGGATTTCGACGGCTCTTATAGCGAGGCCTGCGCGCGGCTCAAGTCCGTGGGCCCGAACCGGCTTTAGTCGAGGCTTTCCAGCACCGCTCGGGCGAAGGCGGCGACGTCGAACGGTTTGCCCGCGGGGTCTTCGCCGCGCCTCACGATGACGATGTCGCGGCTGGGCGCGATCACCACATACTGGCCCCGATTGCCGAAGGCGGCGAAGGTATCAGACGGCACGCCTTCGGAGCGGTTCATCAGCCAGAAGGTCGCGCCATAGCCGAAGTCGCCCGTCGGCGGCTGCGGCCCGGTCGGCGCCGTGACGTAATCGCGCCAGCCCTGCGGCAGGAGACGACGCCCCTCCCATACTCCGTCCTGCAGATACAGCTGGCCGAAGCGGGCCAGATCGCGCGCCGTGGTCCAGACCTGGCTCGACAGGATGTAGTTCCCGCGCCAGTCCGTCTCGGCCCAGGTGTGGGTCATGCCCAGCGCATCAAACAGTTCAGCGGGCGGATGGGCGGCGAAGCCCGGGGCCGCCGCCAGGGTCGCCAACAGGGTGTCGTTGTTGGCGTAGCGATAAACCGTCCCCACCGGCGCCAGCAGCGGCCAGCCCGGCGCCTGCTCATCGACCGCCACCCCGCCGAAATAGAGGCCGTCAGTGCGGTTGCCCGCCGTGTCGCTGGTCAGGCCCGAAGACATCCGCATCAGGGCGTCGAGCGTGATGGCCGCGCGCGGATCGCCGGGCGCCTGCCAGTTGGCGATGGCGGCGGGCGCCTTCACGTCCAGTTCGCCGCGCTGGACCGCAGCGCCGATGACGGTTCCGGCCAGACTCTTGGCCACCGACCAGGTGCGCTGGGGCGTGTTCGGGCCGAAGTCGGCGGCATAGCGTTCCGCCACCCGCTTGCCGCCCTGCATCACCACAACGCCGGTCGTGTTGGTCCCTTCGCCGAAGCCCTGATCGAAGGCGCGGCCGACGGCGGCTTCCAGCGCGCGGGCGTTCCCCTTGGGCCGCGCCGTCGGCATATCCGACGCCGAGGCCCGGCGCGCCAGCGGCGTCCGTTCAGGCGCGCCGCCCTGCACATAACCCATCGGCTCAATGACGCAGCCGCGCCCATCGGTCCAGGTCGCGACGCGCGCCGGAGCGGCTTGATCCCAGGCGACGGTGACGGCGTTCCCCGTCATCTCAGCCTTCATGTCGCCGACCAGCGACTGAAGCTCAGGATAGATGCCGACCAGTTCGTTCGCCTCGACGCTGGCGACCGTCCGCTCAGCCCCCGCCGCGCGCGCCGAATGGACGGCGCTGCAAACCGTCAGCGCCTTGTATCCCGCCGCCAGAGCGCGGTGATTGGCCGAAGCCTCAGTCTGGGCGGAAACCGTCGTCGGCAGGGCGAGAACGGCGGCGAGAACAAGAACACGTGACGCGATTTTCATGCAGCCACGCTTCAACGCCGCACGCGTCCCTGTCAACGCATACCTGTCAACGCATAGTCGTCAGGCCAGCGCCTCGAACCGATCGATCAGACCTTCCAGCCGCTTGGTCCCGATGGTCCAGAAGGCCGGGTCGCGCGGGTTCAGGCCGAACGGCTTCAGCGCCTCGACATAGGTCCGCGCCCCGCCGCCGGACAGCAGCTCGCGAT
The DNA here is from genome assembly GCF_003576505.1 of Brevundimonas sp. LPMIX5. Taxonomy (NCBI): domain Bacteria; kingdom Pseudomonadati; phylum Pseudomonadota; class Alphaproteobacteria; order Caulobacterales; family Caulobacteraceae; genus Brevundimonas; species Brevundimonas sp. LPMIX5. The sequence goes on from NZ_QWTZ01000006.1 coordinate 180,011, forward strand.
ACAGCGGCGTGAAGCCCGCCGGATCCTTGGCCCGCGTCTCCATCAGCGCCGCGACCAGCAGGTCGCCGAACGCATAGGCGTAAACATAGAAGGGCGCGTGGACGAAGTGGCTGACATAGGCCCACCAGTCTTCGTAGCCGGTCAGGTCGACGGACGGGCCGAGGCTGGCGCCCAGTTCCTCCATCCAGATTTCACGGATGCGCTCGACCGGAACCTCGCCCGCCGTCCGCTCGTCGTGGAAGCGCGTCTCGAAGCGGTGGAAGGCGATCTGGCGCACCACCGTGTTCAACCCGTCCTCGATCCGGCCCGCCAGCAGGGCGCGCTGCTCGTCCGGCGTCGCCTCGGCCAGCAGGCGGTCGAAGGTCAGCCCCTCGGCGAAGATCGACGCCGTCTCGGCCAACGTCAGCGGCGTGTCGGCCAACAGCGACCCCTGCCCCGCCGCCAGCGTCTGATGCACGCCATGCCCCAGTTCGTGCGCCAGCGTCAGCACGTCGCGCCGCTCGCCCATCCAGTTCAGGAAGACATAGGGGTGCCGATCCGCCGTTACCGGGTGGGCGTAGGCGCCGGACTGCTTGCCCGCCCGCGCCCGTGCATCGATCCACGGCCGGTCGAAGAACCAGCCCGCCCGCTCGGCGAAATCGCCGCCCAGATCGGCGAAGCTGGACAGCACCACCTCGCGTCCGCCCGCCCAGTCATAGGCGCGCGACGCCGCCGCCTCGATCGGGGCGTTACGGTCCCAGTGGGCCAGCCGATCCTTGCCCATCGCCTTCGCCTTCAGCGCGTAATATCGATGCGCCAGACGCGGATAGGCTTCGGCCACCGCCTCGGCCATCGCGTCTACACTCTCGCCGTCGACCTCATTGCCCAGATGGCGGCTGTCGGCGGGGCGTTTGAAGCCGCGCTTGCGGTCTTCCAGCGCCTTCTCGGCGGCGACGGTGTTCAGCACCATGGCCATGGTCCGGGCGATGCCGGAAAAAGCCTTCGACAGGCCCTCGCCCGCCGCCTGACGCTTGGCGCCATCCACGTCGCTGAGACGATTCAGGCCCTCGGCGAGGGTCAGTTCCTCATCCCCGACCGATGCGCGCAGCACCGCCAGAGTCTCGTCGAACAGGCGCGGCCACTGAGCCTGAATCGGTCCCCGCTCGGCGATGAAGGTCTCAAGTTCGGCCGACAGTTCATGCGGCTTCATCGCTCGCACCCGGCGCAGCCACGGCGCCCAGCGCGCGGCCGGAGCATGGGCGGTGAGCGCCGCCTCCACCGCCGCTTCATCGAGCGCATTGATCTCCAGCGTCAGCCAGACGGTCGGGGTGGCGATGACCGTCAGCTTCTCGCGGACATCGGCCTCGAACGCTTGCGCTGCTGCATCCTCGCGGTTGGTGGAGGCGGCCAGGAAGGCGTAGGCGCCCAAGCCTCCCATCACGTTCGCCGCCTGTTCGTAAAGCCCGATCGTCTCGTCCAGCGCCCGGCCCAGCTCGGCGCCCGACAGCACGGCCAGCCGCCCCTGCCAGCCGTTCATCCGCTCCACCAGCGCCCTTGCACGCTCCAGATCGACGGCGACGCGCGGGTCTTCGCGCGAGGCGTAGAGGTCGGACAGGTCCCACACGGGAGCGTCGGCGAATTCGGTCGGTTTGGCGGGCGCGTTCATGCCCTTGGTTGTGGGGAGGCAGCCGCCGTGATGCAAGCCGCTTCCCCCTCGCTTGATGGAGAGGGTGGACGCAGCGCCGTCTGTCGGTTCACCCTGCCTGCAAAGTTCAGGACAAAGCCCGCCATGACCCACCCCGTCACCGACCTTACCGGCCGCGCCTCGCTGGACGGTGCGCGTGGGCTTGCCGCCATGCGTATCGGCATCGGTCTGGCGCAGGGCCTGATCCTCTATCTGCTCTATCGCTCGGCAGCGGACGGTGAGGCTCTGGCCTGGCCCGCGACCCAACCGCCGCTGTTCGCCGCCCTGGTGCTGGCGGCCCTGTTCGCGCCCGTGATGCTGCTGGCGGGCGTCGGGCGGATGGGATGGAAGGCGCTGGCGCTGTGGGGCGCCGTGGCGGCGGCGGTGCTGGCGCTGATGGGCTGGCATGACGCGGCCCAGCAGACCAGGGACTATTTCCACCCGCCTTATCTGAACTTCCCGGTCCTGGCCTTCTCGGCGGCGGGCCTGTTCATCGCCCACCACCTGATCGTGCCCGCCGTCGCCGCGAGACGCTGGATCGCCGATTTCGACGACTATTTCGACACAGCTTGGAAGGCCGGGGTGCAACTGGTGCTGTCGCTGGGCTTCACCGGCGCCTTCTGGCTGCTGCTGTTCCTGGGCGCGGCCCTGTTTCGCGTCATCGGACTCAGGTTCCTGGCCGACCTGATCGATGAGAAGTGGTTCTCCATCCCCGTCACCTGCCTGGTCTTCGCCGTGGCGGTGCAACTGACCGATGTGCGCGGCGGGCTGATCCGGGGCGTGCGGACGGTGGCGTTGATGCTGTTGTCGTGGCTGCTGCTCGTCATCACCGTCCTGGTGGCGGGCTTTCTGGCCGCCCTGCCGTTCACCGGGCTTGATGGACTGTGGAAGACGGGCAGCGCTACGGCCCTGGTGCTGTCGGCGGCCGCCGCTCTGATCGTGCTGATCAACACCGCCTATCAGGACGGACGCGAGGACAATCTGCCGCCGGTCGCCTTGCGCCTGGGCGCGCGGGTCGCCTCGGTGCTGCTGACGCCGCTGATCCTGATCGCCATCTGGGGCCTGAGCCTTCGCATCGGTCAGCATGGCCTGACGCCCGACCGCATCATCGCCTCGGCCTGCGCCCTCGTGGGCGTCATCTATGCCGCCGGATACGGCTGGGCAGCGCTGTCGCCGCTGTGGCGCAGGACCGCGTGGATGAAGCCGCTGGAGCGGACCAACGTTCTGGCCGCCGTCCTGACGGTGCTGGTCATCCTGGCCCTGTTCAGCCCCCTGGCCGACCCGGCCCGCCTGTCGGTCAATGATCAGATGGCGCGGCTGAAGCGCGGCGCCGTCAGCGCGGCCCGGTTCGACTACGCCTTCCTACGTTACGACGCGGGCAAGGCCGGGCTCGCAGCCCTGGCCGAGCTGGCGAAATCGTCCGACGCGGAAATCGCCCGTCACGCCAAGACCGCTCGGGCCTCGAGCTCGCGCTATCAGCTGACGGACGCGACCACTCCACCACGCGCGCCGAATATCGCCCCCTGGCCCGCGGACAAACCGCTGCCCGCCGCCTTCCTGGCGCCGACGGCGCCGCCCGATCCGCGCTATGCCTGCAACAGCGATGACAACTGCCTCGCCGCTCAGCGTGACCTGAACGGCGACGGCCGCGATGAAATCCTGCTGGCGACCGCCTACAGGATCGCCCTGTTCGCTCAGGGCGCCGACGGCCGCTGGGTTCATCAGGGCGACTATCAGGTTCCGCATTGCCCCGGCCCCGGCGGCCGCGACCTGCGCGAGGCGCTCAAACATCCCGATCTGAAGACCGCCGCCTCACCCTGGCCCGATCTGAACATGGGCGACTTGACCGGTCGACTACAGCCGGAAACCGTCTGCCCAAAATCCGCCGTCGTTAACCCCTGACTCAGGTCTCCGAAACCCGATCTTCATTCCCTCCGTTCTAGGATTGTGTCGAAACGAGCCAGTCCCGAGCCAATGAGGACGGCCGTTCGATGGTGATGTTGAAGGGTGTGCTCAAATGGCCAAGACCATTCTGGTCGTCGACGATGATCCTACCCAGCGCCGCCTGCTGCAGGCGGTGCTGGAGCGTGAATCCTATGCAGTCGTCCATGCCGAATCCGGCGGCGAGGCCATTGATCGGCTGACCAAGGGCGGCGGCGCCGATGTCGTGCTGCTGGATTTGGTGATGCCGGGCCTGTCAGGTCTGGAAGCACTGGCCGAGTTGCGCACGGCAGGCGTGACAACGCCGGTCATCGTGCTGACGGCCAACGGCGGCATCGAGACGGTGGTCCGGGCCATGCAGGCCGGCGCTCAGGACTTCTTCGTCAAGCCGGTCGGGCCCGAGCGCCTGCTGGTGGGCGTTCGCAACGCCCTGCAGATGACCCAGCTGACGGCCGAGATCGGCCGCCTGAAGAAGCGGGCCACAGGCCGCTCTTCGTTTGACGACATGGTCGGCGACAGCGAGCCCATGCGTATGGTCAAGGCGCTGGGTCAGCGCGCGGCCAAATCCTCCATCCCCGTGCTGATCACCGGCGAGAGCGGCGTGGGTAAAGAGGTCATCGCCCGCGCCCTGCACGGCGCTTCGGACCGGGCGGGCAAGCCCTTCATCGCCGTCAACTGCGGCGCCCTGCCCGCCAATCTGGTCGAGTCCATCCTGTTCGGCCACGAGAAGGGCGCCTTCACCGGCGCGCATGAAAAGCACGCCGGCAAGTTCGTCGAGGCCAACGGCGGCACCCTGTTCCTGGACGAGATCGGGGAACTGCCGCTGGACATGCAGGTCAAGCTGCTGCGCGCGCTTCAGGAAGGCGAAGTCGATCCCGTCGGGGGCAAGCGTCCGGTCAAGGTCGACGTCCGCATCGTCTCGGCCACCAACCGCGACCCGGCCCAGCAGGTGAAGGAAGGCGCCTTCCGCGAAGACCTCTTCTATCGCCTGAACGTCTTTCCGATCGAGGCCCCGGCCCTGCGCGAACGGCGCGAGGACATCCCCGCCCTGGTCGACCATTTCATCGCTCGCTTCAACGTCGAGGAAGGCAAGCGCGTCACCGGCTGCTCGGCCGAGACCCTGGCCCTGCTTCAAGGTCATGACTGGCCCGGCAACGTCCGCCAGTTGGAGAACGCGGTCTATCGCGCCTTGGTGCTGGCCGATTCGCCCCTGCTGCAGCCGCACGACTTCCCGGCCATTTCCGGCGTCGCCGTGCCGCTGGAGTCGATCACAGTCGCCCCGGCCGGAGCGACGGCTTCCGAGTCGACGACGACAGCCGCCTCGCCGGCCGACGACGACGGCCAGCACGACAGCCCGGTCCGCATCACCGATGAACGCGGCCATGTCCGCACCCTCGAGGAAATCGAACGCGACCTGATCCAGCACGCCATCGAGGTCTATGCCGGTCACATGTCCGAAATCGCCCGTCGCCTGGGCATCGGCCGCTCCACCCTCTACCGCAAGGTCCGCGAACAGGGGCTTGAAGAGCAGGTCAGAGAAGCGGGCTGACCAAGCCCGTCTTTTCTGTTTCAGGGTTTCAACAGGGCATTTTTCACGCCACACCACCCCTTCCTGTTTACGGAGGGGAGCCTTCCATCTTGTTACGTCCCGTTGTTATCGCCCTGAGCCTGGCGTCCGTCGCCGCCCTGACCGCCGCCTGCTCCAACGGCGAGGCGTCGGCCAAAGCTGAAGCCGCCGCTTCCGCCGCGACCAAGATCGCCCTGCCGCCCGAGTGCGAGAACCACCCCCTGCTGGCCGCCATGCCGACGGCCCAGACCATCGCCGGCAAGCCGCTGACCGAGGTGGAGTGCCAGGCCTTCTCCGTCGCGATGACCTATGGCGAACCGGGAACCAGCGCCAAGATTGTTCTGATCGACGCCAAGGCGCCGATTCCCGAGGACGCCGGCGCGCTGGGAGGTCTGCTCGCTACCGCCCAGAAGACGGCCTATGAGAGCGTCTCTCGCGGCGTCATCATGACCAAAGGCGTACGCGAAGCCGCCCTCACCTCCCCGACCGCCGTCGCCTCCGTCGGCGGCGAAAACTACCTTTCTGTCGTGATGGACGGCCCGACGGGCGAACCTGCCGTCATCAGCGTCGAGCCCAAGGACGCCGATGGCCGCGTCGGCGCCCTGATGAGCGTGCTCAAGGGCCGCTACGCCCTGAGCATCGGCATCGAACAGGACGACCTGTCCGGCGCAGACGCAGCGCGCGCGGCCTATCAGCCCTATTTCAACGCCATGCGCCTGAGCGCCCTGCCGTAAATCCTGCCGTCACCCTCGGGCCTGGCCTGAGGGTGACGACGCCCCTCGCCGTCCTCCCGGAAGGGACTCAGCCCCTATCCGGCGCCGCATCAAACGCCTGCGCCTGCGGCGATTCCGGCTCAAGACCGGGAGGACGCTGGAGGCCGCTTCCGCCTCGCGGGTTTCTCGCCTTTGGCCTTGGCGGTGATCTCTTTCAGTTTGCGCCCCTGCATGGCCGACAGCGGCTGACCCGGCGCGCCCTTTTCCGGATCGGCGAAGGCGCGGCCGTGTTCGCGAATTCGCTCCCCGACCGAATCGAGAAACTCGCCCTCCCAGTCGGACAGGGAAACGCCCGCCTTCTCAGCCGAGCGGCGGGCGCGTTTCAGGGCGTTGAGCGCCGAGCGCTTGGCCGCCTCGCGCTGTTGATCCCAAGGGCTCACCAGCTTGGTTTTAAGGGCGCTGCCGTCCTTCGGACTGCTTGAGCGGGTTTTAGTGGCGCTATCGTTTTTCGGACTACTTGAGCGTAGTTTAGAAGCGCTATCGCCCTTCGGGCTACTTGAGCGCGAGAAGCCGCTGGAGCGCAGCTTGCTCGAGTCGCCGCCCTTCAGGCTGCTGGAGCGTGAAGGGCCGTTGGAGGGCTTGAAGGGCGTGCGCTTCAGGCCCGCCTCCCTCAGATCTCGCCGAGGGCCGACAGATAGAGGTCCAGGATCGCTTCTTCTTCCTGACGCTTGGCCTTGTCCTGCTTGCGCAGGCGCAGAACCTTGCGCAGCACCTTGACGTCATAGCCTTCGCCCTTGGCCTCGGCGAAGACCTCCTTCATGTCGCCCATGACGGCCTGCTTGTCCTCTTCGAGGCGCTCCAGGCGTTCGATGATGGAGCGCAGACGGCCCTGGGCCGTGGCGGTCAGGACGTCGGGGCTGGCGTCGAAGGAAGCGTCGTCCATGACTGAACTCCAGAACTCATAAACAGGCTGCGCCCTCAAACAGGCCAAGGGCCGTTAGGGCAAGAAATAAAGCTCTCAAACAGGCCGAAGGCCGTTAGGGCGACTAAGCACGCCCTCAAGCAGGCCAAGGGCCGTAGGGCCGCTTGAGAAAGAATCACTAATCACGCGCAGGCGCGGGGCTCAACGCCGGACGCGAAAAAGCCGCGGACAACGCCCGCGGCCCTGTGGATAGTCATCCCATCCACCGACGATCGGCGCGCGCCTCGCCTTCAGCAGGCAGGGCGCGCCGGATCGCGCCTGATCAGCCTTGCTTGGCTTTGAAGCGCGGGTCGGTCTTGTTGATGACGTACAGAACGCCCTTGCGACGAACGATCTTGCAGTCGCGGTGGCGACCCTTCAGCGATTTCAGCGAGCTACGGACCTTCATGGTCGGACGTCCCGGATTTGGAGGCCCGTGAGGGCGGGTAAAACAAAAGAGCCGCGGGCGAACCTGCGGCGGAGGCGGTCGTATAGAGAGGCCTTGGCCTTTCGTCAACATTCCGCGCGGGAAATCCGCTGGAGGCCTGGCCTCCGAGTCGAACGGAGGGTCTTCGGACATGCACGTCCGACGCGTCGCCCCTCCGCCACCAGGCCGTGCTCAGGGAACGACGCAATGTAAATTCCACTCCCTTAACCGCCTACTGCCGAAAAGGGTTAACGGCGCATTCACCCTTATCACGGAAACTGATCCCGCCTTCGCGCGCTTGTGATTGGTCGTGGAATTCGGGGGCGTTAGCCTGTGCTCATGCGTATCGCTTATCGTCTGCTTTTGCTTGGGTCGGTCGCCGCCTGCACCCCCATGGTTCCCACGCCGCCGCAGCCCCAACCTGCGCCGCCGCCCGTGGTCGAGCCTGCGCCCGCGACGCCTGCCCCCACGCCCCCCCCCGCCCAGACTGATCTGAGCGAGGCCTATGACCACGCCAGCTTCGACGCCTGGAAACAGAGCTTCCTGGAACGCCACGGCGGCGCGCATAAATGGGAATACGCCCGAGAACTGGAGGGCGTGACGCCCAACCCCAGCGTCGTGCGTCTGGACCGTAACCAGCCCGAGTTCTCCCGCCCCGCCGGGGTCTACATCCAGAACGCCACCACCCCGGCGCGAATCGCCATGGCCCGCCAGCGCGTCGACCGCGTGCCGTGGGACGTGACCCAGAAATACGGCGTGCCGACCGAAATCCTGCTGGGCGTCTGGGCCCAGGAAAGCGCCTTCGGTCAGGTTCAGGGCGACTTCGACGTCATCCGCTCGCTGGCGACCCTGGCCTATGACGGCCGCCGTCGCGCCTGGGCCGAAGAGCAACTGAAGCACGCCCTGGACATCGTCGTCTCAGGCAAGCGCGACCGCGCGGGCCTGAAAGGCAGCTGGGCCGGGGCGATGGGCCAGACCCAGTTCATGCCCGACAACTATCTGAAGCTGGGCGTCGATCAGAACGGCGACGGCAAGGTCGACATCTGGGGCTCGGACGCGGACGCCCTGGCCTCGGCGGCCAATCTGCTGGCTCAGGCGGGCTGGAAGCGCGGCCAGGGCTGGGCCTATGAAGTCACCCTGCCCTCCAACTTCGACTACAGTCAGGCCGAGGGGCCGAAACACCCCTGGTCCTATTGGGTCGCGCGCGGCGTGCGGCTGGCCGACGGCTCCTCCCCCAACAGCGCCGAGGCGGCCGAGGGTTCCGCTATCCTGCTGCCGCAGGGCGCCAAGGGTCCCGCCTTCCTGGCCCTGCCGAACCACTATGTAATTCGCCGCTACAACAACTCGGTCAGCTACGCCCTGGCCATCGGCATGATCGCCGACGGGGTGGCGGGCAAGCCGGCGCTCAAGGCCTCCTGGCCCAACGACGGCCCCCTGACGCGGGATCAGAGAATCGGCGCCCAGCAGGCCCTGACCCGCATGGGCTTCGACACCCAGGGCGTCGACGGCGTCATCGGCACAAACACCCGCAACGCCCTGCGCCGCTGGCAACAGGCGAACGGGCGCACGGCGGACGGATACCTGACCGACGTGCTGGCGGATGAGTTGATCAGAAGAGCGCGCTGAGTCTCTCCCTCTCCTGTTGGGAGAGGGTTTCCTACCCCTTCATCCGCCAGGTCGCGCCTTGCGGGCCATCCATGACGACGACGTTCAGCTCGTTCAGCCGATCGCGGATGCGGTCGGCCTCTGCCCAGTTCTTGGCCGTGCGGGCGGCCGCGCGCTGTTCCAGCAAGCCCTCGACCTCGGCCTTCAGCCCTTCGTCGACGCCCGAGAACCATTCCACCGGATCGGCCTGCAGCACGCCCAGGATCGAAGCCGCCGCGATCAACTGCCCCTTGGCCGTCGCCACCGCCGCCTCGTCGCCCGCCGTCATGCCGCGCTCGATGTCGCTGGACAGGGCGAACAGGGTCGCCATGGCGCCCGGCGTGTTCAGGTCGTCCTCGATCGACTTCAGGAACTCGACCGGCGGCTCCACGTCCGCCGCCTCGACCCCGGCCGCGCGGTGCAGGGCGCCGTAGAGGCGGTCCAGGTTCTTGCGGCTCTGCTCCAGCAGGGTCTGGTTCCAGTCCAACGGCTGGCGGTAGTGGGCGCTCAACAAGGCCCAGCGCACCACCTCGCCCGGCATGGCCTGCACCAGATCGTGCAGCAGCAGGACGTTGCCGATCGACTTGGACATCTTCTCGGCGTCCACGGTCAGGAAGCCGTTGTGCATCCAGTAGCGGGCGTATTCGTCGTGCGCGTCATCGCCGTGAGCGTGACCGTGGGCGCAGACGCCCTGCGCGATCTCATTCTCATGGTGGGGAAAGACAAGGTCGATGCCGCCGCCGTGGATGTCGATGGGCAGGCCCAGCGTCTCTTCGATCATGGCCGAGCATTCGATGTGCCAGCCGGGGCGCCCCTCGCCCCACGGCGACGGCCATGAGGGCTCGTCCGCCTTGGACGGCTTCCACAGCACGAAGTCGTGCGGGTTCTTCTTGTAAGGCGCCACCTCGACGCGGGCGCCGGCGATCATGTCGTCCAGATTGCGCCCCGACAGCGCGCCGTAGGATGGATAGGACGACACGTCGAACAGCACATGGCCCTCGGCGGCATAGGCGCAGCCCGCGTCGATGATCGCCTGGATCTGTTTGGTGATCGCCTCGATATAGTCGGTGACGTGCGGGGCGATGTCGGGAGGGCTGACGTTCAACAGACCCATGTCGGCCAGATAGGCGGCCTCATAGCGGGCGGTGATCTCGCCGATGGCGACGCCTTCACGGGCGGCCTTGGCGTTGATCTTGTCGTCCACGTCGGTGACGTTGCGGGCGTAGACCACCTTGTCGGCGCCATAGGTGCGGCGCAGCAGGCGCACCAGCACGTCGAACACGACCGGCGGGCGGGCGTTGCCGATATGGGCGTAGTCATAGACCGTCGGGCCGCAGACATAGAGGCTCACCCTGTTCGGATCACGCGGCGTGAACAGGCGCTTTTCACGGCGCAGGGTGTCGTGGATATGCAGGGCCATGGGTCAGGTCTTTTGCGAGTTTTCTTGCGGGACGGACGAGGTGTCCCATATAGCGGCCTGATAGACAGTCAGGGCCGCGCGCCCAAGTCCATAGATAATAGTATTCTGAACAGGCGCTCTCGCCGCCGCCGGATCGTTTCATGAGCAGCACCCCCGCCAAGCCCGTACTCGTCGCCAATGAGGCGCCCCAGCGTCCCAGCCGCGAACAGGCTCTGGAGGCCGTGCGCACCCTGATCGCCTGGGCCGGCGACAATCCCGACCGTCCCGGCCTGCTGGACACGCCCAAGCGGGTGGTCGACGCCTATGGCGAATGGTTCGACGGCTATGACGCCGATGCGGGCAAGGAACTGTCGCGCACCTTCGAGGACGTGACCGGCTATGACGACATGGTCATCCTGCGCGACATCGAGGTCGAGAGCCACTGCGAGCACCACCTGGCTCCTTTCCTGGGCAAGGCCTACGTCGCCTACCTGCCGGGCGAGAAGGTGGTGGGCATCTCCAAGCTGGCCCGCGTGGTCGAGATCTTCGCCCGCCGTCTCCAGAATCAGGAAACCCTGACCAACGACATCATCGACGCCATCGAATCGCACCTCCAGCCCAGGGGCGTGGCCGTACTGGTCGATGCGGCGCACCAGTGCATGACGACGCGCGGCGTGCATCACCGCCACGTCTCGACCATCACCACGCGCTTCACCGGCGCCTTCAAGAACGACCCGGCCCTGGCCGAGCGATTCCTCAAACTGGCCCGGGGCTGAGCCTCAAAGGGCTGTGATACGGGGCTGAATTGATCGCGGCCAAGGCGGCCTTGCGCCGAATTCGCAATCTTATTCCCCCGGCGGCGTCATTTCCTCGCATTCAACGGCTTTACAAGCTCGCTTCAGGACGCCAAGAGACGAGCGAGACTTTCAGTTTGGCCCGCCGGAGGGTGTGGGCCTTGATAGAGACGAGGGCGTAATGGGCGCGAGACTTTCTTCGGGCGGCGGCGGCGGCAGCGGCAAGCTGGCGGCACAGAACGCGGACATCAACGTCACGCCGTTCGTGGACATCATGCTGGTTCTGCTGATCATCTTCATGGTCGCGGCGCCGATGGCCACCGTGTCGATCCGTCTGGACCTGCCGCCGGCGACGCCGCCGGCAGACGACGCCGAGCCCAAGGAACCGGTGTACATCACCATCCAGGAATCGGGTTCGCTGTTCATCGCTGAGCAGGAAACGACCATCTCCAAACTGGCCGCCGACGTCTGCGCCGCGCAGGGCGCCGTGGCCGACTGCCGTGACGAGCGCGTGTTTGTCCGCGCCGAGCCGGAAGTTAAATACAATCAGTTCATGGAAGTCATGAACACCCTGCAGGAGAACGGCTACTTCAAGGTCGGCCTGCTGAACGAAGACATCACCTGATCCGGTCTTCAGTTGGATATTGAAAGGGTCGCCTTCGGGCGGCCCTTTTTCTTTTACCGCAAGCGCATCGACGGCTTGCGCCCTCCCCCTGTTCCGGCGTCAATGCGCGCCTCGAACGAGGGGGAGTAAATCATCATGCGTCGTCGTACTTTTCTTTCGGCCCTGCCCGCCGGAGCCCTGATGGCGGGCGCCGCCCGCGCCCAGCAGGCGCCCGCCGCTGCGCCGGTCGCCAATCCGGCTTCGGTGCAGCCCGCCCCCGCGCCCGACCCTTACGCCGGCGTCGGCATCGGCGACCGCATCACCGGCCCCCGCTTCGTCGGCCGCTCGACTGTCTGGGGCGCCAACGGCGCCGCCGCCACGGCCCACCCCTCCGCGACGATGATCGGGCTGGACACGCTGCGGCGCGGCGGCTCGGCCATCGACGCCGCCATCGCCATCAACGCCGCCCTCGGCTTCCTTGAACCGACCGCCAACGGCATCGGCGGCGACGCCTTCTGCCTGATGTGGGACCCGGCCCAGAAGAAGGTCGTCGGCTTCAACGGCTCGGGCCCCAGCCCGCGCGGCCTGTCGCTGGCCGCCGCACGCTCAAAGGCCGGGCAGGACGGCTATCTGCCTCGCTACGGCGCAGTGACGGTCAACGTCCCCGGCGCGGTCGACGCCTGGTGGAGCGCGCACCAGCGCTATGGCAAGCTGCCGTGGAAGGACGTCCTGCTGCCGGTCGCCGAACTGTGCGAGCAGGGCGTGCCCGTGCCGCAGGTCGTGGCCTACTACCTCGAACGCAACATGGCCGGCTTTGATCGCGCCGCCGCGACGATCGAGGAAAACGACAACCGCAAGAAGGTCTGGCTGACCGGCGGCCGCACGCCCAAGACGGGCGAGATCTTCGCCAACCCGGACCTCGGCCGCACCTACCGCCTGATCGCCGAGGGCGGCCGCGACGCCTTCTATGACGGGGTGATCGCCGACCACATCGAGCGTTACTTCAAGCGCATCGGCGGCTGGATGACCCGCGCGGATCTGGCCGCGCACCGCACCGAATGGGTCGAGCCGCTGATGACCACCTATCGCGGGGTCGAGGTCTATTCGCTCGGTCCGAACACCCAGGGCCTCTCGACCAACCAGATCCTGAACATCTGCGAACAGTTCGACCTTAAAGCCATGGGCTTCCAGTCCGCCGCCTCCATCCACGTTCAGGCCGAGGCCAAGCGCCTGGCCTTCGAGGACCGCGCCCGCTACTTCGCCGACGAACGCTTCGCCAAGGCCCCGACCGCCTGGCTGAACTCCAAGGCCTACGCCGCCGAACGGGCGAAGCTGATCAACCCGAACCGCGTCATGGACCGCGTCTTCCCCGGCGACGCCCCGACGCAGGGCGACACCACCTATTTCAGCGTCGCCGACAGCGACGGCATGATGGTCAGCTGGATCCAGTCCAACTATCGCGGCATGGGCGGCGGTCTGGTCGCCGATGGCCCGGACGGCCGGACGCTGGGCTTCATGTTCCAGAACCGCGGCGAACTGTTCGCCCTGACCGACGGCCACCCCAACGTCTATGCGCCGGGCAAGCGCCCCTTCCACACCATCATCCCCGGCTTCGCCTGCAAGGACGGAGAACCGTGGCTGGCCTATGGCGTCATGGGCGGCGGGATGCAGCCGCAGGGTCAGGCCCAGATCATCATCAACATGGTCGACTACGGCCTGGACCCGCAGGAAGCCGGCGACAGCCCGCGCTGGCAGCACTACGGCTCGTCCGAACCGACCGGCCAACCGGCTGAGGGCGTCGGCAAGCTGCACCTCGAATCCGGCGTGCCCGAAGCCACCAAGCAGCAGCTGACGGCCATGGGCTGGGACCTCGGCCCGCCCGACGGCGGCTTCGGCGGCTATCAGAACGTGATGAAGCAGATCAACGAACAGGGCCGCTGGACCTACGGCGCCGCCACCGAAATGCGCAAGGACGGCAACGCGCTGGCCTATTGATCCAAGCTGTCGAGGAAGACGCCATGATCGCGACCTTGTTAGCCGCCGCCTTTGTTTCTTCCTCCACCTGCACGCCTGTTCCCGGCGTCGAGACGCTCTGGAACGACGACACCCGCTACGTCGTCGTCGGCGAGATGCACGGCACGACGGAAGCCCCCGCCGCCTTCGCCGATCTGGTCTGCGCGGCGCGGGCGCAGGGGCCGGTGACGGTCGCGCTGGAGTTTTCGGAGAGCATGCAGCCGACGCTGGACGCCTTCATGGCGGCCGACAGCGACCCGGCCGCCCGCGCGATGCTTGCCGCCTATCCGCACGGTCCCTTCGTGCATCACGACGGACGCGGCAGCGTCGCCATGCTGGACCTGCTGCTGCGTCTGCGCGCCATGCAGCGCGAGACACCGAGCCTCAAGGTCATCGCCTTCGCACCTGACACTCCGCGCGTCCCCGGCTTCAGCCAGTCCTACTATGAGTTAGACATGGGCCATCGACTGGCGACCGCCGCTCGCAAGACGCCCGACAGCCGGATGCTGGTTCTGGTCGGCAACATCCATGCCCAGAAAAAGATGATCGAGAGCAGGAAGCTGACGCCCGCCGTCGTTCACCTGCCCTCCAACGAGGTCATCAGCCTGTATGTGGCGCAGCAGGGTGGAACGACGTGGAGCTGCGGGCGCGATGCCTGCGGCGCCAATCCTCTGCCCGAGATTTATGACGTCCAGGCGCGAGGCGTCGTCGTTCAGCCCTATGGCGACGGCGCCTTCGACGGCGTTCTGGCGCTGGGACCGACCACGGCATCCGAACCGGCCAAGCCTTGACCTGACGCCGCGTCAATCGGCTAGAGTTCGTTTCTAAACAGGACGGACCTATGACCGATCTCGTCACGCGCGACTTCACCGCCCCGGCCGCCGACGGCTATCCGTTGTCGATGCGGCTGGTTTCGGCCGCCGAGCCCCTGATCGCCGTACTGGTTTCCTCCGGCACGGGCTTTCCCAAGGGCTTTTACGAGCGGTTCGCCCGTTATCTGGCGGAGCGAGGGGCGGCGGTGCTGACCTATGACTTCCGGGGCATCGCCGGGTCGCGGCCGGATGAGCTGAAGGGCTCAACCATCGACTATCCGGACTGGGGACGGCTGGATATGCCCGCCGCGCTGGACGCCCTGATCGAAGCGGCGCCGGGCCTGCGCCTTGTCCATGTCGGCCACAGCGTCGGCGGCCACTTCGTCGGGTTCATGCACAATCACGACCGGATCGAGCGGCACGCCTTCGTCTCGGTCGGGACCGGCTGGTGGGGCGGGCACCACCGCGGCTACAACCCGCTGGAGCTGCTCTTCTGGCTGGGCTTCGGCCCGTTCAGCCTGATGCGGCACGGCTATATCAAGGGCGGCGGTCTGTGGGCCGGGACCGACCTGCCGCGCGGTGTTTTCACCACCTGGCGGCGCTGGTGCCTGGAGCGGGAATACTTCTCCAAGGAGTTGGAGACCAGCCTGCGGCCCCACCACTATGAGGCCGTGACCGCCCCGATCCGGTCGTGGATATTCACCGACGATCCTATCGCTACGCCAGGCACGGCGCGCGACCTGTTGAGCGTCTATCCCAACGCCGGATCCGAGATCAGCGTCCACGCGCCGGGCGATTTCGGCGCGCGCCGCATCGGTCACGAAGGCGCCTTCCGCAAGGGAATGGAGCCGCTGTGGGATCAGGTTTTCCACTGGCTGAACAATGGCGAGGCCTGAGCGGGCGCCTATATTCCAGGCTCCTATTCCTCACCGGAGCCTCCCCATGCCCCATTCGCCATCCTTCTCGGGCCAGCCGACCGTGACCGCTTCGGGCGTTGAGATTCCGCTGCTCGGCTTCGGCACCTGGCAACTGGAGCCCGACGACGCCCGCCGCATGGTGCGCGAGGCCCTGCGCATCGGCTATCGCCACATCGACACCGCCTGGATCTACAAGAATGAGAAGGCCGTCGGCGACGGCATCGTGGACGCCGTGGCCGAGGGGATCGTCACGCGCGACGACATCTTCGTCACCACCAAAATCTGGGTCGAGCATTTCCATCGCGACGCCCTGCTGCGTCAGGCCGAGGAATCGGCCATCAGCCTGGGCCTGACGCCGGACCTGCTGCTGCTGCACTGGCCCAAGCCGACGCCCGCGCTGGAAGAAACCATCGGCGCCCTGAATGAGGCGAAGGAAAAGGGCTTCGCCAAGAACATCGGCCTGTCCAACTTCCCCTCCGCCCTGTTCCGCGAGGCCGCCGCCCTGTCGAGCGCGCCGCTGATCACCAATCAGGTCGAGTATCACCCCTATCTGTCGCAGAAGACGCTGATCGAGACGGCGCGCGAACTGGGCTCGTCCATCACCGCCTGGTCGCCGCTGGCTCAGGGCAAGATCGCCGACGACGCCGTGATCGGCGAGATCGCGAAGAGCCACGGCAAGACCAATGGCCAGATCACCCTGCGCTGGATCATGCAGCAGGGCGTCATCGCCATTCCGCGCACCACCAAGGAGAGCCGCGCGGCCGAGAACTTCGGCATCTTAGACTTCAAGCTTTCTGCGGACGAGATGGCGCAGGTCAGCGCACTGGCCCGCCCCGACGGCCGCATCGGCGACTGGCTGGACGAGGCCTTTGAGTGGGATCAGGATGCCTGATCCGACGCCGACCTAGAGGCGCGGGCGCACAGGAGGGGGCTTTGGGTTCAGTTCTGGATTTCCCGGCGAGCGATCCGAACGACGCCGTCGTCGGCGCCCGCATCCGCCGCTGGCGCGACCGGCGCGGCGTGCCGTTCGAGGATCTGGCCGCCGCCCTCGACCTGACGCCTGAAGCCCTGCGCCGTGTCGAAACCGGTCGTCAGCGGCTGGATTCGGCCCGGCTGGACGCCGCAACCCGCGCCCTGCGCCTGCCGGTGTGGGCGCTTGTGTCCGACGCCCCGGCCTATTGAAGGCGCGCATGGCGTGACAGACGGCGCGCAGCCGCCTAAGCGTCAGCGCATGGCCTACAAGTCCCTGCGCGATTTTCTTGCGACCCTCGAAGCCGACGGCGAACTGGTCCGCGTGTCGGAGCCCGTCTCCACCCATCTGGAGATGACCGAGATCCAGACCCGGCTGCTGCGCAACGGCGGCCCGGCGGTGCTGTTCGAGAAGCCGGTCATGCCCGACGGCTCGATCAGCCCCATCCCCTGCCTCGCCAACCTGTTCGGCACGGTGAAGCGCGTCGCCATGGGCGTGACGCTGGAGGGCAAGCAACGCACCACCGGGCGAGACTTGCGCGAAGTCGGCGAACTGCTGGCCTTCCTGCGCAACCCGACGCCGCCGCGCGGGTTCTCCGACGCCATGGAGATGCTGCCTCTGGCCCAGACCGTCATGTCCATGCGGCCCAAGACGGTGAAGAAGGCTCCGGTGCAGGATGTGGTGCTGAAGGGCGATCAGATCGACCTGACCGCCCTGCCCATTCAGGGCTGCTGGCCGGGCGAACCCGCGCCATTGATCACCTGGGGTCTGGTCGTGACCAAGGGGCCGTCCGACGAGCGCGAGGACGACTTCAACCTGGGCATCTATCGGATGCAGGTGCTGGGCAAGGACAAGGCCATCATGCGCTGGCTGGCCCATCGCGGCGGCGCCCAGCACTACGCCCGGCACAAGAAGGCGGGTAAGCGCGAGCCCCTGCCCTGCGCCGTCGTTCTGGGCGCTGATCCGGGGACGATCCTAGCCGCAGTGACCCCGGTGCCGGAGACCCTTTCGGAGTATCAATTCGCAGGCCTGATGCGCGGCTCCAAGGCCGAGCTGGTTCCGTGCAAGACCGTGCCGTTGATGGTCCCGGCGCAGGCCGAGATCGTGCTGGAAGGCCACGTCCTGCTGGACGAGTTCGAGGACGAAGGCCCCTACGGCGACCACACCGGCTACTACAACTCGGTCGAGAAGTTCCCGGTCTTCCAGGTGTCGGCGATCACCATGCGCAAGGACCCCATCTATCTGACCACCTTCACCGGTCGTCCCCCGGATGAGCCGTCCGTGCTTGGCGAGGCGCTGAACGAAGTCTTCATCCCCCTGATCCGCCAGCAGTTCCCCGAAATCACCGACTTCTGGCTGCCGCCCGAGGGGTGCAGCTATCGCATCGCGGTGGTGTCGATGAAGAAGGCCTATCCCGGCCACGCCAAGCGGGTGATGATGGGCTGCTGGAGCTATCTGCGCCAGTTCATGTACACTAAGTGGATCATCGTCGTGGACGACGACATCAACGCCCGCGACTGGAAGGATGTCATGTGGGCCGTCTCGACCAAGATGGACCCGGCGCGCGACATCACCGTCATCGAGAACACCCCCATCGACTATCTGGACTTCGCTTCCCCCGAGAGCGGGCTGGGCTCCAAGATCGGCCTGGACGCCACCGACAAGTGGGAGCCGGAGACCAAGCGCGAATGGGGCGAGGAGATCCACATGGACGAGGACGTCATCGAACGTGTCAACGACATCTGGGATCGCCTGGGCCTGCCGGGCGACAAGACTCCGATCTGGAAATAGCTGACTTCTCCCGGAGGGAGAGGGCTGAAAGCTTGCCTCATCGGACCATTCGGCCCACCAAAGCGCATGCGCTCCTGTCTGTTGTTCGCCGCCGCCCTTCTGCTCGCGAGTCCCGCCATGTCCCAGACGCCCCCATCGGCCCTGCCCAACGCCGCACCGTGGGATCAGGCCTTCCTGCCGCCTGCGCCGGCCTGGAACGGCGCCAGCCGAGCCCTGCTGCGCGACGCCTCCGATCCGTGGGTCACGGGCTTCGAGGCCGATGCGGCGCATGATTTCTCGCCGTCATACGCCGACACCCGCGCTTGGTTCGACAAACTGGACGCCGCCAGCGACCTGATCCGCCTCGAACAGTTCGGAACCTCGCCGGAAGGGCGTCCGATCTACGCCGTGATCGCCTCCAAGGACGGCGCGGCCTTCGATCCGTCCAAGCCGGTCCTGCTGGCCCAGGCCGGCATCCATCCCGGCGAGATCGACGGCAAGGACGCGGGCATGATGCTGCTGCGCGATATCGCCTTCTATGGAAAAGACAGCCTGCTGGACCGGGCTAACCTGATCCTGATCCCGATCCTGAGCGTAGACGGACACGAGCGCACCGGCCCCTATTCCCGCCCCAACCAGCGCGGGCCGCGCAATCAGGGCTGGCGCCACACGGCGACGAACCAGAACCTGAACCGCGACTTCATGAAGCTGGATCAGACCGAGATGCAGGCCGTCATGGGCCTGATCCACAAATACCAGCCCGACCTCTACGTCGATATCCACGTCACCGACGGCATCGATTATCAATATGACGTCACCTTCGGCTACAACGGCGAGGACGGCGTCTGGAGCCGCAGCCCGGCCATCGCTCAGTGGCTGGACGCCGCCTTCAAGCCCGCCATGTATGAGGCGCTGGAGGCGCAAGGGCACATCCCCGGCGAACTGGTCTTCGCCATCGACGACCGTGATCCGAAGAAGGGCCTGAACGACGGCGGTCTGGGCGAGCGCTTCTCCAACGGCTGGGGTTCGGCGGCGCACGTCCCGACCATACTGATCGAGAACCACAGCCTGAAACCCCACGAACAGCGGGTGCTGGGAACCTATGTCTTCCTCGAACAGGCGCTGACGCTGCTGGCCGAAAAGTCCGGCGACCTGCGCGCCGCCATCGCCGCCGACCGCGCCCTGCGCCCCGCCGAACTGCCCGCCAATTTCGACAGCGACACGACGCCCTCGCGCACCCGCCCGTTCAAGGGCATCCGCTATGAGACCTTCGACAGCGTGGCATCGGGCCGCCCCGAAATCCGCTGGCTGGGCCAGCCGGACGCCGAACTTTGGCAGATGCCCTTCTATGGCTCCCACCCCACACTGACGCTGAAGCGGCCGAGCGCCTATTGGGTGCCGTCCTATCGTCAGGACGTGATCGAGCGGCTGCGGGTCCACGGCGTGCAGATGGAGACGCTGGAAGCCCCGCACACCGTCGCCGTCGACATGCTGCGCCTGGTCGATCCCAAGGTCTCCGCCCGCACCAATGAAGGCCATGTGCCGATCTCGGTCAGCGAAGTCCGGCCCGAGGCGCATAACTGGACCTTCCCGATCGGCTCCGTCCGCGTGCCGACCGATCAGCCGATGGGCGACCTCGCCATCCTGCTGCTGGAGCCGCAGTCGAACGAGAGCTTCTTCGCCTGGGGCATGTTCCCTGAGGTGCTGAACCGCGTCGAATACATCGAGGCCTACGCCATCGCCCCGCTCGCCGAGAAGATGCTCGCCGCCGATCCGGCGCTGAAGGCCGCGTTCGAGGCGAAGCTGGCGGCCGACCCCGCGTTCGCCGCCGACGGCGATGCGCGCCTCGCCTGGTTCTACGAGCGCACGCCCTTCTACGACCAGCGCTATCGCCTCTATCCGGTGGGGCGCGAGAATTGAGCCTGATCCCGACCATTCAGGCGGCCGCCCTATGGGGCGGGCTGCTGATCTTGCTGCTGTTCGTTCTGTCGGGCGTGGTGGTGAACCGGCGGCGCAAGCATCTGGTCGAGTTCGGCGACGGCGGCGTGCGCGAACTGGTCTGCGCCACCCGCGCCTTTTCCAATGCGGCCGAGTACATCCCGGCCGGAATGTGCGGCCTGATCCTGCTGGCCTTCCTCGGCGCCCCGGCCATGCTGATTCATGCGGTCGGCGGAATGCTGTTCGCCGGGCGGGTGATCCACGCCCTGGGCCTGCTGTTTCAGGAGGGACCGTCGCTGGGCCGTTCGGTCGGCATGATCCTGACCTGGCTGGCGCTTCTGGTGGCGGCGGTCAGCCTGATCGCCTGGTCCATTCTCTAGTCCGGCTGTTGCGGGCGCGGGTTCCGTCCGCCATATCGGGGCATGTCCGATAAGACGCCCTCCCCCGACATCCTGAACGATCTGATCTCCGCCGCGCTGAAGGCCGGCGCCGATGCGGCCGAGGCCGTGTCCGCCCATCGCGCCTCCCTGTCCGTCGGCGTGCGCAACGGCGCGCTGGAAGACGTGGAGCGTGAAGAGGCCCGCGATCTGGGCCTGCGCGTCTTCATCGGGCGGCGTCAGGCGACGGTGTCCGCCTCCGACCTGTCCGACACCACCCGCGCGCGTCTGGTCGAGCGCGCCGTGGCGATGGCGAAGCTGGCGCCCGAAGATCCCTATGCCTCGCTCGCGCCGCAGGACCGACTGGCCGCCGCGCCGCACGCGGACCTGGACCTGTATGATCCCGCCGAACGCTCGGCCGAGGCGCTGGAAGCCGCCGCCGCCGAGACGGAGGCCGCCGCCCTGGCCGTATCGGGCGTGTCCAAATCCGAAGGCGGGCACGCCGCCTGGTCAGCCAGCGAATGGCGCCTCGTCACCTCGCACGGGTTCGACGGCCGCCATCGCGGCAGCGCCTTCTCGCTGGGCGTCGGCGTCATCGCCGAGAAGGACGGCGCCATGGAGCGCGGCGGCGAAAGCCGCACCGTCCGCCACCTGTCCGACCTGCCCGACGCCGCCTCCATCGGCCTGAAGGCGGGCGAGCGCGCCATCGCCCGCGTCGGCCCGCGCAAGATCGCCTCGACCACCGCCCCGGTCATCTTCGAGAACCGTGTGGCGACGCAGGTATTGTCGCCGCTGCTGGGCGCCATCTCCGGCCCGTCGATCGCGCGCGGCAGCTCCTTCCTGAAGGACAAGCTGAACCAAGCCGTCCTGCCGATCGGCGTCGATCTGATCGACGATCCGTTCCGCCCGCGCGGCCTCGGCTCCACCCCCTTCGACGATGAGGGCGTGGCCGTCGAACGGCGCGAGATCGTTCGGGACGGCGTCCTGACCACCTGGCTGCTGAACACCGCCTCGGCGGCCCAGCTGGGCCTGCAGACCACCGGCCACGCCTCGCGCGGGCTGGCGGGACCGTCCGGCGTTTCAACCCACAACCTGCATCTGGCGCCGGGCGAAGGCGATCTGGACGCCCTGATGGCGCAGGCCGGGACGGGCCTGCTGATCACCTCCATGTTCGGCCCCTCGCTGAACGGCAACACCGGCGACTGGTCGGCGGGCGTGTCGGGCTTCTGGTTCGAGAACGGCCAGCGCGCCTATCCGGTCAGCGAAGTCACCGTGGCGGGCAATCTGATCGACCTCTACGCTCGCCTGCAACGCGCGGGCGACCTGGAGTTCCGCGGATCGTTCAACAGCCCCTCCCTGCTGTTCGACAAGGTGGCGATCGCGGGCAAATGAGCGACTACAGCGCCGACCTCGACCTGATCCGCGACGCGGCGCTGGCCGCCGGTCGGCTGGCGCTCGAACACCGCGAGGCCGGACTGAAGGTCTGGTCCAAGGACGGCGGCTCGCCCGTCACCAGCGCCGATCTGGCCGTGGACCAGCTGCTGCGCGACGCGCTTCTGAGCGCCCGGCCCGACTACGGCTGGCTGTCCGAGGAGACGGCCGACAGCACGGAGCGCCTGTCGAAGAAGCGCATCTTCGTCGTCGATCCGATCGACGGCACCGTCGCCTTCATGAAGAACAAGCCGTGGTGGTGCGTGCCCATCGCCGTGGTCGAGGACGGCCGCCCCGTCGCCGCCGTCATCCACGCCCCGATGATGGACGAGGTGTTCGAGGCCACCCTGGGCGGCGGCGCCCGCCTGAAGGGCCGCTCCATCAGCGCGTCGGACACCGACGATCTGGAAGACGCCGAACTTCTGGCCGACGCCCGGCTGATGGAGGCGCGCGAATGGGACGAACCGTGGCCGCCGATGCGCTTTTCCAAGCGCAACGCCCTGGCCTACCGCATGGCTCTGGTGGCGGCCGGGGCCTTCGACGCCGCCATCGCCATCAGCCCAAAATGGGACTGGGACGTCTGCGCCGGATGCCTGATCGCCGAAGAGGCCGGGGCCAAGGTCAGCGACCATATGGGCCGTCCGTGGCGCTTTAATCGCCCTGATCCGCGTCAAACCAGCCTGATATGCGCCGCACCGGCCCTTCACCCGTTGATCGTGAGGCGCACAGCGCCTATCCCGCTGGCCATCTGACATTCCTCCCGCAATGGACCCCCTCTCCATGGCCGACTCTCACGATCCCCAACTGCTTCACCTCGTCATCGGCGGCGAGATGCGCCACCCGGCCGAGCCCGTCTTCCGCGACCTGAGCCAGGTCGAGTTCGTCGGCGCCTTCGGCAGCTATGACGAAGCCAAGAAGGCGTGGAAGGCCCGCGCCCAGGCCACCGTCGACAACGCCCACATGCGCTACTTCATCCTGCACGCGCACAAGCTGATCGATCCGCGCACCGACGCCTGAGCCAGCGCTCACGGCGTCATCACGCCGGTGTTCCGGAACCGCAGAGGCGGCTGATGCGCTTTCGTGTCAGTCGCCTTTGTTCTTGAACAGGATTTCCCATGCTGCCGACCTTCATCGTCCTGCTGCTGGTCGTTGTCGCCGTCGCGGCGATCGTCTGGGTCGTGCGTAAGGGGCCCAAGCACGTCCCCCGCCCCGGCGAGGACCAGGACACCGCCTGGAACGACCCCATCACCCCAGCTGATCGAGACCCTCGACCTTGACCCTTTTCGGCCAGACGCTGGACGGCCAGCAGATTTTCAGCCTGATCTCCATGCTCGCCGTGCTGGCGCTGTGCATGGTCACCCTGGCGCGGCGCATGGAACACGACCGACAGGTCAAGCGGTGGAAGAAGGAGCAGGCTGCGCGTCAGTCTCCGCCCAGCGGCCCGGATCACGGCGGCCCGTGGGGCTGACCTACTCGCGCTTCAGCAGGCGATCCACCACCAGCTTGCCCCACCAGCCGGCCTTGAACTCCGCCCGGATGGCCTGGGGATCATAGGCGTCGCTTTCGACCCAGTCCTCGAAGCTGACGCCCGTGGGCTCGACCTCGGCGACGTATTTCTCCAGCGTATAGTCCAGCACCCCGGTCAGGCCCTCGCGGCTGTGCAGGGTGCGCTTGCCCAGTTCCGTCATGGCCGCCGAAATCGGCTCGCCCAGGTGGAAGTGGCGATAGAGGACGGCCATCATCCCCGCCCGGTCCGCGCCCGACTTGCAGTGGATCAACGCCGGATACTCCATCGTCTGGAACAGGGCCCTGGCCCGGCGCACCCGGTCCTTGCCCGGCGGGTCGCGTGAATCCAGCGGGGCGTCGATCAGCGTCAGCCCCAGCCGTTCGCAGGCGTCCTTCTCCAGCCAGTAATAGGCCTCGTCCCTCTGGCCGCGCAGATTGACGACGGTGCGGATTCCCTGCCGCTTCCACCAGGCCAACTGCCCCGGCGAGGGCTGGTTGGTCCGCACCAGATCCGGCCCCAGCCAATGGGCGTTGGTGAAGGCCGTGCGCAGGAAGGCGTGATCCTTCCAGAAATAGGACCAGCGCGCCTTGAAACGGCCGAACGGCGTAGTCAGATCGTAGCGCCCCATGACGGCCAGATAGCGCCGTTTGCACCCGGCGTCACCCGTCCCGCGGCGCCTCTCTCTCGCGCGGCCGCTTGACTTGCCGCCTCAGCCGTTCGACCGAAGGCCGATGACCGTTCCCGCTCCACATGTCGACGCCCGCGAGCCGCTGCGGCCCCTGCTCGCCCGCATCTGGCGCGAGTATCTGTCGCGGCACAAGCCGGCCTT
Organism: Brevundimonas sp. LPMIX5; assembly: GCF_003576505.1. Taxonomy (NCBI): domain Bacteria; kingdom Pseudomonadati; phylum Pseudomonadota; class Alphaproteobacteria; order Caulobacterales; family Caulobacteraceae; genus Brevundimonas; species Brevundimonas sp. LPMIX5. Next base: position 204,288 of record NZ_QWTZ01000006.1, read on the forward strand.
CTTCACCTCCATGCTGCTGGCGGGCGTGTCGGGCGGTCTGACGGCCCTGCTGCTGAAATTCCTTGAGCCTGCGATCGACCTGCTGTTCGGCCAGCATCAGGGGCCGGTGACGGTCTGGAAGACGCTCACCATTCCGGCGGACAAGGTGCTGATCGCCATTCCCCTGTTCATCATCGTCGTGGCGGTGATCCGCTCGCTGAGCATGGCGGGTCAGGCGGCGCTGGTGAACCGGCTGGGCCACGGCATTGTCGGCGACATTCAGAAGCAGTTGTTCTCGGGCATGATCCGGGCCGACCTGTCGCGTCTGCGCAGTCAGCATTCAGGGACGTTCGTGTCGTCGGTCCTGTTCGACGCCAATCTGGTGCGCGAGGCCTTCACCTCGGGCGTAGTCAACTACACGCAGAACGCCCTGATGCTGCTGGGCGTCATCGTCGCCATGGGCTTCATCGATCTGCCGCTGACGCTGATCGTTCTGCTGGGCGTGCCGCTGGTCAGCTGGATCATCGGCCGCTTCGGCAAGAAGTCTCGCAAGGCCGCGCGCGGCGCGATGGTCGAGACCGAAGCCCTGTCCAGCGCCCTGATGGAGAATCTGGACGGCGTCCGCGTCATCAAGATCGAGAACCGCGAGGCGGCCGAGGAAGCCCGCGTCGCCACCGTCATCGACCGCCGCCAGCGCCACGTCATCAAGGGCGCCGACAGCCGCGCCTTCTCCGGCCCCGCCAGCGACATCGTCGCCTATTCCGTGGTGGCCGCCGCAATGGCCTATGCCGGATGGAGCGCCAGTAAGGGGCAGATGACCGTCGGCGCCTTCGCCTCCTTCATCGGCATGTTGCTGCTGGCCGGTCAGGCGCTGCGTCAGGTGACGAACCTGACCACGGTGCTGAGCGAGGGCTTCACCGCCGCCCGCCGCCTGTTCGCCGCCCTGGATATCGAGCCGGAAATCCGCGAGGCCAACGACGCCGCCGTGGTAGTCCCCGGCCCGGTCACCATCGCCCTTGAGCGCGTATGTTTCGCCTATCGCGCCGAGGAAGAGGGCGCCGTTCCGACCCTGTCGGACGTCAGCCTGCACGTGGCGCCGGGCGAGACGATCGCCCTTGTCGGCCCGTCGGGCGGGGGCAAGTCGACCATCCTCAGCCTGCTGCCGCGCTTCTATGACGTGACGGCGGGGCGGGTGACGCTGAATGGTCGCGACATCCGCGAGCTTAGCCTTCCGTCCTTACGCGACCACATCGCCCTGGTGACGCAGGAACCCTTCCTGTTCGACGACACCATCGCCGCCAACATCACCTATGGCCGCCCCGGCGCCTCGGCCGAGGATATCGTGGCCGCCGCCCGCGCCGCCGCCGCCCACGACTTCATCGCCGCCCTGCCGGACGGCTACGCCACCCGCGTGGGCGAGGCCGGCGCCCGCCTGTCCGGCGGCCAGCGCCAGCGCATCGCCATCGCCCGCGCCTTCCTGAAGGACGCGCCCATCCTGTTGCTGGACGAGGCCACCAGCGCGCTGGACACCGAGAGCGAGGCCCTGGTGCAGGCCGCGCTGGAGCGGCTGATGAACGGCCGCGCCACCCTGATGATCGCCCACCGCCTGTCCACGGTGAAGAACGCCGACCGCATCTACGTCATCGACGGCGGCCGCGTGGTCGAGGAAGGCTCGCACGACGCGCTTGTGGCGCGCGGCGGTCTCTACGCCCGCCTGGCCCGGCAGCAGTCGCTGGACAGCGACCCCATGGAACTGCCGCCTCTGGTCGAGCTTCCCGACGAGACGGGCGCATGAGGCCGCTGCGCAACCCCGCCATCCAGAACGCCCTGTCCTGGACCCTGGCCCAGTGGATGCGGTTCTGCATCGCCACCATCCGCTGGACCCATGAGAATGAGGCCGCGGCTGAAGATGTCTGGCGCGACGGCGGAGGGGTGCTGTGCGCCTTCTGGCACTCTCGCATCGCCCTGGCGCCGTCCTGCTGGCCCAAGGACAGAGCCCAACCCGCCAAGGCGCTGATCTCCCTGTCCGCCGACGGCGAGTTCATCGCCAAGGCGATCGCGCGTCAGGGCTTTCCCGCCGTGCGCGGCTCCTCCGCCAACAAGGACAAGGCCAAACAGGCCAAGGGCGGGACACAGGCCCTGCGCGACGGCCTGAAGCAGTTAAAGCTGGGCGCTCTCGCGCTGACCCCCGACGGCCCGCGCGGTCCGGCGCGGCAGATGGCCGAGGGCTTGCCGTTGATGGCGAAGATTTCCAAGGCGCCCGTACTGCTGATCGGCATGTCGTGCAAACCGGCGATCCGGCTGAACAGTTGGGATCGCGCCCTGCTGCCCCTGCCATTCGGCAAGGGCGCCGTCGTCTGGGACCGGGTCGACTGGCCTGAAGGCGGCGATCTGGCCGAGGTCGCCGCCGAATGGGGCCAGCGCCTGACCGCCGTCGAGGCGCGCGCCGACGCCCTGACCGGGCTGGAGCGCGTCTGACCGTGGCCTTCAGCCCCGCCCTGATCGCCTATCGGCTGCTGACCCGTCTGCTGGAGCCGCTGGCCCCGCGCCTGCTGGACGCCCGCGTCAAGAAAGGCAAGGAAGACCCCGCCCGCGTCGACGAACGGCTGGGCCTGCCCGGCATGGCGCGTCCCGACGGGCCTCTGGTCTGGATTCATGGCGTCAGCGTCGGCGAGGCCCTGTCCATCCTTCCGCTGGCCGAGCGAATCCGCAAGGATCGGCCCGATGTGACCGTGCTGGTCACCACCGGCACCCTGACCTCGGCTCAGGTGCTGGCCAGCCGCCTGCCGCGCGGCGTCATCCACCAGTTCGCCCCGGTGGACGCCCCCTCGGCGGTCTCGGCATTCCTCGACCACTGGCGGCCCAACGTCGGCGTCTTCGTCGAGAGCGAGCTGTGGCCCAACCTTCTGACCACGGCCCAGAAGCGCGGCGTGCCTCTGGCCCTCGTCAGCGCCCGCATCACCGACAAGACGGCGCAGGGCTGGAAGAAGGCCCCCGGCATGGCCCGCGCCCTGATGAACGGCTTTTCCCACGTCTGGCCGCAGGATCAGGACAGCGCCGACCGGCTGAGCGCGCTGGGCGCCCGCGTCGACGGTCAGGTGAACCTGAAGCTGTCCAGCGAACCGCTGCCCTATGACAAGGGCGAGTTCGCCCGCCTGTCGGCCCTGATCGACGACCGCCCCGTCGTCGTCGCCGCCAGCACCCATGAGCATGAGGAAATGGCCATCGTCGGCGCGCTGGATCATCTGGCCGACCGCCTGTTCCTGATCGTCGTGCCGCGCCACCCCGAACGCGCCGACGCCATCGCCGAGGCCCTGACCCACGACGGCTACGGCTTCGCCCGGCGCAGTCAGGGCCAGCCGATCTGCGACCAGACCGACATCTATCTGGCCGACACCCTGGGCGAACTGGGGCTGTTCCTGCGGCTGGCTGATGTGGTGGTGATGGGCGGCTCCTTCGCCCCCGCGCTGGGCGGCGGCGCGGTCGGCGGCCACAATCCGCTGGAGCCAGCGCGGCTGGCCAAGCCCATCGTCACCGGCCCCGACGCCAGCAACTGGCAGGCCGTGACAAGGATGCTGAAGCAGGCGGGCGGCCTCGTCTCCGTCCTGTCGCCCGCCGAACTGCCCTCGGTCGTCGGCCCCATGCTGGCGGACCCGGACGCCGCCCGCGACATGGGCGAGCGCGCGCGGCGATCGGCAGAGGTCGCCGCCGCCGGTCTGGACCGCCTGTGGCTGGCGCTTCAGACCCACCTGCCCGCCGCCCCGTCGCGGAGACGCCCGTGAAACTGAACACGCCCCGCTGGTGGTACAGCCGCGACCGTCGCCACGCCCCGGTGACGCGGATGCTGCTGAAGCCCGCTTCATGGCTGTGGGCGGACGTGACGGCGCGCAGGATCGCCCGCGCCACGCCGGTCGATCCGGGCGCGGCGGTCGTCTCCATCGGCAATCTGACCGTCGGCGGCTCGGGCAAGACGCCGATCGCGCGTGAGACGCTACGCCTGCTGCGCGCTCAAGGGATCGAGGCCGCCGCCCTGTCGCGCGGCTACGGCGGCAAGCTCGAAGGCCCGGTTCGTGTCGATCCAGCCGTCCACAGGGCCGCCGACGTGGGTGACGAGCCGCTGATGCTGGCGCAAGGATCCCCCGCCTGGATCGCCCGCGACCGCGCCGAAGGCGCCCGCGCCGCAGCGGCCGATGGCGTCGCCGTCCTGGCACTGGACGACGCCCATCAGAATCCCTCGTTGAGGAAGGCGATCAGCCTGATCGTAGTGGATGGCGAGACACGCGGCGACGAATGGCCGTTCGGCGACGGCTCGGTCTTTCCGTCCGGCCCGATGCGCGAACCCCTGAAGGCCGGGCTAGCGCGCGCCGACGGCGTGGTGGTGCTGCTGCCCACCGACATGGCCGAGGTCGATCCTGAATTGATCGAGGTTTTCGACAGCCTGCCCGTCTTCATCGCCCGACTGGCGCCCGAAGGCCCGCCGCCGCCGGGGCCGCAGGTCGGCTTCGCGGGCATCGCCAAGCCGTGGAAGGTGGAGCGGTCGCTGATCGCCGCCGGATGCGATCTGAAGGACTTCGTCCCCTTCCCCGACCACGCCGAACTGTCGGATCGCGACTTCGCCTTTCTGAATGATCGGGCGTCGGTCTACGGCGCCGGTCTGGTGACGACGGAAAAGGACTGGGTCCGGCTCAGCCCAGAAAGAAGGGCCAGGGTTTCACCCTGGCCCGTCGTCGCTCGTTTCGAGGATGAGGCGGCTTTCGCCGCCTTCCTGCTGGATCGGCTGAAGCCTCAGTCCTGACGGAAGACCTGGCCGCCCTTCATGACGAAGCGGACGCGCTCAAGCTCGGTCACATCGTTCAGCGGGTCGCCGGCGACAGCGATCAGATCGGCAGGCATGCCCGGCGCGATACGGCCCGCTTCGGCCGAGATCTTCAGGTGCTCAGCGGCGCCGATCGTGGCCGACTGAATGGCCTCCAGCGGCGTCAAACCGGCGCGCACCAGCAGGGCGAACTCCTGGGCGTTGTCGCCGTGGGCCGAGACGCCCGAGTCAGTGCCGAAGGCGATCTTGACCCCGCCGCGATGGGCGCGGGCGGCCATGTCCAGCATCTTGGGACCGGCTTCAAGAGCCTTGGCCGTCTGGGCCGGAGTGAAAAAGTTTTCAGGGCCCGAGGCCACGCGCGCGACGAAGTCGCCCGCCAGCAGGGTCGGCACCAGCCAGGCGCCGTTGGCCTTGAACAGGCGCATGGACTCATCATCCAGATAGGTGCCGTGCTCGATGGAATCGCCGCCCGCCTTCAGGAAGGCGTTGATGCCGTCGACGCCGTGAGCGTGGGCGGTGACCTGACGGCCCATGCGGTGCGCAACCTCGACGATGGAGGCCAGTTCATCCTGGGTGAACTGCTGGTTCAGACCGGCGGCGGTGTTCGACAAAACTCCGCCCGTGGCCGTGATCTTGATGATGTCGGCGCCCGCGCGAACCTGGGTCCGCACCGCGCGGCGGCAGTCTTCGGCCCCCGAGCAGACGCTCTCGTTCGACAGGACGTGCAGGATGTCTTCGCGATAGCCGTTGGCGTCGCCATGGCCGCCGTGGACCGAGACGGACGAACCAGCGGCGATGATGCGCGGTCCGACCACGTCGCCGCGCCGCACCGCGTCACGCAGGGCGAAGATCGACTCATTGGCGCCGCCCAGGTCCGCCACCGTGGTGAAGCCTGCATTCAGGGTGCGACGGGCGTGACGCGCCCCGACCATCGCCTGGTCGGCGTTCGACATGGTCAGCCGGTCCAGACGGCTGTTCGGGCTCTGCTCGCTGCCCAGATGGACGTGGCTGTCGATCAGGCCGGGCAGCACGAAGGCCGAGCGCAGATCGACGACGTTCCCCTCGCCGACGAAGCCGTCGCGGATTTCGACGACCTGGTTCCCTCTGATCACGAGAGTTTTATCGCGCAGCACGCGACCGCTGGCCGGATCGGCCAAAAGCCGCCCCACTTGGACGAACTTCGTCGCCTGTTCAGCCGAAACCGGCGCTGCCGCCGGGGCTTGGCGCGCCTCGGCGCCGGTGGCAGCCAAAACAGCTGCGGTCACAATCAGGGCAAGCTTTTTCATGTATCCCTCCCGTTACTGAAGCGCGCAACATAACCATTCCAATCTTCCCGCCAAGGCCAAGGTTGCGTTCTAACGACGGTTCATGAAACAAGCCGATACAGTTGTTTAACCGTGCGAGGGGCGTCGCATGCGGCTTTCCAGACGTGGCTTGATTTTGGGCGGTTCGGCCCTGTTGGCGGGGTGCTCCTCCGCCGCCTCCACCTCTCAACTTCAGCTCGCCGGAGCCGTCGCTCCAACGCTGCCGATCGTGCCTGAGCGCGCGCGCGCAGCCCATGTGCAGATGGCGGACGCCGGGACGACAATCGACCCCCACGGCATTGTGCGTCCGGACCTGATCGAGCGCGCCCGAGCCGCTATGGACGTGCACGGTCATAAGATCTCGAAGCGCGACCGGATGTATCTGGTCGATTTCCAAAAGTTCTCGGGCGAGGACCGCCTGTACGAAGTCGATCTGGAAGGCGGCTGGGTCACGGCCTATCGCACCAGCCACGGCCGCGGATCGGACCCGGCGCATTCAGGCTATGCGCAGCAGTTCTCGAATCGCCCGGACAGCCATATGTCCTCGATCGGCGCCTACGCCACGGCGGGCGCCAGCTGGGGCAGCCAGCAAGGGCCGAACGTCCTGCTGGACGGGCTGGAGTATTCCAACAATCTGGCGCGCGAGCGGGCCATCATCATCCACGGCGCCGACTACGCCGACCCGGCCTTTTTGGCGCGCCAGGGCAAGCTGGGCCGGTCCTACGGCTGCTTCTCGGTGTCCCACGCCGACCTGGTCCCCTTGCGCGAACGCATGGGCGAAGGGCGGCTGTTGTTCGCGATGACCTGAAGCCGCCCGGGCCGCGTCAGCGCGGCTCCAGCGCCCGCCAGCCGATGTCGGTGCGGTGGAAGCCGCCTGGCCAGTCGATCTTCGCAATCGCCTCATAGGCGCGCTCACGCGCCTGGGCCACGTCGTCGCCATAGGCGCAGACGTTCAGCACGCGACCGCCCGCCGCAGCCAGGACGCCGTCGTCACGCAGCCTGGTCCCCGCGTGGAAGACCTGGACGTGCGGTCCGAAGTCCTGATCCGCGCCGCGAATGACCGAGCCTTCCAGCGGGCTGTCGGGATAGCCTTTGGCCGCCAGCACCACGCAGATGACCACGCCGGGCTTGAAGACCGGCGCCGGCGCCTGGGTCAGGTCGCCGCGCGCGCAGGCCAGCAGCAGCGGCACAACATCGCCGTCCAGCCGCATCATCAGCACCTGACATTCGGGGTCGCCGAAGCGGGCGTTGAACTCGACCACCTTGGGGCCTTCCGTCGTCGCCATCAGGCCGACATAGAGGACGCCGCGATAGGGAACGCCTTCCTCAGCCATCTTCTGGATGGTGGGAACGACCACCCGCTCATTGGCCGCGTCGGTGAAGGCCGCCGTGAAGACGGGCGCGGGCGAATAGGCGCCCATGCCGCCGGTGTTGGGGCCCATGTCGCCGTCGAAGGCGCGCTTGTGGTCTTGCGCGCCGCCGAACAACACCGACCGCGTCCCATCCGACAGGACGAAGAGGGAGCCCTCTTCCCCGTCCATGAACTCTTCGATCACCACGCGCGCCCCGGCCGCGCCGAACCGGCCGCCCAGCATTCGTGCGATCTCGGCCTCGGCGTCGGCGCGATCGGGGCTGATGGCCACGCCCTTGCCCGCAGCAAGGCCGTCGGCCTTGATGACATAGGGGGCCGAATACCGATCCAGCGCCACCTTGGCCGAGGCGACGTCCTCATAAACGCCATAGCCCGCCGTCGGAATGCCGTGGCGCTGCAGAAAGGCCTTGGAAAAGGCCTTGGAGGTTTCCAGTTGCGCCGCCGCCTGCGTCGGGCCGAAGCAGGGGATGCCCGCCGCGTGCAGACGGTCGGCCAAGCCCTCGGCGAGGGCCGATTCAGGCCCGACGACGACCAGATCGGCCTTCATCTCGCGCGCCAGGGCCGCCAGGCCTTCCGCGTCCGTCGCCTTCAGATCGGGCCGCATCTCGCCCAGCGAAGCCATGCCGGGATTGCCGGGCGCGACGACAAGCCGCGTGACCAGCGGCGACTGGGCGATCTTCCAGGCCAGGGCGTGTTCGCGCCCTCCCGATCCGACGAGCAGAATGTTCATCCGGGCGGAATGGCCGCACGCGCCGTCCCGGTCAAGCGCCGGAAAGGGTTAGCGGACGCAAGATCATGCAAATCAGGGCATCCAGGCGGGCATGGCTTTCAACTGCTCCAGCGTCATGTCCGACACCAGGTCATAGTCGTCGCCTTCCTTGCGGGGCGTAAGGCCATCCAGCGAAATACGCACCCAGCGCGGCCCGCCCTCGCCTGCCGGCTCGATGATCAGCCCGGTGATGGCGCCCGAGGCGTCCACATCGACCTTCTGGACGTCGCCCAGATCAATCCCCGCCGGGGTGATGAGATCGGCGTCCTCCAGTTGCTTGACGGTCAGACCCAGCGCCGTCGCGCCCGCCGCAGGAGCAGGCGTATGCGTCATCCTCGGCGCCGAGGCCGCGTCGGGCGAAGCTTCCGGCGTCTTTGCCGGCTTGGGCGGCGCCTCTGAGCAGGCCGCCATCAAAGCCGCGGCCGAGGCGGCGGCGAGCAATATCCTCATCATCACGTCCTCCTGTCCTAGATCAGAGCCGAGACCACATAGACGCCGGCGCCGGCCAAAAGAATCACGCCCAGAATCAGCCACGGGCTGAGCGCCGGATTATGGCTGCGGCGCGCCAGGTCGCGCTCACGCGCCTGATCGGGCGGCAGGGCGTCGTCCGTAGCGTCTTCCGGCAGCGGGTCTGGGGACTGCACCATGATGCGCGAACGCGCGCGGAGAGGTGCCCGTTCCGCCACGCTTGCCGCACACGCCTTTGCGGGCGCGACGGCGGCGTCTAGGATGGCGCCATGACCTCCGACGACGACTACGCTTTCGAGGGCGCGGCCCCGCAGCCCGCCCGCGACAACAATCCGCCGCTGTCGATATCGGAACTGAGCTTCGCCCTGAAACGCACGCTGGAGGAACGCTTCGGCCATGTGCGGCTGCGCGGCGAAATCTCCAAGGTGAACCGCCACGCCTCGGGCCACGTCTACCTGACGCTGAAGGACGACAAATCGGCCATCGACGGCGTGATCTGGAAGGGCGTGGTGCGCGGTCTGGGCGTCCAGCCCGAGACGGGGCTGGAGGTCATCGTCACCGGCAAGATCACCTCCTATCCGGCGCGCTCTTCCTATCAGATCGTGATCGAGAGCATGGAGGCGGCGGGCGCGGGCGCCCTGCTGGCCCAGCTGGAGCGGCTGAAGGTCCGCTTGCGCGACGAGGGCCTGTTCGACCCGGCGAAGAAGCAAGCTCTGCCCGCTTTCCCGGCGACCATCGGCGTCATCACCAGCCCCACCGGCGCCGTCATCCGCGACATCCTGCACCGCATCGCCGAGCGCTGGCCCTGCCGCGTCATCGTCTGGCCCGTTGTGGTTCAGGGCGACGCCGCCTGCGGCCAGGTGTCGAACGCCATCCGCGGCTTCGACCAGATGACGCCGGACGGGCCGATCCCCCGCCCGGACCTGCTGATCGTCGCGCGCGGCGGCGGCTCGGTCGAGGACCTGTGGTGCTTCAACGACGAGGGTCTGGCGCGCACGGTCGCAGCCGCCCGCATCCCCATAATCTCGGCCGTCGGGCACGAGACCGACACCACCCTGATCGACTTCGTCTCCGACCGCCGGGCGCCGACTCCGACCGGGGCGGCCGAAATCGCCACGCCGGTGCTGGCCGATCTGCGCTGGGCGCTCAGCGATCTGGAGGGCCGTCTGTCGCGCGCCGGGGCGCGGATGCTGGAGGACCGCCGCACCCGCCTGCGCGCCGCCGCGCGCGGCCTGCCCGCCCGGCCCGAAGACCTGCTGGCCCTGCCGCAGCAACGGCTGGACCACGCCGCCAGCCGCCTCGGCTCGGGCCTGCACCGCAACGTCGCCGTGCATGAGCGACAGTTGGCGGTCGCGGCCGGTCGACTGACGCCTGGCCTGCTGCGCGCGCGCGTTGAGCGCGGACAGGACCGCCTGCGCGGCGCAGCCGACCGTCTGGGCTCCGCGCTTCAGGCCGGGGTCGCCCGCAACGAGCGCCGCCTGCTGCAAACGGCGGGCCGCCTCAGCCCCGCGCCCCTGCACCGCCGCCTTGATCAGAGACAGGCGCGGCTGGAGGCGCTGAGCGTACGTCTGGACGGGGTCATGCCGCGTCGGCTGGAGCGCGCCGAGGACCGCCTCGCCTCCCTGTCCCGCGCCCTGACGACGCTGAACCCCAAGACGCCCAAACCCGGCTTCGCCCGCATCGAGGACGCCCAGGGCGCCATGATCGCCTCTGCCGCCGCCCTGTCGCCGGGTCAGACGGTGCAGATCGTCTTCGGCGACGGCGCCAAGGGCGCGACGATCGACAGCGAGGGTGGGATGCCGCGCCCCACGCCCAAGTCCGCACCGCGCCCGAAGGCCCCTCCTGCCGGACAGGGCGACCTGTTCTAACTTCTAATAACTCCGCCCATCCCGGCGGACGCCGGGACCCAGTGCTTTGGCTTCAACCTCAGCGCTTGAAAACTCGGCGCCAGTCTCCAGAGAACCGAGCGCGTCGCTCTCACTGGGTCCCGGCGTCCGCCGGGATGAGCGGGTTTAAAGGGGCCGCGCCGCCATCCTCGCCCAGCACCGCCTTCACCGCCTCAATGTCCAACGCCTCAACCGTCACCGTCTTGCCATCAATGACCGAGGTCGTCGTCTGCGCCTTCAACAGCGAGTTGAGGATGGCCTCCTCCGTCGCCTCGGCGACCGCGACGAACAGGGGCGACATCCGGTCGTTGGGCCAGTCCGCGACCATCGCCTGCCCCAACCGGCGTTCCGATGTCCGTCGCACGCCATCCGCCGTCGAAAACGCGATTGCATAGTCTCCTGACCCGTTCGAGAAGGCCGCCCCCGTCCGCGCCAGACCGGCGAAGGCGCGGTTCGCCAGCCGCTCCAGATTGCGGTGCGACAGCGGCGCATCAGTCGCCACCACGATCATGATGGAGCCGTCGGCGCGCTCATTCTCCACCTCTTCGCGCAGGTAGTAGCGGCCCAACCGCACCCCGACCGGCGCCCCGTCGATGCTCAATGCGCCGCCATAGTTCGACTGCACCAGCACCCCCACGGTGAAGCCGCCCAGACTGTCAGGCAGCTTGCGCGAACTGGTCCCGATGCCGCCCTTGAAACCAAAGGCGATGGTGCCCGTCCCGGCGCCGACCGCGCCCTGTTCGACCGGGCCTGTCGTCGCCGTCTCGATGGCCCGCACCACGTCGGCGGCCGTGACGACGCGCGCGCGGATATCGTTCAGCCCGCCGTCGTTCGTCTCGCCCACCACGGCGTTGACCGAGCGGACATCCTCATGCCCCGGCTGTTTAAGCGTCCAGTCCAGAACGCCGTCGATCCCTCGCGCCACGGACAGGGTGTTGGTCAGGATGATGGGCGTCTCGATCTCGCCCAGTTCCATGATCTGGGTCGCGCCCGCCAGCTTGCCGAAGCCGTTGGCGACCGACAGCCCGGCCGGAACCTTGTCGCGGAACAGGGAGCCGCCGTGCGGCACGATGGCGGTGACGCCAGTGCGGATGCTGTCGCCCGAATGCAGCGTCACCTGCCCCACTTTTACGCCCGCCACATCAGTGATGGCGTTCAACCGTCCCGGCGACAGTATGCCCGGCGCCCGGCCGAGGTCGCGGATCGTCGGGCGCGCCTCCGCCCCATCCTGAGCGTTCACGCCGGAGGCGGCGGCCAGAACGGCGGCCGAAACGGCGACGGCGAGAACGGCGGCGGGCGATCGAGACATGAAATATCCGGCAGATAACGGAGGCGCACGGCCAGATGACCGCGATTCGGCTCTCGTGCCGCACCCGGTCCGCGCTATGATGGCCCCATGAGCACGCAGATTCCTCAAGACTCGGGCCAGACGGCCAGCCTGCACTATGGCGACGGCGAGTTCGCAGTTCTGTCCGCCGGCGCCTTTGTGCGTTGCGCCGTCAGCGGCGTCGCCATTCCCCTGACGGCCCTGCGCTACTGGTCGGTAGAGCGACAGGAGGCCTATGCCGGGCCGCGCGAATATCTCGCCGCCCAGCCGCCGGGTTGAGCAGCGACTTTTCTTCTCCCTCCCTGTCCGCCGGATGATCCCCGGCATCTCCGTTCGCCGGTGTTCCGATGTCCGCCCTGAGTTCGATCCACGTCCTGCTGGTCGACGACAATCCCAATATGCGCGCCATCGTCGCGGCCATGTTGAAATCCGTCGGCGTCGGCCGCCTGACCGAGGCGGAGGACGGTGCGGCGGCGCTGGAGTTGCTGCGTCAGGAAGCCGTCGACATCGCCATCGTCGACTTCCGCATGAAGCCGCTGGACGGGGTGGCCTTCACCCGCGCTGTCCGCAACGAGGCTGACAGCGCCAATCCCTATCTGCCCGTCATCATGATGACGGGCCATTCCGAGAAAAGCCGCGTAACCGAGGCGCGCGACGCGGGCGTCACCGAATTCGTCGCCAAGCCGGTCAAGGCCCAGACCCTGCTGACACGGATCGAGGCGGTGATTCTGCGTCCCCGCCCCTTCGTGCGTTCGGCCAGCTATTTCGGCCCGGACCGTCGCCGCACGCGAACCGAGAGCTACGCCGGTCCGTTCCGTCGCGCCGACGACACAGCGATTTAGGCCTCAGCCTCTCGCAGCGCCTCATAGACCTGAGGCGGCCAGCGTTTGTGCACCCAGAACCAGTCGACCGGATGCTCGCGCACCCGATCCTCGACGAAACGGTTGGCCGCCTGCACGCCCGCCCGCACATCGGCGGCCTTGTCGCCCGTGTCGGGCACGGCGATCGGCTCATGCGCCGTGACGCGGAAGCGCACGCCCGGCAGACGCACCACCGACAGGGGCTGCATCACCGTGCCGAACTTCAGCGCCATGCGCGCCGCGCCCGGCGAGGCGTTGACCGGCTGGCCGAAGAACTCGACCTCCGGCCCCTGGCTGTATTTCTGATCGACCAGCAGGGCGATGGATTCGCCGCGCTTCATCCCCGCCATCAGCTCGCGCGTGCCGTCGCCCTTGGGCGCGAACAGCTTGATGCCGTAACGCTCGCGGCTCTGGCGGATCAGGGCGTCGACATAGGGGTTGTTGGCCGCGCGATAGGTCACCTGACACGGCACGCCCGCCGCCATGATGACCGCCGCCATGACCTCGAAATTCGCCAGATGGCCCGAGATCAGCACGACCGGGCGGCCAGAGTCGCGGATGGCGTGCAGCCGCTCCATACCCACCAGCTCGATGCGGCCGCTTTCCGGCGTCAGCCGATCCATCACCGCCAGTTCGGCGAAGGTGCGGCCCGTCTGCTCCCACTGATCCACGGCCAGACGGTTGCGCTCGCCTTCGTCCATGTCGGGAAAGGCGATCCTCAGATTGCGCATCACCGTCTTGTGCGTGCCAGTCAGCGGCCCCAGCGTCCGCAGCAGCTTGCCGCCGAAGCCCGAAGCCCGCTCGACGCCCAGCAGGCGCAGAAAGCCGAACAGCCCCTGAAACGCCGCCGCCTCCAGCCGCCAGTTCAGGTCCTGAAGAAACGGGACCTCTTTATGTGCGCTACCGCCCTTCGGGCTGCTTGAGCGCGTTTGATCGTCTCTATATGCGCTACCGCCCTTCGGGCTGCTTGAGCGCGTTTGATCGTCTCTATATGCGCTACCGCCCTTCGGGCTGCTTGAGCGCGTTTGATCACCAGGCAATCGTCAGTCCGCCGTCCACCACCAGGGTCTGGCCGGTCACATAGGCCGACGCAGGGCTGCACAGATAGACCGCCGTGCCGGCAATTTCATCCGGCTGGCCGATCCTTTTCAGCGGCGCAGGATCGGTGACGGTCTTCAGCAGCTCCGGATTCTCCCACAGGTAGCGGGCGAAATCGGTCTGAACCAGGCCCGGTGCGATACAGTTCACCCGCACGTTCGACGGCCCGTATTCGACCGCCAGATTGCGCGCCAGTTGCATATCGGCGGCCTTGGAGATGTTGTAGGCGCCGATCAGGCCGTTGCCGCGCAGGCCGCCGATGGACGAGATGATCAGGATCGCCCCGTCCTTCCGCTCCAGCATCTCCGGCGCGACCATCTGGATCAGCCAGTGGTTGGAGATGACGTTGTTCTGAAGGATCTTTTCGAACTGTTCGTCGGCGATGCCCGCCATCGGCCCGGCGTAGGGATTGGTCGCCGCATTGCAGACCAGGATGTCGATCCGGCCAAAGGCGGCGCGCGTGTCGTCCACCAGCCGCTGCAGGTCTTCCTTGGAGGCGATGTTGGCGGGAATGGCGATGGCGCGGCCCTCGCCATGCTTGTCATTGATGGCGACGGCGACCTCTTCGCACGGCCCGGCCTTGCGCGAGGAGATGACGACGCGGGCGCCGTGCTCGGCCAGACGCTCGGCGATGGCCTTGCCGATGCCCTTGGAAGAGCCGGTGATGATGGCGACCTTGCCGCTCAGATCGAACAATTCCATGCGTTAACCTCCTTTTACCGCCCGTTTATCCGCGCGGACCCTAGCCGTTAGCCTTCGTTAACGTGATACTTGATCGATTCTATAGGGAAAGGCGGTTCTGACCGGCCTCATGCGAAAGATCACCGGCGGCTTCCTGTTCTTCGGCTACCTGTTCCTCGCCCTGACCATCGGGGCGATGATCTGGCGCGCCGGTCTTGGAGCGGGCGCAGGCGCAGCCGGAGTGCTGGGCGCGCTGGGGATCATGGCCGGCGCCCACGCCATCGTCACCGGCATGGCCGACCGCCGCGCCCTGCGTCTGGAAATCGGCAAGGTGCGCGAGGCCCACCGCCTGCTGGCCGACGCGATGGAGTCGACGCAAGGCGCCCTGACCGAATTGGCCCAGGCTATCGAGACCGGCGCCCTGTCGCGCACCGACGCCCTGACGGGCGAGGTGCGGATGCTGGAAGGTCTGGTCCAGCAGATGAGCGAATCCATCGAGGAACGGCTGGCCGCCTCCACCTTGACCGCCGACACCTTCGAAGGCCGCCGTCAGGTCCAGTCGAACACCCTGCTGAAGACCGTCCACGACGCCCTGAGCGAGAACCGCGTCGACCTGTATCTGCAGCCCGTCGTGACCCTGCCCCAGCGGCGGACGGTCTTCTATGAAAGCTTCACCCGCCTGCGCGACCCCTCGAACCGGGTGATGATGCCCGCCGAATACCTGTCGGTGGCCGAGGGCGAGGGCCTGCTGCCCGCCATCGACAACCTGCTGCTGTTCCGCTGCGCCCAGATCGTGCGCCGTCTGGCCAGTCAGGACCGCAAGGTCGGGGTCTTCTGCAACATCTCGCTCGCCTCGCTGGGCGACGAGACCTTCTTCCCGCAGTTCCTCGACTTCCTGAGCCAGAACCGCGACCTGAAGGACGCCCTGATCTTCGAACTGGGTCAGGCGACGTTCGACGCGCGCGGCGCCGTCGAAGCGCGCAACATGGCCAAGCTGGCCGATCTGGGCTTCCGCTTCTCCATCGACAAGGTGCAGACGCTGGACCTGGACTTCGCCGACCTGCAACGCTCGGACGTGCGCTTCATCAAGGTGGTGGCCGACCTGCTGATCGAACAACTGCTGGACCTGGACGGCGCCGCCCCACTGCCCAGCCAGCCCGATATCCGCGCCGGGGACTTCGCCCCGCTGACCCGCCGCCACGGCCTCGAACTGATCGCCGAAAAGGTCGAGAGCGAGAAACAGGTCGTCGACATCCTCGAGTTGGATATCGCCATGGGCCAGGGCCACCTGTTCGGCGAGCCGCGCGCCATCAAGGAAGCCGTCCTGGCCGAGACCGACCCGCCCACCGACTTCGTCCGCTCGACGCTGAAATCGGCTGAGCAGAGGGTACGGCTCTAAGCCGCTTCCTTCTCCCCTTGTGGGAGAAGGTGGGCGCCGAAGGTGCTCGGATGAGGGGTGTTGGCGCGGCGTTTGAAGTTCTGGCAATTCGGGCGCCGCGACATCCGTTCAGGCCGCTGTGCTCACACCCCTCATCCGTCAGGCTCCGCCTGCCACCTTCTCCCACAAGGGGAGAAGGAAGAAAAAGCCCCTCCGTCGAAACGAAAGGGCCTGATCTCTTTTACGCCTTGCGCGCGTCCAGCCACCGCACGGCGTCAGCGTCGCGGGCCGACAGGTCGGGGTAGTCGGCGTCGGAGCCGACGTCCGGCACGCGGCGCCAGGAGCGGGCGCACTTGGGCGCATCTAGAAGCGGATCAATCACTACTCGTGCATAGTAGACATTTATGTCTGCTAGTTTGAATGCATCGCTAGGTCCGATGCCCTTCTTCAATTCCGCTTGGCTCGTAATGAACAATTCGTCGAGCTCAAGACCATCGAAATAAGAAGCAGGATCGAAGCCGATTTTATCAGCAGTATCGTCGAGGAACAAAGTCACTTTGGCATCGAGGCTAGAACCAATCGTCTTTTCTCGACGTGCGACTTCAAGGGCACCTGTAACGACTTCGCGAATCTCAACGACTCGCGCCCAGCGCTCGGCCTCGGCCGCGTTTTCCCACTCCACGGGCGTTTCGGGGATCACCCGCGCGCAGTTGGTGCCGGCGTCGGGGAAGCGCGTGGTCCACGCCTCGTCCATCGTGAAGGGCGTCAGCGGGGCCAGCCAGGCGGTCAGGCGGCTGAAGACCTCGTCCATCACCGTGCGGACCGCACGACGCTTGATGCTGTCGGGACGGTCGCAATAGAGGCTGTCCTTGCGCACGTCGAAATACAGCGCCGACAGGTCGCCCGAACAGAACTCCAGCACCGGCCGCACCACGTCCTGGAAGCGGTATTCGGCGTAGGCCTGACGCACCTGAGCGTCCAGCTCCCACAGGCGATGCAGGATGAACTTCTCCAGCGGCGGGAACTGGTCGTAATCGGTCAGGCGCTCGGCCTCGTCGAAGCCGTTCAGCGCGCCCAGCAGATAGCGGACGGTGTTGCGCAGCTTGCGATAGGCGTCGACCGTGGTCTGCAGGATCTGCTTGCCGATGCGCTGGTCGTCCGAATAGTCGACCAGAGCCACCCACAGGCGCAGGATGTCGGCGCCGGATTCCTTGATGATGGTCAGGGGGTCTGTGGTGTTGCCCCGCGACTTCGACATCTTCTCCCCGTTCTCGTCCAGGGTGAAGCCGTGGGTCAGGACCGCGTTGAATGGGGCGCGTCCGCGCGTGCCGCAGCCTTCCAGCAGCGACGACTGGAACCAGCCGCGGTGCTGGTCCGAACCTTCCAGATAGAGGTCTGCGGGCCAGTGCGACGGGCGGTCGCCGCTATAGCCGCTCTCGGCCGTGCGCGGGTCCAGCGTGAAGGCGTGGGTCGAGCCCGAGTCGAACCAGACGTCGAGGATGTCCGTGACCTTCTCGAACCGCTCGGGATCATGCGCGCCCAGGAAGTCGGCGTCGGGGGCCGAGAACCAGACGTCGGCGCCGCCCTCGGCCACGGCCTTGACGATGCGGGCGTCGACCTCGGGATCGTGCAGGGGCTGACCGGTCTGCCTGTCCACGAACATGGCCAGCGGCGTGCCCCAGGCGCGCTGACGGCTGATCAGCCAGTCGGGGCGGCCCTCGACCATGGAGCGGATGCGGTTCTTGCCCGCCGCCGGGTGGAAGGCGGTGGCGTCGATGGCGTTCAGCGCACGATCGCGCAGGGTCGCGCCGTCTTCCAGCTCCTCATCCATGCGGATGAACCACTGCGGGGTGTTGCGGAAGATGATGGGCGCCTTGGAGCGCCACGAATGCGGATAGGAATGCTCCATCCGGCCGCGCGCCAGCAGGTTGCCGGCCTCGATCAGCTTCTCCATCACCGCGCCGTTGGCGGGACCGAACTTGCCGGTCTTCTTGCCCTCTGTCTCCAGCACCTTGAGGCCTGCAAACAGAGGCACGTGGTCGTAGTAAGCGCCGTCGGGATCGACCGTGTCCGGCACCTCGCGATGACCGTGGGCCAGCCAGACGGCGAAGTCGTCCGCGCCGTGGCCCGGCGCCGTGTGGACGAAGCCGGTCCCGGCGTCGTCGGTGACGTGGTCGCCCGCCAGCAGCGGCACGGAGAAGCCATAGCCGCTGTCCAGCGCGGCCAGCGGGTGGGCGCATTCCAGACCCGACGGATCGATGTCGTAAACGCGCGTCCAGGCGGCGATCTTCGCGGCCTTGAACACCTCTTCAGCCAGCTTGTCGGCGAGGATGAAGCGGTCGCCCGGCTTGGCCCACGGCTCATAGTCCAGCCCTTCCTCCAGGGCCGTGACCTCGTACAGGCCGTAGTTGATTTCGGGGCCGTAGCTGATCGCCCGGTTGGCCGGGATGGTCCACGGCGTCGTGGTCCAGATCACGATCGACGGCGTGGCCGTGCGGAAGGCCAGCAGGTCGTCCGGGTGGCTGTCGGTCGCACCGACCACCGGGAACTTGACCCAGATCGTGGGCGAGACGTGGTCGTGATACTCGACCTCGGCGTCGGCCAATGCAGTGCGCTCGACCGGCGACCACATCACCGGCTTGGAGCCACGATACAGCTGGCCCGAGTTCTTGAACTTGTGGAACTCCGCGACGATGGCCGCCTCGGAGGTGAAGTCCATGGTGGCGTAGCGGTTGGCGAAGTCGCCGGTGATGCCCAGGCGCAGGAACTGGTCGCGCTGCAGGTCGATGTATTTGCCGGCGTATTCGCGGCAGGCGGTGCGGAACTCCTCCTTGGAGACCTCATCCTTGCGGCGGCCCTTGGCGCGGAACTGCTCCTCGATCTTCCACTCGATCGGCAGGCCGTGGCAGTCCCAGCCAGGCACGTAGTCGACGTCATAGCCCAGCAGGAAGCGCGAGCGGACCACGAAGTCCTTCAGCGTCTTGTTCAGGGCGTGGCCGATATGGATGTCGCCGTTGGCGTAAGGCGGACCGTCATGCAGCACATAGAGGGGCGCGTTCTGCGACTGACGGAGGCTGCGCAGATGACCGTACAGATCGCCCCACTGGGCCAGGATTTCCGGCTCCTTCTTGGGCAGGCCGCCGCGCATCGGGAACGGCGTCTCGGGCAGGAAGACGGTGTCGCGATAGTCGCGGCCGGAAGGGGTCTGGGTGTCGGCGTCAGCCATGAAATGTCTTTTCGTCTTTGCGCGCGCGGCCGCTTCGGAAGCGGCGTCAGGCGTCAGTCTAGCGTGAAGCCGCCAAACGGCCCATGCCCTGATGCCTCAAGGCGGCGACGTCTCGGCGGAATGTTTCGAGAAATCCCGACGTGCGCGGGGCTGTCAGCCCTGCAGCGCTACGCCGGGCGGCTAATCGAAATCGGACGGATCACGCGAACGGTCATGATGGGAAGGCTCTAGCAGACCCCGCGCCCCCTGCGCCATAGTCCAGACGCACAGATGGGGAGACGGATGAGATGCGTGTTCAAGCCTTGGCGACGGCGGCGGTGCTGGCCCTGACGGCGGCCGCCTGCTCGGAACAGAAGAGCGCCCCTGCGGCTGGGGAGTCGGCCGCGCCCGTCCTGACCGGCCGCGCCGCCGTCTATGCGGCGGGCGAAAAGGACGCCGAGGCCTTCGTGCGCGCCCTCTATGCCCGCGCAGCCGAGGCGAAGGACACGCCCGACCCGGCCGAGGCGACAATCACCCCCGGCCGAGACCCGCTCTATTCGCGCACCATGAACGCCCTGATCGGCGTCGACGACCGCGAAGCCAAGCGCAAAAAGAGCGCGCCTCGCCTGAACTACGACCCCATCTGCGCCTGCCAGGACGCCGAGGCCTTCGCCCTGAGGTCCGTGAACATGACGCCCGAAAGCCCTCAGGCCGCGACCGCCGAAGTCGTTTTCGCCAACCACGGCCAGGACCACCGCCAGACGCTTAAACTGCTGAAGGAAGGCCCGATGTGGCGCATCGCCGATGTCATCGACGACAAGGGCAAGTCGCTGCATGACGATCTGATGGCCATCGCCGAAAAGGCGCCGGGCTGAGGCGAGGCCGGTAATCCCTCTCCCGATGGGAGAGGGCTTGAGCCTCCAAGAGCGGAGCGATTGGCGAAGGCGAAAGGGTGAGGGTTCGCGCGTGAAGTCGGCTGCGAGGCCGCCAGCGCGGCGGCTCACGCCGACTGACAGGACAAGCCCCTCACCCTTTCGCGCAAGAACGATCGCCTTTGGCTCTCGTGCGCT
>NZ_QWTZ01000007.1:0-46889 GCF_003576505.1 Brevundimonas sp. LPMIX5
CAAGCCCTCTCCCGCCGGGAGAGGGTCTCAGAGAGCCAGCACCACCCTCGCCGCCTCTGCGTCGGCCTCAATCTGAACCTTGAGCGCGTCCAGGCCGTCGAACTTCATCTCGCCGCGCAGGAAGGCGATCAGTTCGGTCTCCAGCACCTTGCCGTAGAGGCTCTCATTGAAGTCCAACAACCAGACTTCCAGCAAAGGCTGTTCGATCTCGAACATCGGGCGCACGCCCAGATTGGCGACGCCGTTGATGACCCGCCCGTCCGGCAGACGGGTGCGCGTTGCATAGACCCCATAGGCCGGGCGCATGTAGTCGCCCATCGCCACATTGGCCGTCGGCACGCCGATGGTGCGGCCGCGCTTGTCGCCGTGGATCACCTCGCCCTGAATGGCGAAGGGGCGGCCCAGAATGGCGGCGGCGCGGTCCATGTCGCCGGCCTTCAACGCCTCGCGCACGGCGCTGGACGACAGCTTGAGCCCTGAGGCGTCGTCGATGCGATCGGTGACGGAGACGGTGAATCCCAGCGTCTCGCCATAGGCTTGAAGCAAGGCGGGCGAGCCGGAACGGCCCTTGCCGAAGGTGAAGTCGAAGCCGACGGCGGCGTGGGCGATGCCGAGGCCTTCGGACAGGACGCGTCTGGCGAATTCCTCGTCCGTCATGCCCGCCATCTCACGGTCGAACGGCAGCAGATACAGGCGGTCGACGCCCAGCGGCGCCAGGGCGCGCGCCATCTGGTCCGGCGTCATCAGGCGGAAGGGCGCGGCCTCGGGCTGGAACAGACGGCGCGGATGGGGATCGAAGCTGACCACGGCCAGGGGAACGCCCAGCCGGTCGGCCGCCTGGCGCGCCGAGGCGATGACCGCCTGATGGCCGCGATGCACGCCGTCGAAGGCGCCGACGGCGACGGCCGCCCCCTTCTGAGCGTCCGTAAGACCGCGCCAGTCGCGAATGACTTCGACCACTTCAGGCGGCCTTCAGCGCGCCGAAGGCTTGCGGCGACGCGGCACGCGCACGACGGCGACGCCGTCCATGATCAGCTTGTCCTCGACAAAGCCCTCGCATTTCAGCTGGGCGCGGGCGCCTTCATGGTCCAGCTCGATGACCGTGATCTGAATGCGCACCATATCGCCGATCCGTACCGGGAAATGGAACGACAGGGTCTGGGAGATGTAGATCGACCCCGCGCCCGGCAGGATGGTGCCCACCACCGCCGAGCCGAAGGCCGCCGACAGCAGGCCGTGGGCGATGCGGCCGCGATAGGCCGTCTTGGCGGCGAAGGCTTCATCCAGATGCACCGGATTGAAGTCGTCGGACGCCTCGGCGAACAGACGAATCCGCTCTTCGGTGACGTGAACCGTCTTCTCTGCGGCCATGCCGACGTGGAGTTCGTCGAGGATATAGCCGCCCGACGGGTGCGCTTGGACCAGATCAACCATGTGCGGCCTTTAAGGCAGGTGCGACGAAATGGCGAGACTTACCAGGTCAGTTCCAGCGCGGCGTAGCGAGCGAAGGTCGTCTCGGCGCGAAGCAGTTCGGCGGCGCGCGCCGGATCCAGGGAACCGTCGGCCGCCTTGGCCGCATCGCCGTGAATGCCCTGTGCGATGAACAGGCAGTCCAGCGCCTGCTCGGCGGCGCCCAGGACATCGGTCACCACGCCGTCGCCGATGCACAGCACACGTGAACGGTCGACGGCGCGGCCCAGCAGGCCTTCCGCCTCCTTCAGCGCCAGGGCGTAGATGGGCGCGAACGGCTTGCCCGCCATGATCACCCGTCCGCCCATCGACTCATACAGATCGGCGATGGCGCCGCCGCAATAGATGATCGTATCCCCGCGCTGGACCACGCGATCGGGGTTGGCGCAGATCAGCTCCAGTCTGCGTTCAGCCGCCGGGATCAGACGCTCGCGATAGTCCTCGGGCGTTTCGGTCGTGTCGTCATAGGGGCCGGTGACGGAGATGAAGGCGGCGTCCTCGGCGCCGTGGGCGCTGGTCAGATCCAGACCTTCATACAGGGCGAAGTCGCGATCCGGGCCGATGATCCAGGCCGGGCCGGGCGCGCGGCGCGCCAGCTCCATCCGGGTGGCGTCGCCCGAGGTGACAAAAGCCTTCCAGGCGCTGCGCGGCACGCCCAGACCGTCCAGTTGCGCCACCACGTCCGAAGACGGGCGCGGCGAGTTCGAGATCAGGACGACATGGCCGCCCTTCTCGTTGAACTTGGTCAGGGCCTCACAGGCGGCGGCCCAGCTCTCGCGTCCGTTGTGGATCACGCCCCAGACGTCGCAGAGCAGGATATCGTAGTCATCGGCGACGGCGGACAGGCGGGGCAACGGATGAGGCTGGGTCATGCCCCGCTTATAGCGAGTGAAAACCGGGGGGAAAGGCCGTGGCCGACGATCGGTCCGTCTGCGCTTTCCCTCTTCGCCGCCGCACGTCTTCCTGCTAACCGGCTGGACATGAAGATTTCCCGTCTCGCGATTTCCCGTCTCGCGCTGGGCGCCTACGGCATCGCCCTGGCCGTCATCATCCTGGACCAACTGACCAAGGCCTGGGTGCTGGGGGCCATCGACGCCGCCCATATCTCCCACATCCCCGACGGCTATCGCATCGCCGAGGTCGCGCCGCCGGTCTTCAACCTGACCTATGTGCTGAACACGGGCGTCAGCTTCGGCCTGTTCGGCGGCGGCGCGGGGCGCTGGATCCTGAGCATCTTTTCGGTCGTGGTGGCGGGCCTGCTGGCCTGGTGGGCGACACGGGCGAATCGCCGCCTGCTGGTCGCGGCCATCGGCCTGGTCATGGGCGGCGCCGTCGGCAACGTCATCGACCGCATCCGCTTCGGCGGCGTGGTCGACTTCCTCGACTTTTCGGGCACGGGCCTGTTCCCGTGGATTTTCAATGTGGCCGACAGCGGCATCACCATCGGGGTTATGCTGCTGATCCTGGACAGCTTCCTGTCCGAGCGTCGCACGACTGTTGGCGCGGCCCACGAAAAGTCGTAATCACACCCTCTTAACTTATCGACCCGAGCCAGCGCCCCGACGGGCGCGCCTCCCGGAGCCGAACGACCCATGCGTATCCGTCCCGTCCTGATCGCGACCCTGGCCGCCGGCGCGGCCCTCAGCCTGAGCGCCTGCGGATCGATGAAGCAGAGCATCGGCCTGTCCAAGGTCGTGCCGGACGAATTCGTCACCGTGGCCAGCGCCCCCCTGGTGGTGCCGCCCGAATACGGCCTGACCCCGCCGACGCCGGGCGCCCCGCGTCCGCAGGAACTGGCCCCCGAAAGCGCCGCGCGCCAGATCCTGCTGGGTCAGCGCCAGGCGGTGACCCGCACGCCGGGCGAACAGGTCCTGGCCGCCGAGGCCGGCGCCGACCGCGCCGACCCCTTGGCCCGCTATGTCGTCGATGACGAGTTCGGCAACCTGGCGCACAAGGAAGAAAGCTGGGCCAATCGCCTGATGTTCTGGCGCAAGAACGATCCGTCCAGCCAGGCTGCGACGGTGACCCAGACGCCGGAGGGCGCCAAGACCATCGACGCCTCCAGCGAACACGCCCGTCTGGAAGCCCTGACCGGCGGCCGCGAGGGCATCACCATCGCCCCGCGTCGCGACACCCGCTTCAAGCTGCCGGGCCTGTAAGCGGCCCCAAGCCGTCCGAGAGATTAAAGGCGCGTTCGTTCGACGGACGCGCCTTTTTACTGTTTGGATCAGGTCGTCAGGGCGCGCGGCAGTTTGAAGGTCACGGTCTCGCGGGCGCCGTCGTCCTCGGTCACGGTGACGTCGAAGCGAGTCCGCAGGGCGTCGATCACCCCCTGCACCAGCGGCTCGGGCGCCGAGGCCCCGGCGGTCACGCCGATCGTCTCGACCCCGTCGAACCAGCTCCAGTCCAGATCGCCCGCGTCATCGACCAAACGCGCGTCGCCTGCGCCCGCCTTAAGCGCCACATCCACCAGCCGCGCCGAGTTGGAGGAGTTCTTGGACCCCACCACCAGCACCAGGCCGCAACCGTCGCCCAGCCGCTTGACCGCCTCCTGACGGTTGGTGGTGGCGTAGCAGATGTCTTCCTTGTGCGGGTCGGGCAGTTCGGGGAAGCGCCGCTTCAGCGCCGCCAGAATCTCGGCGGTGTCGTCAACGGACAGCGTCGTCTGGGTGGCGTAGGCCAGCGGCTGATCGCCGGGACGCTGGAAGTTTTCCGCATCCTCGACCGTCTCCACCAGACTGATCGCCCCGGCGGGAAGTTGGCCCATCGTGCCGACGACCTCGGGGTGGCCCGCGTGGCCGATCAGGATGACGTGGCGGCCTGCAGCGAAATTGCGCTCGGCCTCGACGTGGACCTTGGACACCAGCGGGCAGGTCGCGTCCAGAAACAGCATCTCGCGCGAGCGGGCTGTGGCGGGCACCGACTTGGGCACGCCGTGCGCCGAGAAAACGACCGGCCGGTCGTCCGGGCACTCATCCAGTTCCTTGACGAAGACGGCGCCCAGCCCTTTCAGCCGATCGACGACATGGCGGTTGTGGACGATCTCGTGGCGCACATAGACGGGGGCGCCGTATTTCTCGATGGCGCGCTCCACGATCTGGATCGCCCGGTCCACCCCGGCGCAGAAGCCGCGCGGCGTCGCCATGCGGACGATCAGGGGGCGTCGTTGAAACTGTGAGGGCGGTACAGGCGCGTTCATGGCCGCGAACTTAGGACTTTGCGCGCCGGATCGCCACCGGAAGTCCGCGCGCCGTTTGCCGCGCCTCGCTTTAGCCGCTATCACCACCCAGCGTGGCCCGTTCGGGCGTCTGATCGGCCCGCCTTCATCGACTGCCGGAAAGCTCCTGATGCGTCGCGTCCTGACCGCCCTCGCCGCCCTTTCTCTTACGGCCGCGCTGATCCCCCACGCCGCCGAGGCCCAGAGCGGGCGCCCACAAGGCGGCCAACAGGGCGGACAGAAGGCTGAAAAGGCGCCGTCGCGCCCGATGCGTTTCGCTCCGCTCAGCCGCCGCGCCAACGCCGGTCCCTGCCCCTATGTGAAGATTCTCTACGACGCGGCCCGCTATGTCGAACTGGCGGACTATGAGCGTCCCTCGGCCAGCGGCGTCGGCTTCACCGGCGAGATCGAAGGCGTCAATTCCGACTGCACCTATCGCGAAAACGATCCGATCCGTCTGGACATGAATCTGCTGTTCAGCCTGGGCAAGGGTCCGCAGGCGCAGGGCGACGCCCGCACCTATCGCTACTGGATCGCCGTGACCGAGCGGAACTCCGCCGTTCTGGCCAAGGAATATTTCGACCTGCCGGTGACCTTCGGCGGCGCCGACCGCACCCAGGCCGAGGCCAGCCAGACCATCGTCATCCCGCGCGCCGAGGCCACCACCAGCGGCGGCCACTTCGAGGTCCTGATCGGCTTTGAGATCACGCCCGAAAACGCCGAGTTCAACCGATCCGGCAGCCGTTTCCGCCCGACTGCGGGCCAACAGACCGACTAAGACATGACCGACCTCAAGACTTCTCTTAGCGAAGCGGTCGGGTCCGCCTTCGCCGCCGAAGGCGTGGACAAGGCCCTGGCCCGCGTCACCGCCTCCGACCGTCCCGATCTGGCCGACTTCCAGTCGAACGGCGCCCTGGCCGCCGCCAAGGCGCTGAAAGCCAATCCGCGCGAACTGGCCGCCAGGGTGGCCGAGCGTCTGGCCGCCGATCCGCGCCTGTCGTCGGTCGAGGTCGCCGGGCCCGGCTTCATCAACATGACGCTGTCGAATGCGGCTCTGGCGCAGCGCGCAGCCGAGGTCGCGGCGGACGAAGAACTGGCCGGCGCCTCGCGCGTCGAACCGCGCAAGGTCGTCATCGACTACGGCGGCCCAAACGTGGCCAAGCCCATGCACGTCGGCCATTTGCGCAGCGCCATCATCGGCGAGAGCCTGAAGCGGCTGTTTCGCCTGCGCGGCGACGAAGTAGTCGGCGACGCCCACTTCGGCGACTGGGGCTTCCAGATGGGCCTGCTGATCACCGCCTGCGGCGACGAAGGGCTCGCGGACGCCTTCATGGCCGAGGGCGACGGCCCCTTCCCGGCGCAGACGCCGGTGACTCTGGCCGACCTGGACCGCCTGTATCCGCTGGCGGCGGGCAAGGCCAAGGAAGACCCCGCCTTCCGCGACCGCGCCCGCAAGGCGACCGCCGAACTACAGGGCGGTCGCCCCGGCTATCGCGCCCTGTGGCAGCACTTCGTCGCCGTCAGCCGCGAGGCGCTGAAGCGCGAATATGACGACCTGTCGGTCGACTTCGACCTGTGGAACGGCGAGAGCGACGCCGATCCCCTGATGGAGGAGATGATCGCCGACCTGAAGGCCAAGGGTCTGCTGGTCGAGGACGACGGCGCCCAGGTGGTTCACGTCGCCCGCGACGGCGAGACCCGCAAGAAGAAGCTGGCCGACGGCTCGGTGATCGAGGCGCCGTCGCCCCCGCCCCTGCTGGTCATCAGCTCGGAAGGTTCGGCCATGTACGGCACGACCGACCTTGCGACGATCCTGGACCGCAAGAAATCGATCGGCCCGGACCTGATCCTCTACGTCGTGGACGAGCGTCAGGCCGAGCATTTCGAACAGGTCTTCCGCGCCGCCTATCTGGCCGGATACGCGCCTGAGAAGTCGCTGGAACACCTCGGCTTCGGCACCATGAACGGCGCCGACGGCAAGCCGTTCAAGACCCGCGCGGGCGGCGTCCTGAAGCTGCGCGACCTGATCGATCAGGCGACCGACAAGGCGCGCGAGCGTCTGCACGAGGCCAGGTTGGGCGACGACCTGCCCGCCGAAGAGTTCGAGGATATCGCCCACAAGGTGGCGGTGGCCGCGCTGAAGTTCTCGGACCTGTCGAACAACCGCACGACCAGCTACGTCTTCGACCTCGACCGCTTCATGAGCTTCGAGGGCAAGACCGGCCCCTATCTGCTGTATCAGGCCGTGCGGGTGAAATCCCTGCTGCGCAAGGCGGCGGAACAGGGCGTGGCCTTCGCCCCCATCATCATCAAGGAAGCCGCCGAACGCGATCTGGCCCTGACGCTGGACGCCTTCGACGCGGCCACGGCCGACGCCTATGACAAGCGCTCGCCCAACCTGATCGCCGAACACGCCTATCGGCTGGCCCAGAGCTTCTCGAAGTTCTACGCCGCCTGCCCGATCCTCGTCGCGCCGGACGAAGCGACCAAGGGCTCGCGTCTGGCCCTGGCCGCCGCGACCCTGCACCAGTTGGAGACGGCGCTTCGCCTGCTGGGCATCGAGACGCCCGAGCGGATGTAATGTGATAAGGGGGAGGCGACCGCCAAGGAGCCTCCCCTCATGTCCCTCGACGCCTTCATCGCCGGCCTGCCCAAGGCCGAACTGCACCTGCACATCGAAGGCTCGCTCGAGCCGGAACTGATGTTCGAACTGGCGCAGCGCAACGGCGTCGCCATCCCCTACGACAGCGTCGAGGCCGTGCGCGCGGCCTACGACTTCTCGAATCTGCAGGACTTCCTCGACATCTATTACGCGGGCGCCGCCGTGCTGCTGACCCGTCAGGATTTCGAGGATCTGGCCTGCGCCTATTTCCAGCGCGCCGCCGCCGACAACGTGCGCCACGCCGAGATTTTCTTCGATCCCCAGACCCACACCGACCGGGGCGTGCCCTTCGCCGTGGTGGTCGAGGGCCTGATCGCGGGCATGGACCGGGCCAAGGCGGAGTTGGGCGTCACCAGCGGCCTGATCCTCAGCTTCCTGCGCCACCTCAGCGAGGACGAAGCCTTCGCCACGCTGGAGATGGCCAAGCCCTATCTGCACCACTTCATCGGCGTCGGGCTGGATTCGTCCGAGGTCGGCCACCCGCCGTCAAAGTTTCAGCACGTCTTCGCCGCCGCGCGCGAACTGGGTCTGAAGCTGTGCGCCCATGCGGGCGAGGAAGGTCCGCCCGAATACGTGCGCGAGGCGCTGGACCTGCTGCACATCGACCGCATGGACCACGGCAACCGCTCGATGGAGGACGAGGCCCTGATCGCCCGTCTGGTCGCCGAGCAGATGACCCTGACGGTCTGCCCCCTGTCGAACCTGAAGCTGTGCGTAGTCAAGGATCTGAGGGACCACCCGGTCCCGGAAATGCTGCGCCGGGGCCTGCACGTCACCCTGAACTCGGACGACCCCTCCTATTTCGGCGGCTATGTGAACGCCAACTATATCCAGTTGGCCGAGGCGGTCGGCCTGACGCGGGAGCAGGTGACGCAACTGGCGAAGAACAGTTTCGAAGGCAGCTTCCTGAACGACGCCGACAAGGCCGCGAGGATCGCCGAGGTCGATGCCTACGCGGCGGCGAACTGAGACCCTTCCTTCCGTCATCCTCCGGCAAGCCGCGCAAGCGGCGCAGACCGGGGGATGTCGAACGAAGGAGGCGGGCCGCGCCAGACCTCACTATCGAGCCACAAATGTTCCTGATATGTTCACCACATGGAGCACCCCGGCCGAAAGCCTGATGAAGACGCCGCCGGGCTGCGCTGGCTGTTCATCGACCTGAACGCCTTCTTCGCCAGCGTCGAGCAGCAGCAGAACCCCAACTGGCGCGGCAAGCCGGTCATCGTCCGCCCGGCGATCAGCGAATACACCGGCGCCATCGCCGCCAGCTATGAGAGCAAGGCCTTCGGCGTCCGCACCGGGATGCAGGTGGCCGAGGCGCGCCGCCTGTGCCCCGGCCTGATCGTCGCCGAGGCGCGGCCCGACCTCTATGTTCAGGTCCACAAACAGATCATGGCCGAGATCGACCGCCACGTGCCGGTGTGGAAGGTCGGCTCCATTGACGAATGCTCGTGCCAGTTGATCGGGCCGGAGCGGCGCGAGGCGAACGCCGTCGCCCTGGCCCGGCGCATTCCAGGCGGGGATCATGGAGAATGTGGGCGAGTGCCTGCGGTCCTCCATCGGGCTGGCGCCTTCACGGTTTCTGGCCAAGACGGCCTGCGGCATGAAGAAGCCCGCCGGGCTGACCATATTGCGCGCCTATGAACTGCCCGGCGCCGTCCTGCACCTGCCGCTGTCGCAGTATCCGGGTGTCGGCTCGCGCATGCAGCAAAGGCTGGCCGCGGCGGGCGTCACGGACACGGCGGGTCTATGGAACATGACCGCCAAGGAGGCGCGCGCGGTCTGGAACAGCATCGAGGGCGAGCGCATCTGGCGCGGCCTGCACGGCCTCGACAGCGAGCCAACGCCGGAAAAGCCCCCCGCCTCCATCAGCCACAGCCATGTGCTGGCGCAGGCCATGCGCAACCCGGACAAGGCTCGGGCGGTGGCGCGGCGCCTGATGGTCAAATGCGGGGCGCGGCTGCGACGGATGGGGCTGACGGGCGCAGGCATCAGCCTGCATCTCGACATGGGCCCGAAGGGGACCAAGCGCGGCTGGGACACCACGGGCCTGAACCGCGCCGTCACCCCGACGCAAGACACCTTCGCCCTGCTGGCTGCGCTGGACGCGCTGTGGCGCCGGGTCGAGCCGGAACTGGAGGCCGGGCGGTTGAGCTATGTCGGCGTCGGCGTCCACGGCCTGACGGCGCGCGACGCTTTCGAGGCCGACCTGTTCGACATCGGCCCGGATCAGGGCGGCGACGCGCCGTCCCTGCGCCTGTCGCAGGCGCTGGATGCGCTGAACAAACGCTATGGCAAGGACACGGTCAGCATCGGCCCCAAAGCGGGCCTACCCGACTACATCGGCGCCAAGATCGCCTTCACCCGCATCCCCGACGAGGCGGACTTCTATGAGTAGCGAACGCTTGTTCCCTTTCGTCATCCTCCGGCGAGCGGAGCGAGACCGGGGGACCCAGCGGCGCGCGTGAGCGCGAAACAGCCACACGCCGCGTACGTTGCAAGGATCGCCTTCGGCGCCGCTGGGTCCCCCGGTCTGCGCCGCTACGCGGCTTGCCGGAGGATGACGAAAGAAAAAGAGCCGTCAGCCGACCAGCGACGCGGCTTCGATCTCCGCCACCTTCAGCGCGATAAAGCTGGCCCTAGCCGCCGCCGCCGTGTCCGGGGCGATGGCGCGGCAGGCGTCTTCGATGACCACGGCCTCAAAGCCTTCGTTCACCGCGTCTTCGGCGGTGAAGCGGACGCAGTAGTCATAGGCCAGACCGCACAGGAAGACGCGCTTCACGCCCAGATCGCGCAGCAGGCCCGCCAGACCCGTCGCCGTCCTGTGGTCGTTCTCATAGAAGCCGGAATAGGAATCCACCGCCGGATTATAGCCCTTGCGGACCACGGCCAGCGCCTTGTTCACCGCAGGCGCGACGTCGGGGTGAAAGTCCGCCCCCGGCGTCCCCTGCACGCAGTGATCCGGCCACAGCATCTGCGGACCGTAGGCGACCTCGATCTGCGTGAAGGGCGCCGCGCCTGCGTGGTTGGAAGCGAAGCTGATCTGGTCCGGCGTGTGCCAGTCCTGGGTGGCGATGACGGTCGCGAACCGTTCGGCCAGTTGGTTGATCAGGGGCATGATCGCCGCCCCGCCCTGCACCGCCAGGGCGCCGCCCTCGCAGAAGTCGTTCTGGGCGTCGATGACCAGCAGGGCGTCAGAAGCGTCGATCTCCATGGCGTCAGGCCGCCGCGATCTGGTCGACTTCGTTGGCCGAGCCGAGCACGACCGGCACCCGCTGGTGCAGTTCGGTCGGGGTCACGTCCATGATGGCCTGCCTGCCGTCGGTAGTGGACTTGCCGCCCGCCTGCTCGACCAGGAAGGACATGGGGTTGCCCTCATACATCAGGCGCAGCTTGCCCGGCTTGTTCGGCTCGCGCTTGTCCCACGGATAGAGGAAGACGCCGCCGCGCATCAGGATGCGGTGCACGTCGGCCACCATGGCGGCGACCCAGCGCATGTTGAAGTTCTTGCCGCGCGGGCCGTCCGCGCCCTTCAGGCAGCCGTCGACATAGCGCTGGACGCTCTCGGCCCAGTGGCGCTGGTTCGACATGTTGATGGCGAACTCTTTCGTATTGGCGGGAATACGCACGTCCTCATGCGTCATCAGCCAGCGGCCGTCCGGCGCCAGGGTGAAGCCCGCCACGCCCTTGCCCGTGGTCAGCACCAGCATGGCCTGACCGGCATAGACGGCGTAGAGCGCCGCGACCTGATGTCGCCCCGATTGCAGGAAGTCGGCCTCGGTCGGCTGGGCCGAAGGCGATTTCAGCACCGAGACGATGGTGCCGACCGGCGCATTGATGTCGATGTTGGACGAGCCGTCCAGCGGGTCGAACAGCACCAGATACTCGCCCGCCGCATTGGCCGAGGGCTGCATCGTGTCCTTTTCCTCGGACGCCACGCCCGCCACGGCGGGACAGGCCAGCAGGGCCTCGGTCAGCAGGTCGTCGGCGATGACGTCCAGCTTCTTCTGCTCTTCGTCCTGCACATTGACGGCGCCCGACGCGCCCAGCGCCCCGACCAGGGCGCCGCCCGCCACCACCTGACGGATCTCGACGCAGGCGGCGGCCGCCGTCGTCAGTGTCGCGACCAGTCCCTGCGGCAGGTCGAGGGAGGCGAGGTGGGCGGCGAGATCGGTGCGGGCGGTCATGACGTCCTTGAAATCCTGTGGGCGAAGCGGGGTTCCGCCCCTCATGGCCCTTAGGATCGACGGCGGCAAGTCCGGCGCCGCTTGACTTCGCGCCGGATTCACGGCCTTAGGTCGAACGCTCTCGCGGGAGAGACCGGGGCCGTTCGCGGCGCCCGGAGCCGAAGGCGCAACCGCCCCGGAAACGCTCAGGCAAAAGGACCGCGAAAGCGCACGGACGCTGGAAAGTCGCTGAAGGACGGAGGGTCCCGACGCGCGCCGACGGAGCAAGGCCGAACCTTTTCAGGAACGGTCGGAATCTCTCAGGCTTCGAAGACAGCGGGGGCGCAACGACGGCGAAGCTATCGCCGCAACCTGCGACCCGGAGGCGACGCCATGAGCGATCAGGCCCTTAAGACTACCCCCCTCAACGCCGCGCATCGCGCGCTGGGCGCCCGCATGGTCGGCTTCGGCGGCTATGATATGCCGGTCCAGTATGAAGGCGTGCTGGCCGAGCACCGCTGGACCCGCGAGCACGTCGGCCTGTTCGACGTCTCCCACATGGGTCAGGCGCGCATCACCGGCGCCGACGCGATTGCGCAGTTCGAACGCCTCGTCCCCGGCGACTATGAAATCGTGAAGCCCGGCAAGCAGAAATACACTCTGCTGCTGAACGAACAGGGCGGCGTGATGGACGACCTGATGGCGGGCAAGCCGTTCGAGGACGGCCTCTACATCGTTGTCAACGCGGGCAATAAGGACGCCGACTTCGCTTTCCTGAAAGCCAATCTGTCGGGCGATGCGAAGCTTGAGGTGCTGGACCGCGCCCTGCTGGCCATCCAGGGGCCGGAAGCCGCCGCCGTCATGGCCGCCCATTCGGCTGAGCTGGCCGACATGGGCTTCATGGATTGCCGCGCCATCCGCCTCTTCGACGAAGACTGCATCGTCTCGCGCTCGGGCTACACCGGCGAGGACGGCTATGAGATTTCCCTGCCCAGCGCCGCCGCAGAGCGCGTGTGGAACCTGCTGCTGTCGGACGAGCGGGTGAAGCCGGTCGGTCTGGGCGCGCGCGACTCCTTGCGTCTGGAAGCCGGTCTGCCGCTGCACGGCCACGATATCGACGCCGCAACCACTCCGGTCGAGGCGGGGCTGACCTTCGCCCTGTCCAAGTCGCGCAAGGAACGCGCGGACTTCGCCGGGGCCGACGTCATCCTCAAACAACTGGCCGACGGCCCGGCGCGCGTCCGGGTCGGCCTGCACGTCAAGGAAGGCGCCCCTGCCCGAGAAGGCGCCGAGATCGCCGACATGGACGGCGCCGTCATCGGCAAGGTCACTTCGGGCGGCCCCTCCCCGTCGCAGGGGCGCAACATCGCCATGGGCTATGTGCCGCCCGCCTTCGCCGAGCTGGGCGCGGAACTGAAGGTTCTGGTGCGCGGCCGTCCGGCCGCCGCCGAAGTCGTCGCCACGCCCTTCGTGCCGACCCGCTACTACCGGAAGCCGAAGGCCTAACGCCTTCCTTCCGCTCCTCGGCGCAGGGCCGAGGAAGACGCCTTGAAACAAAGCCTGGACCACAGGCTCTATGAGGAAGACCAAGATGAAGTTCACCAAGGATCACGAGTGGGTTCGCCTCGACGGCGACGTCGCCACGGTCGGCATCTCCAAGCACGCCGCTGACGCCCTGGGCGACGTGGTGTTCGTCGAGACGCCGGAAGCCGGCAAAACCGTCTCGGTCGGCGACAGCTTCGCCGTCGTGGAATCGGTCAAGGCCGCCTCTGACGTCTACGCCCCGATCGCGGGCGAAGTGATCGAAGGCAACGCCGTGCTGGCGACCGCCCCGGAAACCGTCAACGCCGACGCCGAGGGCGAAGGCTGGTTCGCCAAGATCAAGGTGTCCGACGCCTCGGTGCTGGACGGCCTGATGGACCGCGCCGCCTACGACGCCTACCTGACCACCCTGTAAGTTCCGCTGTCGTCCTGGACGGCGCGGCGCGCCGGTCCGGGGTCGCCGGATTTCCCGCCGCTTGAAGCGCTCCCGGAGCGTCGCGCCCCGCGACCTCCGGGATGCCGCCGAGGACCTGTAATGCGCTACCTCCCCCTGACGCCCGACGACCGTGAGGCCATGCTGGCCGCCATCGGCGCCAAATCCATCGACGACCTGTTCATCGACGTGCCGCAGGCCGCGCGCCGCGACGGCTTGGTCGATCTGCCCCGCGTGGCGGGCGAGCTGGAGGTCGAACGCGCCCTCTCGGCCATGGCGGGCAAGAACGCCACGGCCTCGACCGTGCCCTTCTTCTGCGGCGCGGGGGCCTATAAGCACCACATCCCGGCCACGGTGGACCACGTGATCCAGCGGTCGGAGTTCCTGACCAGCTACACCCCCTATCAGCCGGAAATCGCACAAGGCACCCTGCAGTACCTGTACGAGTTCCAGACCCAGGTCGCGAACCTGACCGGCATGGAAGTCGCCAACGCCTCGCTTTATGACGGCTCGACCGCCATGGCCGAAGGCGTGCTGATGGCCACCCGCGTGACCCGCCGCAACAAGGCCGTCATCTCGGGCGGCGTCCACCCCCACTACGTCAAGGCGACCGAGACCGTGGTCCACGCCGTCGGCGTCGAGACCCAGGCCCTGACGCCCGCCGTTGACGCCGAAGACGCCGTCATCGCCGCCATCGACAAGGACACGGCCTGCGTCGTCGTCCAGACCCCCAACGTCTTCGGCACCGCCACCGACGTGACGAAGATCGCCGAGGCCGCCCAGGCTGCGGGCGCCCTGCTGATCGTCGTGGTGACGGAAGCCGTGTCGATGGGCCTGTTGAAGTCGCCCGGCGAAATGGGCGCCGACATCGTCGCGGCCGAAGGCCAGTCGATCGGCAACGCCCTGAACTTCGGCGGCCCCTACATCGGCCTGTTCGCCACGCGCGAGAAGCTGCTGCGCCAGACGCCCGGCCGCTACTGCGGCGAGACCGTGGACGCCGAGGGCAAGCGCGGCTTCGTCCTGACGCTGTCCACGCGCGAGCAGCACATCCGCCGCGACAAGGCGACCTCGAACATCTGCACGAACTCGGGCCTGTGCTGCCTGGCGTTCAGCATTCACATGAGCCTGCTGGGCGAGACGGGGCTGCGCCAGTTGGCTCTGCTGAACCACGAGAAGGCGGTCGCCACGCGCGACGCGCTCGCCGCCATTCCGGGCGTCGAAATCCTGACCCCGCGCTTCTTCAACGAGTTCGCGGTCAAGCTGCCGAAGAACGCCGCTGACGTGGTGCAGACGATGGCCGACAACGGCGTCCTGTGCGGCGTGCCCTACAGCCGCCTGAACCCGGATGCGGGCCTCGACGACGTGCTGCTGGTCGCCGCCACCGAGACGACGCTGGACGCCGACATCAAGATCCTGGCGGGTGCGCTCGCCAAGGTTCTGGCCGCCTGAGGGAGATTGGAATCATGAGCACGATGAACACTGTCGGCCGTCCGACCGCCCCGAACGCCGCCTCGGACGCGTCCTACAAGCCTGCCACCCTGACCGGCGGGCGCGGCCTGCTGCAGGACGAGCCGCTGATCTTTGAAGGCGAAGGCTGGGGCAAGACCGGGGTCGACCTGCCGAAGCCCGCAACGGATGGCTCTGACCTGGGCGACCTGGTCCGCAAGGATCCGATCGGCCTGCCCGGCCTGTCCGAGCCCGAGGCCATGCGCCACTATGTGCGCCTGAGCCAGAAGAACCACGCCATCGACCTGGCCGTCTATCCGCTGGGCTCGTGCACGATGAAGCACAACCCGCGCTTGAACGAGAAGATGGCGCGCCTGCCCGGCTTCTCCGACATCCACCCGCTACAGCCGCAGTCGACGGTGCAGGGCGCGCTGGAGCTGATGGACCAACTGGCCCACTGGCTGACGACGCTGACGGGCATGCCTGCGGTCGCCCTGTCGCCCAAGGCGGGCGCCCACGGCGAGCTGTGCGGCCTGATGGCCATCCGCGCCGCCCACCAGGCCAAGGGCGAGCACGAACAGCGCCGCAAGGTGCTGGTCCCCACTTCGGCCCACGGCACCAACCCGGCCACGGCCGCCTTCGTCGGCTATTCGGTCGTGGAAGTAGCCCAGACCGACGACGGTCGCGTCGACGTGGCCGATCTGGCGTCGAAGCTGGGCCCGGACGTGGCGGCCATCATGGTCACCAACCCGAACACCTGCGGCCTGTTCGAGCGCGACATTCTGGAGATCAGCCGCCTGACCCATGAGGCGGGCGCCTACTTCTACTGCGACGGCGCCAACTTCAACGCCATCGTCGGCCGGGTGCGCCCGGGCGACCTGGGCGTCGACGCCATGCACATCAACCTGCACAAGACCTTCTCGACGCCGCACGGCGGCGGCGGTCCGGGCGCCGGTCCGGTCGTGCTGTCGGAGGCCCTGGCCCCCTTCGCCCCCGCCCCTTGGGTCGTGAACACCGGTGATGGCTACAAGCTGGTCGAGCGCGAGGAAGACGAGGCCGAACAGGCCTTCGGCCGCCTGTGCGCCTTCCAGGGGCAGATGGGCATGTATGTCCGCGCCCTCAGCTACATGATGTCCCACGGCTCCGACGGCCTGCGTCAGGTGGCTGAGGACGCCGTCCTGAACGCCAACTACATCAAGGCCCGTCTTGAGGACCTGATGAGCCCGGCCTTCCCCGAAGGACCCTGCATGCACGAAGCCCTGTTCGACGACGAATGGCTGAAGGGCACGGACGTCACCACGCTCGACTTCGCCAAGGCGATGATCGACGAGGGCTTCCACCCGATGACCATGTATTTCCCGCTGGTCGTCCACGGCGCCATGCTGATCGAGCCGACCGAGACGGAATCCAAGGCCGAACTGGACCGCTTCATCGAGGCCATGCGCCTGCTGGCGGGCGCAGCGAAAGCTGGAGACGTCGACCGCTTCAAGGGCGCCCCCTTCCATGCGCCCCTGCGGCGTCTGGACGAGACCCGCGCCGCGCGCTCGCCGCGTCTGCGCTGGGCCGCGCCGGAAGGCTCAAACCGCGCCGGTTGATCGGCTCTGCAAGCCTGACTTCAGCGAACGCCGTGTCTTTCGGGACACGGCGTTCTGCATTTCTGGGCCGACTTACGAAAGCGTCATGGCGACGCCGCCTTTCGGCCTTGTCTCATGCGTTTACTGATTATCGGCCTTCCCTGGCCGCCATCTTGATCGAGACGCCGCCCCGTGACCCTGGTCCTGCCCTCTCTGAGCCCGCCGCCGCCCCGTCCGGGGCTGGCGCGGCGCATGCGCCGTCTGGCGCTTATGGGTGTGGGCTTCTTCGTCATCCTGCTGGGCGTATTGATCGCGCCCCTGCCCGGCCCCGGCGGCGTGCCCGTCATCGCCCTCGGTCTGGTGATCGTCCTGCGCAACTCCTGGTGGGCCAAGCGCCAGTTCATCCGCGCCCAGCGCGCCCGGCCCAAATGGGTCTATCCCTTCCGCCGCCTGATGCGGAAGAAGCCCGAAATTGCCCCCGTCTTCTGGCAACAGACCCTGCGCGCCGAGAAGATGGTGCTGCGCCGCCGTCGACGCCCGCTGGCGCGCTTTCGTCGCCGCCTGCGCCGCGGCTGGCGCGCCTTCCGGCAATAAAGGCCAAGCTAAGGCGAACACAGGAATGTGAACCGGGTTCACCCCCGAGCGCCCCTGAACGGCGTATGCTCCCCCTTGCGTAGTCACGAGGTTGATAGGCGTTGGGAGGCGCTGTTCACATGATGTCACGCGTAAAAAAGGGAATCATCGCCGGTTTCATTGCTACCGTCGTGGTTTCCGTGCTTGAGCTCGCCAATCTGTTCCTCAACCACCTGTTCGATCCCTTTCCGGGGGTCGTAGCCCGGATGTTCGGCATGCCGGGCAATATGGCGGCGGGGTGGGCCATCCACCTGGTCATGGGCACCTTTGTGCTGGGGTCTCTGTTTGGCGTCGTCTATCCGCGACTGCCGACGGCCACGCCGATCACCAAGGGCATCGTCTTCGCTGTCGCCGCCTGGGTAGCGATGATGCTGGTCATCACCATGGGCGGCGACTACCGGACCTTCACCGGCTCGTCCGGATTTGGAACCTTCGGCTGGATGCTGGCGCTGCACATGGTCTTCGGCGGCGTCCTGGGCAATGTCTACGCCCGGCTGGTCGAACGTGAGAAGCGCGGCGCCGCGCCGATCGGAGCCGCTCCGGCCCATTAACCGACAGTCTGAACCGTCCTCGATCCCGACAACCGGATCTTGAACAGCAAAAGGCCCCGCCGTCGCCGGCGGGGCCTGATGTTTTTCGGGCTGACTAAAAACGCCGTCGGCGATCAGTTCAGCTTGCCGCCGATCTGGCCGATGGCCTGGTCCAGCAGCGGATCGGTCTTGGCGCCAGCGATGCGGGCGGCCAGGATCTGTTGAGCGGCCTTGGCGGCCAGGTCGGCGGCCGCGGCCTTGACCTCTTGCGTGGCCTCGGCCTCGGCCTGGGCGATCCGGCGCTCGGCCAGAGCCTGACGGCGAGCGGTGGATTCTTCGATGCGCGCCTTGGCTTCGGCTTCCAGACGCTTAGCGTCGGCTTCAGCCGTGGCCAGCAGATCGGCGGCCTGAGCCTCGGCCTCGGCCTTCTCCTGACGGATCTGGGCCAGCATGGCTTCGGCTTCGGCGCGCAGGCGGGCGGCCTCGTCCAGGTCGCCCTGGATCTTGGCGGCCTTGGCGTCCAGACTGGTGGCGACCAGCTTGGGCACGCCCGCCATCACCACGATGGCGATGAAGATCAGCAGGCCGACGGCGACCCACAGCTCAGGGTTGGCGAAATCATAGAAATGGCCGGTCAGGAAGGCGGGCATATCAGGCGGCTCCCTTGATGGCGGCGGCCAGTTCGGCGTCGGTCGCGGCCTTGCCGGTCAGACGCTCGAGCATGGCGCCCGCCGCGGCCGAGGCGATGGTCGACACGTTCGTCATGGCGGCGTCGCGGGTCTTGGCGATGGCGCCTTCGGCCTCGGCGATGCGCGCGTTGACCACGGCTTCATCGGCGGCCAGGCGGGCGTTGAATTCTTCGGTGACGCGCTGCTTGGCGGCGACAGCGGTCGCGCGGGCGTCGGCGCGGGCCTTCTCGACCTCGGCGCGGGCGGCCTCGGCTTGAGCGGCCGCTTCGGTCTGGACCGAGCGGGCGGCGGCGATCGCGGTGTCGATCGTGTCGGCGCGTTCGTCCATCACCTTGCGCAGGCGCGGGGCGAAGACCTTGGCCACCAGCACGTACAGAACGACGAACAGGATCAGCAGATAGCCGATCTGGCCGGCCCAGTGCTGGAATTCGAACTGGGGCAGACCGCCCGAGGCATGCTCGGCCGTCGCCTGCGTCTCCGCATGGAGGTCGCCCGGCGCCGGGGTCTGAACGTCAAGTGTGGGTGTGCTGGCCATGAACCGTCTTCACTAGATCAGGACAGCGGCGCGCAGGTCTGGCCCGCGCGCCGCCAATTCTGAGAGATCGTGGGCTGGGATCAGCCGAAGATCATCAGGACGCCCAGCACGAAGGCCAGGATGCCCAGGGCTTCGGCCAGAGCCGCGCCGACGAACAGGTTGCCGACCTGCGAGGCGGCAGCAGCCGGGTTGCGCAGAGCGCCGGCCAGGAAGTTGCCGAAGATGTTGCCGACGGCCAGGGCCGAGCCGATCATGCCGAGGGTGGCCAGACCAGCGCCGATGTACTTAGCGGCTTCAGCGTCCATGATGATTTCCTAATTTCTTGGAGCGTTGGAGGGTAGGGTTACGAACTGAACTCAAGCCTTAGTGGCCATCGCCCAGGTTGACCACATCGTTGAGGTAGATGCAGGTCAGAACGGTGAAAACGAAGGCCTGAAGGAAGGCCACCAGGAACTCGAGCGCCGTCATCGCGACCGTCATGCCCAGCGACAGGGCCGCGACGGGAATGAGGGCATAGGCCAGACCGCCGGTGACGATGGCCGCCGCGCCCAGCTGAACGACGAACTGGGCGAAGATCTTCAGCGCCACGTGGCCGCCCAGCATGTTGCCGAACAGACGCAGGGCCAGGGTGATCGGACGCAGCAGGAAGGAGACCAGCTCGATCAGGCCCACAAACGGGCGCAGCAGCAGCGGCGCGCCGGCGGGCCAGAACAGCTTGAGGAAGCCGACGCCGTTCTTGACCAGACCGACCACGACAACCGTCAGGAAGGCGATCAGACCCAGGGTGACGGTCACGGCCAGTTGCGAGGTGGCGGTGAAGGTCAGGAACATGCCCAGCAGGTTCATCGACAGAACCATCAGGAACATGGTGAAGGCGAAGGGGAAGTATTTGCGGCCTTCGTGACCGATGATGGAGTTGGCCAGGTTGTCGACCATGCCGAACAGGCTCTCGCCCGCCGCCTGCATCCGCCCCGGCACTACCTTGGCGCCCGAGGTCGCCAGCGACAGGAAGCCCACCACGCCGACGAAGGCGATGGTCATGGCCACGTGCGAATTGGTGATCGCGATCACCTGTTCGCCCAGGACGGGAACATTGACCGTGCCGAACTCTACGAGCGGCTTGACCTCAAATTGTTCAATCGGACCGGCCATTAAGCCTATCGTTCCCTGTTTTCTTCGTCAGCCTCGACGATAGGTTCGCCCTGTTGGGGCAAACCCGCCGCCTTGGCTTGCGCCATCAGCCGGTTGGCTGTGCGGCGCGCCATATAAACCGATAAGGCGAAGCCCAGAAGGACCCCGCCTACAACGCCAATCGGCGTCGTCCCGAACAGCCGGTCGACGCCAAAACCAAGTGCAAGACCGATCAGCACCCCGCCCAGCAGTTCGGCGATGATGCGATAGGCCTGGCCGACCACCTTCTGCGCAGCGACCTCGACGGACTTGTCCGCCTGAACCTTCGCCTCCAGCGCGGATGCGCTTCTGTGGAGGCGTTTGATCGCCTCTTCGCGCGATTCCTTCGTCGGGGACATGGGCCTGTTGGGTCAGCGCCCGGCGCAAGGCCGGATCGGGTCTGAATTTCGGCGCGGAACCTATAGGCGGGAGGCCTTCAGGTCAAGGCGGCCTCCATTGGACTTAAGTCCATGAGTTTGCGCGGTTTCTTGCGAGCGCGACGATCCGTCCCGGCTAAGGTTGCGACTCTTCGTCCTCGCTGATGAAATCCTGGGCGAATTCGGGCGCCGCGTCGTCCAGACCGGTCAGCAGATCCTCGCCCTCGTCGTCGCCTGCGCGCGAGGGGTCCGGCACCTCGAAACCGACCGGCATGGACAGGTCCAGCAGGCCCGCCGCCTTCATCTCCTGCACGCCCGGCAGGTCATACAGACTGGCCAGGCTGAAATGCTCCAGGAAGCGGTCGGTCGTCGCGTAGGTCACCGGCCGTCCAGGCGTACGGCGTCGGCCGCGCAGGCGCACGAAGTCCATCTCCAGCAACAGGTCCAGCGTGCCTTTGGACAGGGAGACGCCGCGCACGCTCTCGATCTCGGCGCGGGTGCAGGGCTGGTGATAGGCGATGATGGCCAGGGTCTCGAGCGCGGCCTTGGACAGCCGGCGCGGCTCCTCGCGTTCCTCGGTCATCAGGAAGCCGAGGTCAGGGGCGGTGCGGAAGCGCCAGCGCTCGGCCACGCAGTCCAGCTCGACCCCCCGGCCCTGATAGCGCCCCTGAAGCGCGGTCAGCGCCCCGCCGACGTCGGCGTCCTCGGGCAAGCGGCGCGCGATCTCGGCCAGCGACAAGGGCGCGGCGGCGGCGAACAGCAGGGCCTCGACCCGGCGTTCGATCTCGAGGTGGTCGGGGGTGAAGTCGAGGGTCACGGCGTCAGCTCCAGCGGCTGGCCCAAGCCGCGCCTCTTCAGCCACACCGCGTCGAAAGGCCGCTCCTGCCGGATGTCCATGCCGCCCTCCTTCACCAGCTCCAGACTGGCTGACAGGGTGGAGGCGGTATAGCTGGCCTGACTGGGGCCTTCCTGCCCCTCCGGCTTCTGCGGCGCCACACGCTCCAACGGCGTCCACTCGGCCAGGCGCGGCATGATCTCGCGCAGCCAGTCGCGCGCGGCCTCCAATTGGAAGGCCTCGACCCGCTGGCCGGGGGCGTATTTGCGGCGCTCCTCGCGGCGGCGCTGGGCGACATAGGCGCTCATCAGCTCATAGAGGCTGGCGTCCACCCGATCAGAGGGGATGATGACCGTCGCCTGCGGGTCGCCGCGCGTGAAGATGTCGCTCTTCAACTGCGGGCGGCCGGTGATGGCCTCCACCGCTGTGCGCATGGCCTCAAGCTTCTGCAGGCGGAAGGCCAGGGCGGCGGCGATCTCCTCGGCCGGAGGCTCCTCCGGCTTGTCCTTTTCATTGCGCGGGATCAGCAGGCGCGACTTCAGATAGGCCAGCCACGACGCCATCACGAGATAGTCGGCCGCCAGCGCGAAATTCCGCCGCCGCGCCTCATGCACAAAGGCCAGATACTGTTCGGCCAGACGGGTGATGGACAGCTTCAGCAGGTCCACCTTCTGCGTCCGCGCCAGGGCCAGAAGGACGTGCAGCGGGCCTTCATAGCCCTCCAAATCGACGACGAAGGCCTCCTGCGCCTCGACCTGTTCGACGGCGGTGAAGTCGAGATTCGGCTGGAAGGCCTCGCTCATGCGCCCTCCCCGGCGATCACCCTTGCGCCTCGCCGACGTCCGGCCCCTTGGCGGCGTCGAAGCGGCCGTTCAGCGCCGCCTCCAGCCGGGCCCGGCCCTCGGCGACATCCAGCGGCTCGGGCGCGCGGACGATGCGGTTCAGCGCGGCCTCGGCGCGGCGCTTGGCCTCGCCTTTCAGCTTCTTCGTTCCGTCGGCGACGGCGGCCATCTCCTTCAGGTCGCCGTTGCAGTGGAGCACCACGTCGCAGCCCGCCTTCAGCGACTGTTCCGCCCGCTCGGTCAGGGTTCCCGACAGGGCCTGCATCGACAGGTCGTCGGACAGGATCAGGCCGGAGAAGCCCAGCCGCTCGCGCATCAGGCGGATCGCCTTCTTCGAGGTGGTGGCCGGGCGTTTGGCGTCGACGGCGGTGAAGACCACGTGCGCCGTCATCGCCATCGGCATGTCCGACAGCGCCTTGAACGGGGCGAAGTCCCAGGCGTCCAGTTCCTCGATCGCCGTCTCGACCACCGGCAGGTCGTGGTGGCTATCCGAGAAGGCGCGGCCGTGGCCAGGGATATGCTTGATGATCGGCAGGACGCCGCCCGCCAGCAGGCCCTCGGCAGCGGCCCGGCCCAGCTGGGTCACGGTCGCCGGGTCCTGCGCATAGGCGCGGTCGCCGATAATGTCGTGGGCGCCCGGCACCGGCACGTCCAGCACCGGCACGCAGTCGACCGTGATGCCCAGTTCGCGCAGGTCATGAGCGATCAGCCGCGCGCCCAGACGCACCAGTTCACGCGCCGCCGCCGGGTCGTTGGTCGCCTTCAGATAG
The DNA here is from genome assembly GCF_003576505.1 of Brevundimonas sp. LPMIX5. Lineage (NCBI taxonomy): Bacteria > Pseudomonadati > Pseudomonadota > Alphaproteobacteria > Caulobacterales > Caulobacteraceae > Brevundimonas > Brevundimonas sp. LPMIX5. The sequence goes on from NZ_QWTZ01000007.1 coordinate 22,892, forward strand.
GCGGCGCCGGGCGGATACTTCGGCCAATGCGGCGGGCCGAGGCGCTGCACCCGGCCGCCCTCCTGATCGATCAGAACCGGGGCGTCGTCTCGGCCCACGCTGTCGCGCAGTTCGGAGACCAGCGCCTTGACCTGCTCGAGGCTGTCAACATTGCGGCGGAACAGGATGAAGCCCCAGGGCTTGGCCTCGGCGTAGAACGCGCGTTCCTCCGCCGTCAGCCTGTGGCCGGAACAGCCGTAGATGGCGGCGGAGGTCATGTGCGCTCGCCCCTTAGCGGACGATGCAGTCGCGGCCCGCAGCCTTCAGCGCATTGCAGAAGGCGACGGCGCGGTCACGGCTCATGCCGGTGAAGGTGGTGCGGTACAGGGTAGAGCCGTTGGCGGCGGTGACTTCCTGAACGCGCTTCTCGGCGCCCGAGGCGTACTGGCCGAAGCGGGCGGCGACGGCGGCGTATTCGCGGTCGGCGATGGCGGTCGAGGAGAAGGCGCCGATCTGCACGCCGGACGATCCGCCCGTCGCGGCCGGAGCGGGTGCGGGGGCCGGGGCCTTCGTCGCCGGAGCGGGCGTTACGAGCGCAGGCGCGGCAGGAGCCTTGGTCGCCGGGGCGGGCGCGGCGGGCGGCGGGGTCGAGGACTCGACCGGCGTAGCCGGGGCCGTCGGCGCCGGGCGCGGCAGGACTTCTTCCGGACCGGGGGTGAAGGTCGGCGCGGCGTCGCTCGGCTCGCCGCCGTCGCGATAGACGCGGATGTCGGCTTCCGGGTCTATCGGCTGGGCGTCCAGCGGCGCCTCGACCTTCATGCTCTCGACCGGGGTTCCGACGGCGGGCGGCGCGTCCGTCGAGGAGCGCACGCCCGAACGATAGAAGACCACCACGGCCACGATCAGCAGCAGCAGGACGATGGCGCTGATGATCAGGGTGATGGGCGGCGACTTGGCGGCCGGGGCCCGGCGAGGGTCATAGCCGCCGCGCGTGAAAGGCAGGTCGTCGTCGGTCGGCGGGGTATAGGCGCCCCGGTCGCGGCCAGCGTTGTGCCCCGCGTTAGGATTGCCTCGGTGATCGTCGTCGTAGGACATGGGTCGCGCCTTGGTGGTCGTGGGACACGCGCGCGAATCGGCGCGCGTCGGCGCTCAGTCTAACGCGCCGTGAAGCCCTTCTCGAATCACAGATCGAGGGCGAGGTCGAGGCTGAACAGCTTCCTGTGGACCTCGATAGCGTAACGATCTGTCATACCGGCGATGTAATCGCACACCGCCCGCGCCCGTGCGTTCTGGTCATCGGTCAGGGCCGATGCCTGCCATTCCGGCGGCATCACCTCCGGCTCGGCCATGAACAGCTGGAACAGCTGGGCCAGCACACGGCGCGCCTGACTGCGGGTGCGGTTGACGCGATAATGGCGATACATCCGCTCGAACAGGAAGCGGCGCAGAACGGCCAGCTCCGCCATCATGCCAGATGAGAACTGCACCAGAGTCTCGGGCGCGTTACGCACGTCCTCGACTGTCTCGATCTTGTGTCTGGCCAGACGGGCCTCGGTCTCGACCAGGACGTCATCGACCATGACGCCGATCATCCGGCGCACGGCCTCCAGTCGCAGCATCCGCTCGTCGATATCGGGCCAGTCGCCGCGCGCGCTGGCGATGCAGCGTCCGATCAGGGGCACGTCGGACAGGTCGGACAGGCTGAACAGCCCCGCCTGCACCCCGTCGTCCACGTCGTGGTTGTTATAGGCGATGTCATCGGCGATGGCCGCGCACTGGGCCTCCAGCGAGGCGAAGGTGCCAAGCCGCAGGTCCCAGTCGGCCGCCCCGCCCGGCGCATAGGCGGCGACCGCCTTCCACGCCGGGTCCGACAGCAGATGCGCCACCGGACCGTTGTGCTTGACCACGCCCTCGACCGTCTCCCAGCTCAGGTTCAGGCCGGTGAAGCCGGGATAGCGGGTTTCCAGCTCGGTCACGACGCGGAAGCTCTGGACGTTGTGGTCGAAGCCGCCGAACGCCTTCATCTGTTCGTGCAGTTCGTCCTCGCCCGCATGGCTGAACGGCGGGTGTCCCAGATCGTGGGCCAGGGCGACCGTCTCGGCCAGATCGTCGTCCAACCGCAGGGCGTGGGCCAGCGATCGGGCGATCTGCGCCACCTCAAGACTGTGCGTCAGCCGGGTGCGATAGTGGTCGCCCTCATGCGCCACAAAGACCTGCGTCTTCTCCTTCAGGCGTCGGAAGGCGGTGGCGTGGATGATGCGGTCGCGGTCGCGGGCGAAGGCGGTGCGGGTGCGGCTGGCGGGCTCGAAGACATGACGACCGCGACTGGCGGCGTGGTTTTCGGCGTAGGAAGCGCGGGTCTGGCTCAAATCGTCAGGCCTTTTGGGGAGGCGGCAGGACTTCGTGATGGCGACAGGCCTTTGCGAACGCCTGTCAGACCCTCATATAGAGGGCTGTGAGCACCGTCCAATCTACAGAATCAGCCCGCGACCTGTCGCTGTCGATCGCGCCCCGTTCGCCCGAAGGCATCACCTTGTCTGAAAGCGGCGCGCGCCGCTTGGCCAGGCTGTCCGAGGCTGAGGGCAAGCCGGTGCTGCTGCGTGTCGCCGTCGACGGCGGGGGCTGCTCGGGCTTTCAGTATCGCTTTGAGCTGGTCGACGGCCCCGAGGCGGACGATCTGGTGGTGCGCCGCGACGGTCAGGCCGTGGTCATCGACCCGGTGTCCGTACCCTTCCTGAAGGATTCCGAAGTGGCCTTCGTGGACGAACTGGCGGGCGCCCAGTTTGTGATTCGCAACCCCAACGCCGCCTCCAGCTGCGGCTGCGGCGTCAGCTTCTCGATCTGACATCGCAGAACCGCCCCGCTTGGCGGCGGGGCGTCGGGCGCCCATCTTTATCGACATGAAGCGTCTGGCGTTCCTGATCCTGCTGTTCGTCGCCGTTCCGCTGACGGCTAGCGCCCAGACCTGGCCGGGCTGGCCCGGTCCGCCGCCTGCCGGATACGATCCCAACGTCGCGCGCGCCGAACAGCATAATCAGGCGATGGAGCGGCTGCGTCTTCAGGCCGACCAGCGCGAGGCCGACGCCGCCCGCATGAGGCTGCAGACGGAGCGCACGGTTCGCCAGCTTGAAGCCGCACGCGCGCCTGCGCCCGCTGCGCCTCCTTCGACGCCCTATGCGCCGCGACCGACGCCTCGGCCCGCTCCTGCCGATCAGAATGCTCCCGGCGTGGCCGAGATCGACGCCTGGCTGAACCGACCGCCGCACTAACGCCCGTCGCAGCCCACGACGCGTTACATTTGCATCTCTTCACCTGCCCCTGCGTTTCAGCCTAGCTTCGGAACAGACAGCACAGCGGAGAGCAGCAGATGCGTTGGCAGGGCGGACGGCGCGGCGGCGGGGTTGAGGATCGGCGCGGCATGGGCGGCGGCGCGGTCGCGGGCGGCGGCATCGGCGTGCTGGTGCTGGCGGCGATCGGCTATTTCGTCTTCGGCATCGACCCCAACACCACCCAACAGCTGGCCAGCCAATTCGGCGGCGCCGGTCAGGCCGAACAGCAGGGCCAGATGGGCTCCCCCGAGGATCAGGACGGCCAGTTCGTCGAGGTCGTCGGCTCCAACATCAACGACGTGTGGAAGACCAAGCTGAAGGGCTACACCGCGCCCACCACCGTCCTTTACGAACAGGGCACCCAGACCGGCTGCGGCTATGGCCAGGCGGCGATGGGGCCGTTCTACTGTCCGGCGGATCAGAAGGTCTATCTGGACCTCAGCTTCTGGCGCGAGATGGAGAGCAAACTGGGCGCGTCCGGCGCCGACTTCGCCAAGGCCTATGTTATCGCGCATGAGTTCGGCCACCACGTCCAGACCCTGACCGGCGCCAGCCAGCAGGTGCAGCGCGCCCAGCAGGCGGCGCGGTCACAGGCCGAGGGCAACCGCTATTCCGTCGCGCTGGAGCTTCAGGCCGACTGTTACGCCGGGGTCTGGGCCAGCAACGCCGCCGCCGTGTCGAACGGCGAGGTGGCGCTGGAGCCGGGCGATCTGGAAGAGGGCATGAAGACGGCCCAGGCCATCGGCGACGATACCCTGCAGCGGCGCGGCGGCGGGCGCGTCTCGCCCGAAAGCTTCACCCACGGCTCCTCGGCCCAGCGGGTCGAGTGGCTGCAGCGCGGCTATCAGACCGGCGATCCGGCCGCCTGCGACACCTTCTCCCAGCTTTAAACCGAGCGGATCAGGCGGCCTTCGCGCGCTTCAGCTGCGAAGGCCGCCCATAGGCGAACCACCGCAGGGCCCACTCCAGCGGTCCCATGTTGAAGGCGCGCAGCCACAGCGCGCTGAACGTCATCTGAACCACCCAGATGCCGAGCGCGACGCCCCACAGGCCCCACCAGTCCAGCCTGCCCCACAGGTTCAGGCCATAGAACAACAGGGCCGCGATCGCCGACTGTCCCAGATAGTTGGTCAGGGCCATCCGTCCCAGATTGCGCAACGCCCGCCCGACAAACCCCAGGGCGTTCATCTTCCACAATGAGAGCAGCAGGCCGACGTGACCCAGGGTCATGGCGCATCGGCCCAGTTCATAGCTGCTCTGCGTCGCCCAGGACTCGGACGAAAACTGGCTCAGCCACAGCACCACCGCCTGCCCGCCGTTGACCGCCAGCCCCACGCCATAACCACAAGCCGTCAGCGCCAGATAGAAACCCAGCGAACGCGCCCCGCCCAGCACGCCCAGCTTGAACAGCGCCATGCCCAACAGCATGAAGGCGACCGATTCAATGACCAGGGTGATGGTGTAGCTGGACGCCGCATAGTCCAGCCAAGTCCGCACGCTCCACTTCAGCAGGCCTGCGACGCCGCCGGTGCGCACGGCGACTTCTTCGGCGACAGCCTCCGGCGACAGGCTCTGCGCCTCCTGGGCGCGGCTATGCGCCTTCAGGGCCTCGGCGTCTTCGGCCGACAGGGACGCTCCGGCCTCAACCTGCAACGCCAGTTCGGCCCCGCGGCGCGCTTCAATCGTCTGATAGGCGCCGACCACGGCCGACTCAGCCGTCAACAGCAGCAGAAGCGCCGCCGACAGGGCGATCAGAGTGCGCGGGCGGGCCATGCGGAAAACAAACAGCAGAAATCCCGACAGGCCATAGACATAGAGAATGTCCCCCGGAAACAGCAGGGCCGTGGCGTTGAACACGCCCAGCGCCAGCAGGGCGATGCAACGTCGAAAGTACACGTCCGCCGCCTGAATCGTCCCGCGTCCGTCTTCGCCGCGCAGGGTGATCAGCAGCATGCCGGCGCCGAACAGCAGGGTGAACAGACCCCGCATCGACCCCTGCACGAACAGATGCTGGATGATCCACGCCGACCAGTCCGGATTGGCCAGCGTCGGCGGCAGGTCCGGATGATACTGGTCCCAGGCGCCGCCCATCATCATGATATTGACCAGCAGGATGCCGCACAGGGCGAAGCCGCGCAGCAGGTCCAGGCTTTCCAGCCTTTGACCTGGCGATACGGACATCATGGACGGCGGGGCGCTCATGCGGGCCGCTTATCCCCCTTCAGGCCGTGGACGAAACGGATTCTGCCTGCGCAAACCCGTCAAAGCTAAACAATGGTCACATCCATCAACGGCGCGAGGTGCAGCTGTCCGTCGCCAAGGTTGAGAATAATATCGCGCCCTGCGAACGCCTCCATGCCCAACAGGGCGTCCGGGTAGTTGGGCAGCGCCCGATCGGCGTAGACCGCTATCGTCACGTCGCGCCAGGTTTCCGACCCCAAAGCCACGCTCTTCGCCTCAACCAGACGCGCCCTGGCCACCCCGCCCAGAACGATGCTTGACCCTTCCCGTTCCGGGCGGCCGTCCAGCAGGCCCGCCGACTGCGCGACGCCTTCGCTCACGGCCAGAAGGGCGGAAGAGCCGGTATCAAGCACGGCCTGCACCCTGACGCCCTCCACGACCGTATCGGCGATCAGGGACGTACCGGCCCGCCGCACGGGCATGGCGCGATAGGCCGGCGACAGCTCCGTCTGCGCCTTGCGGAACAGACGCAACCGCCGTCGTCGCAGGTCCATCTCCAGCCCCGCCTGCATCAGCAGGTCCTGCCCTAGGATCAGCGGCGCCCCCAGCCCCTCCTCTTCCGACAGAGGCCCGAGGTCCAGAATTCCTGCACGCAGGCGGTCGATGCGCGCCTCGCCGAACGTCAGATCCAGCGTCACGCCTCGGCCCATCTGGGCGCGCCCATCCACCCCATAGGCGATCAGCGGCATGTCGAAGAAACGATCCAGCCCCAGCTCGGCCACCAGCCGCCGGTCGATCACCGAATACTGGGCGCCGCTGTCGATCAGCGCCGTCAGTTCGCGCCCCGCCAGCTGTACCGGCACGGTCGGCAACAGGGTCCGGGGCGCGACGAACTGAAGCCAGCCGCTGCTTCCGTCGGCGCCGAAGGTCACGCCGGGACGTCGCCACAGCACATGATCCTTGAGCCACAATCCGCCGCCGACGGCGGCGACGGCGGCTCCGGCGCGAATGAAAAGGGAGCGGCGGTTCATCGGCCTGACATGAACCGGGCGGGGCTCCGACGCCAGCCCTTTTCCCTCGAGATAGCGATCGCGACGGGGCAAGGCGCGCTGATCGCCTAGTCGCAACCAGGTTGTTGCGTCATCTGGCGAACTTTCCCTTCGCATACGCAAAATAATCATGACGAAGCGACCAACGGCGGCTAGAAACGACCCCGATATGACGAATTCAGCTGACCGCTACATCTCGACGCGCGGCGACGCCGCTCCGACCCGTTTTTCGGACGCCCTGCTGCGCGGAATCGCGCCGGACGGCGGCCTCTACATGCCGCAGGCCTGGCCCGCCCTGCCGGTCGACGCCACCCGGCCGGGACGCAGCTACGCCGAGATCGCCAAGGCGGCGATGGCGCCCTTTATCGGCGACGACCTGCCTGCGGGCGCGCTGGATCGTGCGTTGGACCGTCTGACCAAGGGCTTCGACCATCCGCTGGTGACGCCGCTGGTCGAGCTGGAGCCGGGCCTGTTCGTACTTGAGCTGTTCCACGGCCCGACGGCGGCGTTCAAGGATCTGGCGATGCAGCTGGTCGCCGCCCTGTCGGACGAGGCCCTGGCCGCGACGGGCGAGACCCTGACCCTGCTGACCGCCACCAGCGGCGACACCGGCGCCGCCGCCGTGCGCGCCTTCGCGGGCGCCGAACGCATCAAGCTGATCGTCCTGCACCCGCTGGACCGCGTGTCGCCGGTGCAGCGCAAGCAGATGACGACAGTCGAGGCCGACAACGTCCTGAACCTGGCCGTGCGCGGCGACTTCGACGACTGCCAGCGTCTGGTGAAGGGGCTGCTGGCCGAGGAACGCTTACGCGAACAAGGCCGCCTGTCCTCGGTCAACTCGATCAACTGGGGCCGACTGGCGGGCCAGATTCCCTATTACGTCTCGGCCACGGCCCAGCTGGGCCAGGCGGCGACCTTCGTGGTGCCGACCGGCAATTTCGGCGACGCCTTCGCCGGGATCGCCGCCAGGAAGATGGGCCTGCCCGCCGCCGGTTTCGTCGCCGCCGTCAACCAGAACGACGCCCTGGCCCGCGCCATCAACGACGGCGTCTACGCCCGCCGCCCGGCGGTCGAGAGCGGCAGCGTGTCGATGGACGTGCAGGCGCCGTCAAACTTTGAACGTCTGGTCTATGAAGCCTCCGGCCGCGACGCCGAGGCGACCCGCGCCGTGTTCGAAACCTTTGCGCGCGAAGGCTCTGTCACCCTGCCCGCCGACCTGCTGGCGGCCCTGCGCGCCGAGGTGTCGGCTATCTCGGTCGATGAGGCTACGACCAAGGCCGAGATCGCCCACGCCCACGCCGCCTGGGACCGCGTCGTCTGTCCGCACACGGCGGTCGCCCTGGCCGCCGCGCGCCGCCTGGACCGCAACGGCGCGCCGATCGTCGCCCTGTCCACCGCCCATCCGTCCAAGTTCGGCGCCTTCGTCTCTGACGTCATCGGCGTCGAGCCGGAACCGGCCCCCGTCATCCGCGCACTGGGCGACCGCCCCGAACGCCTGACGGTGATCGAGAACACGCCCGAGGCGGCGCTGACGGCGGTGAAGGGGTTTGCGAAGGCGAGCTGACGCTCCCTCTCTAAAGACTCTGGCTCAACGGTCGCCGGTCGAGCGGCTGATGGCGGCCCTCATCCCTTCGGCGTGAAGAGCGCCGGATGGAGCGATCTTGTCGTTGGGGGTGTCGGCGGGGTCGGTGTGGGCCGTGCGGTTGTCAGGGATGCCGTCATGCGTCTGTTCGGCCTTGCGCGCGACGGCGGCCTTCAGATTGCGGGTTGCTGAGGTCGATGCCCGGCGACGCTTCTGTTCCTCAGCTGCGCGCTCGATCGCCTCGGCCAGTTGCGCCTTCTTTTCACGCGCGCCCGTGTCGATATTGGCCTGTCCCTCGCGGCTGGCCTGACGGGTGCGGGTGCGGATCATGCGTTGGGCGCGGTCGCGCCGCTCGCGCAGTCGTCGCAGAAGGTCAGTCAGTTGAGCATCGGTCAGGTGCGCCGCCGCACGGCTCATCTCGACCCACTCCGTCTCATTACGGTCCAGGGCGCGGTTCTTGTCGGCTGCGGTCATGCTGTCCTCCATTCTGAGATGTAGAGGGAGCGCATGGGCCGCCAAGCTTGTTCCCGGTTGCGGCGCCTTGTCCTGCTTCACAGGCGGGAATGAAAAAGCGGCCCCTTCGCATGAAGAGGCCGCCTTGATCGCTCAGGTTTCAGGCCGGTTCGGCCACCTTCCAGTAGTCCAGCCGCCGGAAGAAGGGTGTCGGATCCTTGGGCGTGACCAGATTGGCCGGGTCGTGGAACAGGCGGTCATGCAGGCGCGTCAGGGTGAAGCGCACCGCCGCCGCCGCACCGAGTTCCGGCAGGGCCTGACGCTCGGCGTCCGACAGGGGCCGCACCGACTCATAGCCCTTCTGGAAGGCGCGCAGGGCCGACGGCATGGGCCGCCCCTCGGCGTCGAACCCCCAGGCGCTGAGCGCGATGGCCAGGTCATAGGCCAGCACGTCGACGCAGGCGAAATAGAAGTCGATCACGCCGCCCACGTCGGTCGCCCCATGCTCGTTCGTCGCGAACAGGACGTTATCGGGGAAGTAGTCGGCATGGATCGGGCCGCGCGGCAGCGACGGGTCGCTCCACGGTCGGGCCAGATCGGGCAGCAGGCGCTGCATCTGCTCCAGCATCCGGCGATCCTCGCCCGCCGCGACCGTGTCGCAGCGCGCGGCCAGATCGGCCCAGGCGCGCGGCCCGACCGGGTTCTCGCGCACCCCGTCATAGTCGGCGGCGTCCAGATGCAGCAGGGCCAGAACCTGACCGGCGCGATACTGATCCTTGTCCGTCGGCTGACGCTTCCAGGCGCCCAGCGTCCATTCGACGATGGCGGCGGCGCGATTGTTCAGCCGGCCGATCACCAAGCCCTCGCGATCCGCCACCGGCGCGGGCGTAGGAAAGCCCTGCGCCGCCAGCCGCCCGGTCAGACCGAGGCAGAACGGCAGGGCCGAGGCCTCGGTCCGCCCCTCGAACAGGGTCAGGACGTAGGCCCCCTGATCCGTCACCAGACGATAGTTGGTGTTCTCGACCCCCTCGGCGATCGGGGTCAGTTCGACCAACCCGCCGAGAGGGTAGCGCATGAGATAGTCGTCGGCCTGTTGCGGCGTGACGGGCGTGAAGACGGCCATGACTAGACAAGCTCCGCAGCGGCGCGCCGGGCGCGCATGACGTCGGCCACATCGGCCAGAACGCTCTCGGTCGTGGCCCAGCGCCCGGCGCCGCGCCCCTTGCACGTCCACACCCGGCCGTCCTGACCATAGACTTTCAAGGCGTTGCGCTCTCCGTTCAGCGACAGGAAGAGCGCGTCCTGAAGTTCGCCGTCAAGGCGGACATAGGCGTTCAGTTCGCCGTCGCGGTCGAAACAGGCGCCGATCTGGCGCACCGGCGCGTCGCCCAGCGGGGTTTCGGCGGCCAGCACGTCGCGCGGCAGGGCCTCGGGCGAACGGCCGAAGGCCTCGAACGACAGCAGTTTGACCTTGGCCTCGGCGTCGAAGCCTTCCAGGTCCGAGGACGGGTCCTCCTCGGCGAAACCGGCGGCGCGGGCGTCGGCCAGGGCGTCGGAGAAGGTCGCCCCCTCGCCCAGACGCTGCAGCATGAAGTTGACCGTGCCGTTCAGCACCGCCTCGAAACCGACCACCGGACCGGCGGCGCGGGCGGCGCGCAGCGTTTCGATCATCGGCGAGCCCCCGCCGACCGAAGCCGACCAGGCGACCCGACAAGCGTTGGCGTCTGCCAGGGCCTGCAGCCCTTTGGGATCGCGGGCCACGGCCTGTTTGTTGGCGCTGACCACGTCGCAGCCCGCCTCCAGCGCGCGGCGGATCAGGGCGTGACCCGCCTCGCCCTCGGACAGGGCTTCCAGCAACAGGTCCGGTTTCTTGGCCAGCAGGGCGTCCACGTCATTGGTGAACAGTTCAGCCGGGGCGGCCACGTCGCGCGGCTTCTTGGGATCACGAACCAGGACGCCGACGACTTCAAAACGGCTGTCGGGCAGAAGGCGGCTGAGCAGGCCGCCGCCGACGACCCCGCACCCGGCCACGGCTACCTTCAGCGCCGCCGCCGCCTGCACCGGCCCCGGAGGGGCGCCGCGATCGCCGACCACCGTACCCTCGGCGCGGCCCAGGGCGGCCACTTCGATCTCGACCGCGCGGGCCTGAGCCAGGTCGATGGCGTCATGCTGGACCAGGGCCCCGCCCACCTGGCGCGCCGTCTCCCATGAGGCGCGGCGATAGCGCAGGGGCGTCCCCGCGCTGACCGCCGGATCGCGGTCGTAAAGGCCGTCCACATCCTTGACCAGACGCACGCGGTTCAACCCCAGCTCGGCCGCAAGCACCACCGCCGTCAGGTCGGACCCGCCCCGGCCCAGCAGGGCGACGCGGCCGTTGGGCCGGACCGCGCCGAATCCCGGAACGACCACCACCTCATGCGCCTCCAGAGCGCGCTGGAGTTGATCGCCCTTCAGGCAGACGGGGCGAGCGTGCTGGCTGGGCCCTTCGGCGACGATGCCCAGTTCCCGCACCGACAGGCCGATGGCGTCCAGCCCCACACGGTCGCAGGCGACGGCGACCAGGGCGGCGGCCTTTTCCTCGCCCAGCACGACATAGGCGGGCAGAAGCTCGTTCTCGTGGTCGAGGCCCAGGCTGCGCGCCTCGGACAGCAGCTTGTCGGTCTGGCCGGCCAGGGCGGAGACGACAGCGACCACCTTACGGCCGGAGCGGACGTGGCTGTAGATTTCGCTGGCGACGGCGGGGGCCTGAGAGGCGTCGCGCAGAACGGACGAACCGAACTTCAGCACCACCACTTCGGCGGCCGGGGCGAGGGCTTCGACCGGTTTGGGCTGATCGGCGACGAGGGCGAGAGAGGCGGACATGGACGTTTCCTGAAGGCTGGGTCTGGGAGGATTTTTAAGAGAGATCGGCGGGGTCAGAGTGGATTTGAGGCAATAAAAAACCCGCCCGGGGGTCCGGGCGGGTGATCGGTTTTCTGCGTGTCTCGCCCTAAATGGCGCGCATCATCCGGTCCCCGCCCGCAAGGGCATGGTGGTGGTACCGGTGGTGGTAATCATGGACGCGAAGAGACCCGTCGCCGAGGCGGCGATCATGGTCGTCTTCATGTTGGCGAGGCGGTAAGGCACAGGCGGCGTCCGGTTGAAAATCGTGCCTTAGGGTGAGCCAGGGCGCCGCGTTGCGTCAACCCCGCATCGAAATAATTTTTCTCGACATCGCCCCAACAGGCCCATTTGGCCATCACCTTGGGGCGCTTTCGCCCAAACGGGGTGAAATTTTTCGCTTGACCGGCGCTCTTCGCAACCGCACCGTAAGCTCACTCATCAAGACCGGCTGAGGGATTAGGCCCTTTGACGCCGGGGCAACCATCGGGTTCCGCCCGAAACGGTGCCAACTCCTGCGGGGTTCTTCGGGCTTGCCTGAATGGACCGCGAGAGATGGGTGGAGCGTCGACGAGGCGACGCGCCACAGGTCTGTCACTGCATGGGTTCCTTGGCGAGCCGTATCTGCTGAGTGACCGAGACCAATGACCCTGGCCCTGATCGACCCCGCCGCCCCCGCCGAAGAGCCCGCCTGTCGGGCGGCTTCCCCACGCCGCCCGTCCAAACTGCTGCAACGCGAGGGCGCCCATGACGTCGTGGTTCCGATCCCGGACGGTTTCGAGCTCGATTTCGGCGGAACCCTGACCCAGAAACAGGTCATCGGCCGCCTGCACGGCAAGCCGGGCGCCCCCCTGATCGTGGTCGCGGGCGGGATTTCCGCCGACCGTTACGTCCATCGCACCGAGACCAAGGGACTGGGCTGGTGGTCCGGCGCCGTTGGCGTGCGCGCGCCGATCGATCTGACCCGATTTCGCGTCCTGGCCTTTGATTTCGCACCGGAATTCGGCGACGGCGTGACGGAGCCGAAGACGCCGCTGACCATCACCACCCAGGATCAGGCGCGGCTGCTGGCCCATCTGCTGGACCATCTGGGCGTGGACAAGGTCGCCGCCTTCATCGGCTGTTCCTACGGCGGCATGATCGCCCTGGCCTTCGGCGAGCTGTTCCCTGACTGGGCCGAGCAACTGGTGGTGGTGTCCGCCGCCCACCGCCCTCATCCGCTGGCCACCGCCTGGCGCGGCATTCAGCGCCGCATCCTGCAACTGGGCCTTGAGACCGGTCGCATCGATCAGGCCGTCGGCCTGGCGCGCGAACTGGCCATGACCACCTATCGCACCCAGGAAGAGTTCGGCGACCGCTTCGATTCGGAGGCCCCAAGCCATGCGGGCCAGGCCTATCCGGTGTGCGACTATCTGACGGCGCGCGGGCGGGCCTATCGCGACCGCACCACCCCCGCCCGCTGGCTGACCCTGTCCGACTCCATCGACCGCCACCGCGTCGAGCCCGAGGCGATCAGCGCCCCCGTCACCCTGGTCGGCTTCACCACCGATCGCCTGTGCCCCATCGACGACATGAGGGAGCTGGCCGACCGTCTGCCCAACCTCTGGCGCTTCGAACAACACGCTTCCGTCTACGGCCACGACGCCTTCCTGAAGGAAGACAGACTGGTCGCTGAAATTCTGACTTCCGTATTGAAGGATATCGACCAATGAGCCGCGCCCGTCCCGCTGATCCCCGCACCATCGCCGCCCGCTCGGGCGTCGATACGGACACGGCCCACGGCGCGGTCATGCCGGCTCTGTATCTGTCGTCCAACTATTCCTTCGCCGCCTTCGGCCAACCGCGCAAATACGACTATTCGCGCTCGGGCAATCCGACCCGCGACGTGCTGGCCGAGACGCTGGCCGAGTTGGAAGGCGGCGCCGGGGCCGTCATCACCGCCACCGGCATGGCGGCGGTCGACCTGCCGCTCAGCCTGCTGGAACCCGGCGACCTGCTGATCGCGCCGCACGACTGCTACGGCGGCACCCACCGCCTGCTGACCGCCCGCGCGAAAAAGGGCCACTTCCGCGTCGCCTTCGTCGATCAGAACGACAGCGCGGCGCTGGATACGGCGCTGGCCGACGGCTGCAAGCTGGTGCTGGTCGAGACGCCGTCCAACCCCCTGCTGCGCGTCACCGACATCGCCGAGGTCTGTCGCCGCGCCCACGCCGTGGGGGCCAAGGTGGTGTGCGACAACACCTTCCTGTCGCCCGCCCTGCAACGGCCGTTGGAGCTGGGCGCCGACATTGTGGTCCACTCGACCACCAAATACATCAACGGCCATTCCGACGTGGTCGGCGGCGCCGTGGTCGCGGCCGATCCGGCCGATCATGAACAGTTGGCCTGGTGGGCCAACTGCCTTGGCGTCACCGGCTCGCCGTTCGACGCCTATCAGACCCTGCGCGGCCTTCGGACCCTGTTCACCCGCATCGAGCGCCAGCAGGCGACGGCGGGCGCCGTGGCCGCAGCGCTGCAGCAGCACCCCGCGGTCAAGGCGGTCCACTATCCGGGCCTGACCAGCCACCCCGGCCATGCACTGGCGTCGCGCCAGCAGTCCGGGCCGGGCGCCATGCTCAGCTTCGAGCTGACCGGCGGGACCGAAGCCGTGCGCCAGGTGATCGAGCAGCTGGAAATCTTCACCCTCGCCGAATCTCTGGGCGGCGTCGAAAGCCTGATCGCCCACCCGGCCACCATGACCCACGCCGCCATGACGCCCGAAGCCCGCGTGACGGCAGGCATCACCGACGGGCTGTTGCGCCTGTCGGTCGGACTGGAGCATCAGGACGACGTCCTGGCTGACCTGATTCAGGCGCTGGATACGGTGACGCTGAAGGCGGCGGCGTAATACAGGCACACGATTCTCCTCCCCTTCATGGGGAGGGAGAATCCAGCGCTTAAGCCACCGCCCGCGCCAGGGCCTCCATCCGCCCGCGTGCGTCCAGATCGCGCGCATCATCCAACGCAAACTGCCCCATCATCCGGTCCAGCTCGACCGCGTCGGAGGCCAGAGCATGGCTGGCGGCGGTCGACTGTTCGACCATGGCCGCGTTCTGCTGCGTGACCTGATCCATCTGGGTCACGGCGATATTGACCTGTTGCAGGCCGCTGGACTGTTCCTGCGACGAGGCGGCGATCTCTTCAGCGATCAGGGTCAGGCGTTCGATCTGACCGGCGATCCGCTCCAGCGCCTGGCCGGTATCGCCGACCAGAGCCACCCCCGCCCCGACCTGACGGCCGGATTCCGAAATCAGCGTCTTGATTTCCTTGGCCGCCGAGGCCGAGCGCTGGGCCAGCGCCCGCACCTCGGACGCCACGACCGCAAAGCCGCGCCCGGCGTCGCCTGCCCGCGCCGCCTCCACACCGGCGTTCAGCGCCAGCAGATTGGTCTGGAAGGCGATCTCATCGATCACGCCGATGATGGCGCTGATCTGGTTGGACGACTGCTCGATGGCGCCCATGGCGGCGATGGCGCGGCCGACCACGGCCTGTCCTTCGACGGCTTCGGACCGGGCGCCGCGCACTACGCCCCCCGCCTCGATCGCGCCCTCGGCCGAACGGGCCACGGTGGCGGTGATCTGCTCAAGGGCCGCCGCCGTCTCTTCCAGGCTGGCGGCCTGCTGTTCAGTGCGACGCGACAGGTCGTCGGAGGCTTGCGAAATCTCGCGGGCGCTGGCGCCGATGGCGGCGGCGCGTTCAACGATGACCCGCATCACGCCTTGCAGCTTGTCCATCGCCGCGTTGAAGTCGGCGCGCAGGCCTTCATATTCCGGCGCGAACGGGTCGTTGAGACGGAAGGCCAACTGGCCGCCCGACAGACGCTCAAGCCCCCTGGCCACGCCGTCGACGACCTGGGCCTGCTGGCGGGCGGCCTCGGCGTCGCGGGCGGCCTGCTCCTGACGCTCAATCTCCGACGCGAGGCGCGCTGTTTCGGCCTCGGCTTCCAGCCGCACCTTCTCCTCAGCGTTCTGTTTGAAGGTCAGGACGGCGTCGGCCATCCGACCGATCTCGTCGCGGCGCCCCACCGCCGGGATGGCGACATTCAGATCGCCATCGGCCAGGCGGCTCATGGCGCGGGTCATCGCCTCGACCGGGCGGCTGAGGGCGCCGATGAGCCACAGGGCGGCGCCCACGGCGATGGCCAGAGCCAGCACCCCGCCGATAGCGAAGGAGACATAGGCCTGAACAAAGGCGCCGGATTTGGCCCGGCCGACGACCTCTGCCTCTGCGGCTTCCTTGGCGCGGATGGCGGCGACGGCCGTACGGATATCGGTCAGCTTGGCCACCTGTCCGACCTGGGCCAGAGCCGCGCCGCGAGCGGCCGGATCGCGAGCCTCAGCCATAGTCGCCTGAGCCTGCTCCTGAAAGGCGGCGGCGGCGGCGCGAATCTGCGCCTGCTCCTGCCCATAGACGCCCTTGATGTCAGAAGCCGCCAGATCGGCCAGGCGAACAGGCAAGTCGCGCCGTCCCGCTTCGTACTGTTCCAGCACGGCCGGATCTCCGGTCAGGACATAGCCGCGCATGGCGTTCTGCTGCTCGACAGCGGCGGCCAGCAGGCGGTCGGACGCCTTCAACACCTCGCGCGAGGTCAGGTCCGCCGCGTCGGCGCGCTGCAGGGACGCCACGCACCACAGGACGATCAAGGTCGCCGCCCCGCAAGCCCCGATCACGGCCATGAAGGACAGGATCAGCTTCTTGGGTACGGACAGGTTATGCAGCATGACTCACGGCTCAGACAGAGGGAGGTTCAGCCTCGCTCCTAACCCGCCGTTGTTCGACAAAGTGTTAGCGCCCGCCTGCGGGCATCTACTTAGTCGCGATCACAGCGCCTTCAGCACCACCGAAAACGCCGTCAGCAACAGATAGACGGCGAAGGCCCGGCGCAGGATCTTGCGGTCCAGCCGGTGCGCCAGCCGCGCCCCATAGGGCGCGGTCAGCGCCGTCAGCAGTCCCATGATCACCGCCGCCGGCACATTGACATAACCCAGCGACAGCGGCGGCCGCCCCGGCGCATCCCAGCCGAAGAAGGCGAAGCCCAGCGCCGCCGCCGCCCCGATGGCCAGACCGAAGCCCGAGGCGGTCGCCACCGCCTGATGAATCGGCCGCCCGCACAGGGTCATAGTCATGCCGCCCAGACTACCCCCGCCCACGCCCATCATGGCGGACAACAGGCCGATGCCTGTCCCCACGCCGCGACGGCCCCAGCCCGTCGGCAGGTCTTTTCTGAGCGTGAACCGCTCGGGCATCAGCCCCATCTGCGCCGCGACCAGCAGCAGGCAGGCGCCGTAGACGACCGCCAGCCCCTCCATCGAGGTGAAGCCCGCAATCGCCGCCCCGACCAGTCCGCCGAACGCCACCCACGGCGTCCAGGTCTTCAACACCGTCTCATCCACCGCCCCGTGCGCCCGGTGCGTGGCCAGGGACCTCAGCGAGGTGGCGACGATGGTCAAAAGCGAGGTGCCGATGGCGACGTGCAGATTGCTCTCGCCCCCGACGCCCAGCACCGAAAAAGCGTAAAACAGTGCTGGGACAAGCACCGTCCCGCCGCCAACGCCGAACAGGCCGCCGATCACTCCGGCGATCGCGCCAGCCCCAGCAAGCGCGGCGAGCATTAGGGCGAGTTCGGAAAGGGGAAGGGCGCTCATGGCTTGGGCATAGCCGCAGCCTTGGCCAGCGTCATCCCGGAAGTTGCGCCAACCTTCCCCTACCTTTCGTCATCCTCCGGCGCCCGTGGGGCGACCGGGGGACCCAGCGGCGCCCGGAGGGCGAAACTCCACGCGCCGCGCCTGCAGCAAAGATCGCCTTCGGCGCCGCTGGGTCCTCCGGTCAAGCCCAAGGATGACGAAAGAAATAGGGTGACGCCTAAGGGATCAGGCCGCTTCTTCGTTCTCGCCCAGACGGGCCTTGCGCGCCTCGGCCTCACGTACGGCCTCGACCGCGCGATCGACCACCTCCAGCCCCGCACCGGATTTCACCCCCTCGACGGTCAGGATGCGGCGGAAGGCGCGCGCCCCTGCCCGACCGTGCATCAGCCCCAGCATATGGCGGGTCATGCTCGCCAGATTGGCGCCTTCGACCAGCCGCGCGGCCATATAGGGTCGATACCGTTCCAGCGCCTCGAACACGTCCACGTCCGGCGTCGCCTCGCCGAAAATGCGTCGATCCACCTGCCCCAGCAGGGCCGGCTCATGATAGGCGGCGCGGCCCAGCATGACGCCGTCCAGTTGCACCCCGTCGTCAGCCTTCAGATGCGCCTCGGCCTGATCCAGATCGCCGATCCCGCCGTTGATGCAGATGGTCAGATGCGGCCGCTCGCGCTTCAGCCGACGCACCAGTGCGTAGTCCAGCGGCGGCACGTCCCGGTTCTCCTTGGGCGAAAGGCCTTTCAGCCAGGCCTTGCGGGCATGGACGACAAAGTGGGTGATCCCCACCGCCGCCGAGGCGTCGACCGTGGCGAACAGGCTTTCCTGCGGGTCCTGATCATCGACGCCGATGCGGCATTTGACGGTGGCGGGCACGGTGACGGCTTCCTTGATCGCCGCCATGCAGTCGGCCACCAGCTCCGGCTCGCGCATCAGACAGGCGCCGAACCGGCCCGACTGCACCCGGTCCGACGGGCAGCCGACGTTGAGATTGATCTCATCATAGCCATAGGCCTCGCCGATCTTCGCCGCCTCGGCCAACTGAGCCGGATCCGAGCCGCCCAACTGAAGCGCCACCGGATGCTCGACCGCGTCGAAGCCCAGCAGACGGTCACGATCCCCGTGGATCACCGCCGGCGCCGTCACCATCTCCGTATACAGAAGGGCCCGCGTGCTCAGCGCGCGGTGAAACGCCCGACAGTTGCGGTCGGTCCAGTCCATCATGGGAGCCACGGACAGTCTGTACGCTGGGTGCATCGGCGTTATTGGGAGGCATCAAGAAAGGCGGAAGGGTCGCTATATAGGCGAGACCCTCATCAAATGCGATGACGCGCGACATGGCGGCCCATACTACGGCTTCGGGCGCCAGCGACCATCCCGCTCCCCTGGCCAAACCAATTTAGCGCAGCAGCAGACACCGTCATGCCCCCTTGCGCAGCGCAGCCGCCGACGTTTCTGAAGGCGCGCTGTAACCGTTTCTCGCACATGGACCGAACCCGGATATATCCGGGCTAAATTTGCGATTCATCGAGCATTACGTCATAATCGATCGATTATAGAGACAACATAAGATTGCGGCGACGAATATATGTTCATATTCGTCGTGACGTTTTTTGTTCTTGTGTTGCCTGCCGAATAAAGAACTGGAGAGGCAATCATTCCAGCCCGCAAGCATAAACTCTAAGATATTCGGACTAAGCGATATTTCCGCGCGCCGATTTAATGTCCGCACTCCGTATATTGGGAATGTTGGCGATCGGCCCTCTTTCGCCCCGATTTTTTGCGGCCGCAGAGCCGCCTGCGACGGGGCCTGTCACCCATCAGCCCAAAGTGAATATGCCCAAGCAAAAACGTATCGCCATCATCGGCGCCGGCCCGTCGGGCCTGGCCTTGCTCCGCGCCTTCCAGTCCGCCCGTGACGAGGGCGCCGACATCCCTGAAATCGTCTGCTTCGAGAAGCAGAAGGACTGGGGCGGCATGTGGAACTACACTTGGCGCACCGGCATGGACGAGAACGGCGAGCCGGTTCACGGCAGCATGTACCGCTATCTGTGGTCGAACGGCCCCAAGGAGTGTCTCGAGTTCGCCGACTACACCTTCGACGAGCATTTCAAGAAGACCATCTCCTCCTATCCCCCGCGCGAAGTCCTGTGGGACTACATCCAGGGTCGGGTGAAGAAGGCGAACATTCGCCAGTACATCCGCTTCAATACCGCCGTGAAGGACGTGGTCTTCGACAAGGCGTCCGTGCAGTTCACCGTGACAGCCAAGGACTATTCCGCCGGTCGCCGCACGTCAGAGACTTTCGACCATGTGATCGTCGCCACCGGCCACTTCTCGACGCCGAACGCGCCGTCCTATCCGGGCTTTGACCTGTTCCCCGGCCGTATCCTGCACGCGCACGACTTCCGCGACGCGGCCGAGTTCAAGGGCAAGGACGTGCTGCTGATCGGCTCCAGCTACTCGGCCGAGGACATCGGTTCGCAGTGCTACAAATACGGCGCGCGGTCGGTCACGACCAGCTATCGCAGTCAGCCGATGGGCTATGACTGGCCCAAGGGCTGGGAGGAGAAGCCCTGTCTGACGCGCGTGGACGGCAAGACCGCCCACTTCAGCGACGGTACGCGCCGCGACGTCGACGCCATCATCCTGTGCACCGGCTACAAGCACCACTTCCCGTTCCTGCCGGACGATCTGCGCCTGAAGACCAGCAACCGTCTGTGGCCGCTGAACCTGTATGAGGGCGTGGCCTTCACGCCGAACCCGAAGCTCTTCTACCTGGGGATGCAGGACCTCTGGTACAGCTTCAACATGTTCGACGCCCAGGCCTGGCTGACGCGCGACATCATCATGGACCGGATCCAGCTGCCGTCACGCGCGGACATGGAGGCCGCCAACGACCAGTGGCGCGAGAAGGAGGTCGCCATCCGCACGGATGAAGAGGCCTTTGAGTATCAGGGCGAATACATCAAGCGCCTGATCGCCCAGACCGACTATCCTGATCTTGATATCGACAACATCAACAGGATCTTCCTGCAGTGGAAGAAGGACAAGAAGGCCGACATCATGGGCTATCGCGACAAATGCTATCGCTCGGTCCTGACCGGCACGCTGGCGGCGCGTCACCATGTGCCGTGGATGAAGGCGTTCGATGACTCGCTGGAGGCCTATCTGCGGCTTCCGTCCGCCCGCAGCCAGGCCGCGCGCGCCTGATGCGCGGCCTCTCCTGCCGCCGCCGCGCGGGCAGGAGAGGCCCCCTTGGCGGCCCGGCGCAAGGCGAAAAGGCGCTTAGGCGCGCGCCACCTGAAAACCGGCGAAGGACTGGCTGACCGGCATCAGCTCCAGCGCATTGATGTTCAGATGCGCCGGCAGGGTGGCGACCCAGAACAGGGTCTCGGCGATGTCCTCGCCGGTCATAGGCTGGGCGCCGCCATACAGGGCGTCCGACGCCGCCTGATCGCCGCCGGTGCGGACCAGGGTGAACTCCGTTTCGGCCATGCCCGGCTCGATGGAGGTGACGCGCACCCCCGTCCCGTGCAGGTCCGAGCGCAGCCCCAGCGAGAACTGGCGCACGAAGGCCTTGGTCCCGCCATAGGCGTTGCCGCCCTTATAGGGATAGGTCGCCGCCACCGAACTGATGTTCAGGATCGCCCCCTTGCGCTCAATCAGGCGCGGCAGCAGGCGGTGCGTCAGCATCACCAGGCCGGTGATGTTGGTGTCGATCATCTGGCGCCACTGGGCCAGGTCAGCCTCTTGCGCCGTCGCCGTGCCCAGCGCCAGACCGGCGTTGTTGATCAGCACGTCGATATCGCGAAAGCCTTCAGGCAGGGCGTCCAGCGCCGCGTCGATGGCGGCCTCGTCCCGCATGTCGAAGGGGGCCGCATAGACCCGATCCGCGCCCAGTTCGGCGACCAGTTCGTCCAGACGCTCCTGACGGCGCCCGGTAGCGATCACCTTCCAGCCCGCCCCCGCAAAACGGCGCGCCGCCGCCCGGCCGATGCCCGAGGTGGCTCCGGTAATCAGAATGACGCCGCTCATGATGTCCGTCCTTGAGGCTTTACTGTCGGGCCGATTTAATCCCGCACCAGCCCACCGTCGACCACCAGATTCTGTCCCGTCACCGCCCGGCTCCACGGCGAGGCGAAGAAGAGGGCCGCATCGGCGAACTCTTCCGGCGTCGTCACCGACCGCAGCGGCGTCATGCTGGCGATCAGGTCGAACACGGCTTCAGGCGTCGCAGCGCTGGCGTCGGTCGTCCGCAGCAGGCCGCCCGAGATCATGTTGACGGTGACCCCCGACGGTCCCATATCGCCCGCCGCCGTCCGCGTCAGGCTGAGCAGGGCGGCCTTGGCTGCGGTGTAGTCGTGATAGGGCACCACCGGATTCTGGAACAGGTTCGTGCCGATGTTGACCACCCGGCCAAAGCCTTGCGCCCCCATGCCGGGCGCCGTCGCCTGAATGACGTTCAGGGCGCCCCGGATCACGGTGGCGAACTGACGCTCCATGTCTTCCCACGGAATGTCCGCCATCTGGGCGCGGGCGTCGCCGTTGAAACTGTAGTCCAGCGCATTGTTGACCACGGTGCTGACCGCCCCGCCGAAATGCGCCTCAACCTTCGCGACCATGGCGTCGACGCCTGCGCGGTCCGTCACATCGGCCTGAACGGCCAGCGCCCGCTCGCCCAGTTCAGCCGCCAGCGCCTCGGCCCGCTCGCCGCTGTTGCGCCAGTTGATCGCCACCCGCGCGCCCTGCCCCGCAAAGGCCCGCGCCGCCGCCGCGCCCACGCCGCGCGCGCCGCCGGTGATGAGAACGATCTGATCGCGGATTTCCATGAGAACACTCGCAGCTTCTGAACCGACCTCAGCCATAGGCCGTGGCCGTGATGAAGACCAGCCGACCCGGAAGAACGGCGGTTGCATTTAGCATGTTTCCTAATTAGCTTCCTACCTATGAACAGCCTGTTCAAGGCCCTGTCCCATCCGGTGCGACGGCGCATCCTCGCCATGCTGCGCAAGGGGCCGCTTGCGTCCGGCGACATCGCCGCCGCTTTCGACATGAGTTGGCCGACCATCACCGGCCATCTGAATGCGCTGAAGGAGGCTGAACTGGTCAGCACCGAGCGCGACGGCCAGTCGATCCGCTATCGGCTGGAGATTTCAGCCGTCGAGGAGGCCCTGGCCTTCCTGATGGACCTGAGCGGGACGGGCGAAACAAAGGAGGAGGACCGTCATGACTAGAGTGAAACTGGACGCCCTGGATCTGGCCTCGATCATTCTGATCGGCGCCGTCGCCTCCCTCGCCATCTGGGTCGGAACCGCAGGCCCGACGACGCCGATCCCCATCCATTTCAACCTGGCGGGAGAAGCCGACGGCTGGGCGCCGCGTGGCCAGGTCGCATGGATGATCGGCGGCCTCGGCGTCGCCGCCGCCGCAACCGTCGGCGGATGCAGCCTTTACGCGCGGCTGGCTCAGGCCGATCCCGCGCGCCGACGCAGCCTCAAGAGCGCCCAGTTGGTCAGCCTGCTGGCCTTCGCGGGCTGCATCGGCCTGATCGCCTTTCCTCTGTTCAGCAAGGCCCCGCCAAGTCAGGGTGCGCATATGGCCGTGACGGCTCTGCTGTTGCTGGCGGTCGGCGCCTTCCTCGGCCGCGTCGGCCCCAATGTGGCTGTCGGGGTGCGCACCCCGTGGAACTATAAGAGCAAGCTGGCGTGGGAACGCTCCAACCGCCTGGCCGGACGGCTGATGTTCGGCCTCGGCCTGGTCGGCCTGATCGCTGCGCCGATCGCGCCCCAGCCCCTGGGGTTCAGCGCCCTGATCACCGGCGCTCTGATCGCCGCCGCCTGGTCGGTGTTTGAAAGCTGGCGCGTGTGGCGCGCCGATCCCGACCGACAACCTTTCTGACCCCTGCCCATCCGACGACGGAGACAAGCATGCTGACCCTCGCCGCCGCCTTGCTGCTCTCACCGGTTTCGACGCCGGTCGAGCTGCCATCCAGCCCCGCGCCGCTGCACGGAACCCTGCTGTCGCCCGAAGGCCAGACGCGCGCCGCCGCCGTCATCATACCCGGCTCGGGGCCGACCGATCGCGACGGGAACAGCCCGCAGTTCGGCATTCAGGCCGCGACCTATCGCCTGCTGGCCGAAGGCCTGGCCGAGCGCGGCGTCGCCACTGTCCGCATCGACAAGCGCGGCATCGGCGAGAGCGCCGCCGCTGGTCCCTCCGAAGCCGACCTGCGCTTCTCAACCTATGCCGAGGACGCCCGCACGTGGGCGGCCGAGGCGGCGGCGAAGACGGGCCGCCCCTGCGCCTGGCTGATTGGCCACAGCGAGGGCGCGCTGGTCGCCTTGGCCTCTGTCGCCGCCAAACCCGACGGAGAGGGCGATAAGGTCTGCGGCCTGGTGCTGCTGTCCGGCGCCGGTCGCCCGGCGGGCGTCGTGCTGCGTGAACAGCTGAACGCCCTCCCCGAACCGCTGAAGACCGAAGCCTACGCCGCCGTCGCCGAACTGGAAGCAGGCCGCACGGTCGCCAATCCGCCCGCGTCGCTGGCCGCGCTGTTCCGCCCCTCGGTCCAGCCCTACCTCATCTCCTGGCTGACGCTGGACCCGGCGAAGCTGGCGGCCGCCTACGACGGCCCGCTCTTTATCGGTCAGGGCACGACGGACATTCAGGTGACGCTCGCCGACGCCGAAGCGCTGAAGACCGCCCAGCCGCGCGCCGAGCTGGCGATCTGGGACGGCGTGAACCACGTCCTGAAGGTCGCGCCCGTCGAACGCGCCGCCAATATCGCGACCTATATGGACCCCGCCCTGCCGCTGGCGCCCGGCGTGGTCGAGGCGGTGGCGGATTTCGTGCTGAAGTAGATTC